>USBR01000023.1 GCA_900552905.1 uncultured Succinatimonas sp. | reverse complement strand
AGATTTTGTAGTTTTTTGCATTTCTTTATGGAATATTTTTCTACAAAATCTGAGAGGCATGATTTTTTAATCATGCCTTTTTTATTTAAACGCCATAAAAAAAGCTGTCAGTTAGGAGCTGACAGCTTGCTTATTTACAGTAAAGAGCTAACTTTAGCGCAGTAACTGCTGATAGGAAGTATTAGCCGTAACTTCCTCATAGGGATAGCCAATCTTCTTGATGAAGTCCATAATGCCATCCTCACGATCGGCGATATTAAAGCCGCACAATACTGAGCAGAACTCTAAACCGGTAATACGGAAGTGGAAGAGCGTAATACTATAAGAATCCCCTAAGGTCTCTAAGAAGCGGACGAGCGCATTAGAGGTGGCCGGGAACTCAAATAAGAACAGCTTCTCATTGAGTTTACGGTTAGGGTGACCTCCGACCATATAACGGACGTGATCCTTAGCAATACCATCATCGGTAAGATCGGTAACTAAATAACCGTTCTTCTTTAAGGACTTAGAGATCTCATTAAGCTCTTTCTTGCCATCAGTAAGTTCAACTGAGGCAAAAACGCGGGCTCTATCATCGGCACTATAACGATAGCTAAACTCAGTTACAGTTCTAGAACCTAAGGACTTTGTGAAGTTTAAGAAGGCTCCGCGAGCTTCTGGAATCTCCACAGATAAAATACCCTCAGTCATTTCACCGACGTCGCAACGCTCAGCGACCATACGCAGAGTATGGAACTTCACATTAGCACCTGAGAGCACGGCGACATGATTGCCAGAGTGAATATTGTGCTCACGCACATATTTCTTTAAGCCTGCTAAGGATAAAGCACCACTGGGCTCGGCAATAGCACGGGTATCATCAAAGATATCCTTCATGGCAGCACAGATCTCATCGTTAGAACAGGTAACAATATCATCAAGATACTTGCTTAAAACTCTGAAAGTCTCGCTACCGGCTTTGCGTACTGCAACACCATCGGCAAAGTGCGAAACATAACCGATATCTACAGGCTTACCAGCTCGTAAAGCCGCCTGCATGCTCGCGCTACCCTCAGCCTCAACACCGACAACCCGGACATCTGGCAATAAGGTCTTAATATAGACGGCAATACCGGCAGCTAAACCACCGCCACCGATCTGAACATAAATGGTGTCAATAGAATCAAGCTGACCTATGATCTCATGGGCAATGGTACCTTGACCGGCGATGACATCGGGATCATCAAAAGGCGGAATCATGGTCAGGGATTTCTTCTTAGATAAGGACTGTGCATAAGCATAGGACTCATCGAAGCTATCACCATAGAGCACTACTTCAGCACCATAATGACGTACAGCATCTACCTTTAAATCAGGAGTAGAGGTCGGCATGACAATGACGGCCTTAATACCTAATTTCTGAGCGGATAAAGCTACACCCTGAGCGTGATTTCCGGCAGAGGCGGTAATAATACCGGCCTTAAGCTGCGCCTCAGAGAGGTTTTTAATCATGTTATAGGCGCCACGTAGCTTAAAGGAGTGGATCTTCTGATAATCCTCACGCTTTAAATGCACATTTACGCCTAATCGATCGGACAGAGTGTCCAAATGCTGCAAAGGAGTAACCTTAACTAGATCGTAAATACGAGCTAGCAAGATTTTTTGCATATACCCCTGAGCATCAAGCATCTTTTCAGCCATATTGATTACAGTCCTTCTAACTTAGAACGATCACGGACACCACCCTTATCGGCACTAGAGGCAAGCTTACCAAAGGCCTTCAGGGCGAAGGAAACCTCGCGATCACGATGCTTAGGCTGCCAGGCTTTCTTGCCTAAAGCTTCCATAGCTTCACGACGCTTAGCTAATTCTTCATCGCTGACGCACATCTTAATAGTACGGTTAGGGATGTCGATCTGAATCATATCGTTCTCTTCTAAGAGGCCGATATTACCACCGTTAGCAGCCTCAGGTGAGACGTGACCGATGGAAAGGCCTGATGAACCGCCGGAGAAACGACCATCGGTAATGAGAGCACACTGCTTACCTAAACCTACAGACTTAATATAGGAAGTCGGGTATAACATCTCCTGCATGCCCGGACCGCCGCGCGGACCCTCATAACGGACGATGACGACATCACCGGCCTTAACCTTACCGCCTAAGATACCTTCAACAGCTTCTTCCTGGCTTTCAAAGATACGGGCCGGACCTACAAACTTTAAGATGGACTCATCGACACCAGCAGTCTTAACGATACAGCCATTAACAGCTAAGTTACCGTAAAGCACAGCTAAACCGCCATCCTTAGAATAGGCGTGTTCAAAGTCATGGATACAGCCATCAGTTCTGTCAGTATCAAGCTTGTCGACATAATTGCTCTGTGAGAAGGCCTGAATATTGTAACGACCACCGGCACAAGCGGAATAGAACTTCTTAATCTCTTCGTCAGTAGTGGTCTTAATATTGTACTTGTCGATCTGCTCACCGATGCTCATGCCTAAAACAGTACGGCTGTCATTGTGGAGTAAGCCCTTGTTCTTAAGCTCGGCCATGATGTTCATAATACCGCCGGCATTGTGGAGATCTTCCATATGCCACTCGTGAGTGGAAGGAGACATCTTGCAGATATGCGGAACATGACGAGATAATCTGTCGATATCCTGCATGGTGAAATCAACACCAGCTTCCTGAGCTACAGCTAAAATGTGTAAAACAGTATTAGTAGAACCGCCCATAGCGATATCTAAGCACATGGCGTTTTCAAAGGTATTCTTAGTGGCGATAGAACGCGGTAATACGGACTCATCACCCTGCTCATAATAAGCCTTAGCCATCTCAACAATACGGTGAGCGGCCTTAACAAATAAACCACGACGCTCAGAATGAGTGGCAACTAAGGAACCATTACCCGGTAAGGATAAACCTAAAGCCTCAGTCAGAGAGTTCATGGAATTAGCGGTGAACATACCAGAGCAAGAACCACAGGTCGGGCAAGCGGCCGACTCTACAGCATTGACTTCTTCGTCAGTGACATTAGGCTCAGCTGAAACGATCATAGCGTCGATAAGATCAACCTTATAATCACAGCCCTGCATACGGCCAGCTTCCATAGGGCCACCAGAGACGAAAATGGTCGGAATATTGAGGCGCATTGCCGCCATGAGCATACCCGGGGTAACCTTATCGCAGTTAGAAATGCAAACTAAGGCATCAGCCTTGTGGGCATTGGTCATGTACTCAACAGAGTCTGCGATAATATCGCGGCTTGGCAGAGAATAGAGCATGCCCGTGTGTCCCATGGCAATACCGTCATCAACGGCGATGGTATTGAATTCCTTGGCAATACCGCCGGCCTTCTCGATCTCTTTGACTACGAGCTGACCGATATCATGCAGATGGACGTGACCTGGTACAAACTGAGTGAAAGAATTAGCCACAGCGATGATAGGCTTACCAAAATCGCTATCCTTTACACCAGTAGCCTTCCATAAAGCACGGGCACCGGCCATGATCTTACCTTCGTAGGTAACCTTAGAACGATAATTATTTGACATAGAAAAGAATCCTTTTTTTTAAATAAAAACCCACTGCTTAAAGACAAGTAGTGGGTCTTAGAAATCAGCTTACGGTAATAATTATTTTACCGGGGTCAGCCAACCGTACTTGTCTTCAACATTGCCCTTAACGACATCGAAGAAGGCGTTCTGTAATCTCTCGGTGACCGGACCTCTATAACCAGGACCTACATCGATGCCATCAACAGAGGCAATCGGGGTAATCTCAGCTGCAGTACCGGAGAAGAAGATCTCATCGGCAAGGTAAACCATCTCACGCGGAATCGGCTGCTGACGAACTTCATAGCCTAAGTCCTTAGCAATGGTGATGATGGAATCACGAGTAATACCAGGTAATAAACCAGAGGTGAACGGAGCGGTGTAGATGACGCCATCCTTAACTAAGAAGACGTTCTCGCCTGAACCTTCGGAAATATAACCGTTGAAGTCTAAGGCAATAGCCTCAGTGTAACCATTATTGGTGCACTCATTGGCAATCAAGATAGAGGAGAGGTAGTTACCAGCAGCCTTAGCCTCAGTCGGAATAGTATCCGGAGCTAAACGACGCCAAGAAGAAACACAAACCTTAACGCCCTTCTTTAAGCCTTCTTCACCTAAATAAGCACCCCAAGGCATAGCGCAAACCATAGCCTCAGCTACAGAACCCTTAGGGAATTTAACGCCTAAACCGACAGCGCCCATGAAGATTAAAGGACGGATATAGCCATAATCCAAGCCGTTCTCGGAAATAACCTTCTTGCAAGCATCCATGATCTCTTCCTTAGTCTGAGCAATAGGGAAGCGATAGATACGAGCAGAGTTAAATAAACGGTCAATGTGCTCTTTTAAACGGAAAATCTGCGGACCTTGCTTAGTAGCATAAGCACGAATACCCTCGAATACGGCTGAACCGTAATGTAAGGCGTGAGCAGTAACGTGAACAGTAGCCTGCTCCCATGGAACCATTTTTCCGTTGAACCAAATGTACTTGGTATTATCGGCCATTTTTGTAACCTCAATTGCAATTAAATAATCTTAGCTAAAACCAGTAATCCCGATTTTATAGTCTTTTTATAATTTACCTTTGCGAGTTTAGCACCGATATTATTCATAAACTGTGAACTAAGATCGCATGGCTTATTGATTGTGATTATATATCAAAAAACGGAACACATTGCATCTTATGTTCTAAAATTTGAAAAAATCATATCTAGATAAAAAATTGGTAAAATAGAAGAGTTTTAAAATTTGTTCCTTTACTTTTTCAGGATCTGCACATGCTGGCTTTTTTACCTGCGCCGCTTTTACTTATCATCAATTTGATATTGATTCCGGCAAACTCTGTTATCATCGCCATTCCCATCATGCTTTTGGGCATTGTCCGTTTTATTTTGCCCTTTAAGGCCGTGATCATCTGCATCGAAAAATGCAATTACTACCTCTATAAAGCATGGGTTTTCAACAATCGCCTCATCATTGCCTTAACTAATGATATTAAATGGCATATTCAAGGCGATGACATTCTCAATTCAGCTAAATCCTGCATTGTGGTTTCAAATCACTTAAGCTGGGTCGATATCCTCTTTATCGGCATGATCTATCACGGCAAGATCCCTACTACTAAATTCTTTATGAAGCATTCGCTCATCTATATCCCCTTTGTCGGTTTAGCTTGCTATGCCTTAGGAATGCCGTTTTTACGCCGTTATAGCCGTGAACAATTATTAAAAAATCCCGCTTTAAGAACTGCGGATTTAGAGACTACCCGTAAAGCTTGCAAACGCTTAGCTATGGCACCGACAGCCCTCATCAACTTCCTTGAAGGTACCCGTTATACTAAGGAAAAAGCTAAGGCAGCCAAATCTCCTTATAAACATCTGATGCCGCCAAAGGCTGCCTCCTTTGCTATGGCTCTAGGTCAGATTGCCGATAAGATCGATTATATTTACAACACTACCCTCTTCTATCCTGACAATACTCAAAAGCCCTTTATTGAGCTCTTAAAAGGCCGCATGAAGACTGTTTATGTAAATATCGAGATCATCAAATCCTCACCTGAGTATTGCGGTGATTATCTTACCGATAAGGAATATAAGCATCGTATGACCATGGAAGCTCGTGATTTATGGGCTAAAAAAGATGAGCTATTAGAGAAATGGCATCAGGAAGTCTTTAATCAAAAACATCCCGAAAAGACAAAGCTTGAAGAGAAAAAAGAAGCTTAAAAACCATGGCTAAAGGCCCGCTTTCGGGCCTTTAGTAGAAAACTTAAGGCAGAGTTAAGAGATAATCGATAAGCGCATTAAAATCTTCAATGGACTCGATATTATCAAGCTTTGCTAAATACTTACCGTTAATAAAAATCTCCGGCACAGCATCAATACCTGACTTTTCAAACCACTTTTCATACTCGCCGACTAAACCTATAGTCGGGAAAGCGATTTGCTCCTTTTTATAGAGATTCTCAGGCACACCTAAACTTTTGAAGATCTCCACAAAGTCTTCAGAAGTCTCTGGAATTAAATTTTTCTCATGGATATTTTCAAAAAGCATCTGATTGAATTCATCCTCAATGCCTAAGATTTTAGCTACAGCATAGGCATTTACAGACCTCTTTCCTGCCTCACCGCCTAAAATTCCTACGGGATTGCGCACTAAAACCGCACGGCCCTGCACATGCTGAGCTAATTGCTCAAAGACGCCCTGCATGCCAAAGCAATGACCGCACCAATAAGAATAGAACTCACGAATTTCATTGTTTGGAGTACGAGTCTGAGTTTTGACCTCATAATCGCGCCCCTCAATAAATCTTGAAGCTTGAATATCAGAAGCCGTAGCGACTGTGGAGATAAACATTAAACCTAAAGCCACAGCGGCTAATAAGGGCTGTTTAAAAAAACGCAATAACATCAAATACTGTCCTTAAACATGATTGCGGAAATATCTTTATTCCACCATGAAACCTTACAACAAAGCTCAGAAGCTGAGCGTCTTATTCTTGGCACATTATTACTTACTAAAGTAAATAATAGGCGCGTACTCCAGTTATATTTGATACACAATGAGCCTAAGCCTAATAATATTTTTACCTGACGGCGACTTATTTTAAGACTCAAAGCTCCTTGTTGACTGTTTTTGCTTATTTTTTTCAAAGTAGCTGTAGCCATTAGAATATTTATATAGCAAAAACGTCTGATGCCATTTTCTACAGCCGGGATTTTACAGATAAAATCTAAAGCATCATCTAAATGCCCCTGACATAAGGATAAATACTCCTGCTCGATACTCACAGCATCACCCTTAGGCAGAAAACTTACATCTCTTTTAGCGTCTACGGCTCGATCTTTGAGGATATTAGTCAGTTGCAAACCCTCTCCAAAACTTACGGCTAAGGCCATGAGGGCTTCACGATCAATTTTATGATTGTGCTCTGAAAATAAAGCCGCGAGCAACTCACCGACAACCCCCGCGACAAAATAACAATAATGATCGACATCATTGCGATCTTTAATCTCAAAGCCATCAAGACTTTTAGCCATACCAAAGGCGAGAATACTGACACCCTTACCTAAAATCTGCTTGATTTTCGGCGGATAAGAAGCGGTTCTTTCAATTACCGCTACCATATCCTCGATTAAAAGGCGCTCTTGTGCAATGGCACCATGGGTGAGCTCTAAAGCCTGATGATGTAGCGCTAATAAACTCAATTCATCCCCAAAATTGCCTAAAGCGAATTTAGCAAAGGACTTAAGCCATGGAATTTTATGCTCAGCTACAGTTTGCGGATCGTCCTCAACGGTATCAGCAATACGGCACAACAAATAAGTATTAGCAATATAATCTTCTAAAGGCTCGGGAAGCATAGGAATAGTCAAGGCAAAGCTTCTTGACACCCCTAAAAGATGCTTCATCTGTAATTGCGGGTCGATTTTCACGCTAAATATCCCTTATGTTGGCAACTAATAATCATTAAATCCTAACACTAGAGCCTAAAATATCAAGTAAACAAAAGAGGCAATACGCTTTTTTCTATTAAATTAAGCATGGGCAATATATACTCAATAAAAGGCCTTTTAAGTCACATCTGCATTTAAAACCTTATATAAGATTTAAAGGTCAAAAAACTTTTTAACTTACATTAGAAAGGAGAGCGTGCTTAGTACCTTGTAACAACAGCGGTCTTAGCACCTAATTTATATGAAAGATACAAATACCCCTAAGGCCCCATCTGGAAATTTACTCTTACGCACCTTAGCTATGCCCGGTGATACTAATCCTGCTGGAGATATCTTCGGGGGTTGGATCATGTCGCAGATGGATATTGCTGGCGCCATTTTAGCTCGCGAAATCGCCTGTGGCCGTATCGTTACCGTCGCTGTGGATGCTATGTCCTTTATGCATCCCGTAAGTGTCGGCGATGTAGTCTGCTGTTATGGCCGCTGTAGCCATTTAGGCCGCACTTCACTTAAAGTTGAACTGGAAATTTGGGTAAAGAACCTCACTGAAGGCGATAATCACGAACGTGCCGAAAGAAGCTTAGTCACTAAGGGCTCCTTTACCTATGTAGCAGTTGACCGCTTCGGCAAGCCGCGTCCCTTACCGCCAACTGCTGAGCATGTGGCTAAATATGGCATTGATGCTGCCACTATCGGTCTAAACGCTGACGGGAGCGTTCGCACTTACTAGTTCTACGGTAATATTGCGTAAACCCTTGATGGCCATATCCACATAGAAGGGATATTTTTTAACAATATCGGCTGAAAACTCAGTTCTTAAAGTGTGGATATAACCGGTCATAAAGACCATTAAATAATCAGCTGCCGCCTGAACATCTAAGTTCACCGGCAACTGCCCCTTACGGATACAGTTCTTTAAAATATCCATAAAAGTTCTGCGTCTAAAATCGACGATTTCCATAAAGCGCTTTTGTAATTCCTCATCGCCCACCATGCCGCGGATGATATTGCCAAAAAGGATAAAGAAGCTAGAACGGAAAAATTGAATACTCTTTTCATCGGAATGAGAAAGCATCCAGCTACGCAGACAACCTAAAGGATTAGGTTCTTCAATCTTAGTGGCATGCGCTAAGGCCTCGCTTGCTAAAAGCTCACGATCAGTGCGATTACATAACTCTAATAATAAATCACGCTTATCATCAAAATGCCAATAGATAGCACCGCGGGTAACACCGGCATATTTGGCGATATCAGATAAACTAGTGCGCTCATAACCACGGCGAGAGAACAGCCGCAAGGCAGAATCTAAGATCGCTTTGCGTGTTTTTTGTGCATCATCATGAGTATGTCGTGCCACGTTAAATCCCCGTTTTTTAACTAAAAAAGTTTTTTTACAAAATTATTGAGTAATTTTAACACATACATCCAAACATGTATGTATGTTTAAAAAGATAAAAGCTATAATGTATAAACTATACTAAACACATACCGCCATTTTGTTTAGTATAAAAAATTTCTGTTTTTACTATAATTACAAGTACTTGTGTAAACAATATCGGAAAGTTTTGAGCTAAATCGCAAAAAAGCGGTCTAGGCTAAAAAAATTTTTTATTTCTTATACTTTTCCGCGATCAGAAGGACTTCTTATGTCTTTAGTCAATAAAAAACTTCTCGCCCCTTTTGCTATGGCTTTAGCTCTTACCCTCAGTGGCTGTGAAAAGCCGCAGCAGGCTCAGCAGGCTATGGTCATGCCCGTTGATGTCTTTGAGGTTGGCACCTTAGATGTCCCGGTAATCTCTCATCTTACAGGTCGCGCTAATGCTACCCGCAAAGCTGAAGTTAGACCGCAGGTGACCGGTATTTTACAGGAGCGCCTCTTCACTGAAGGTTCTACTGTAAAACAGGGTGATCAACTCTATCAAATCGATCCCTCCATCTATGAGGCCAATGTGGCCTCCGCTCAGGCTAACCTCAGTTCAGCTAAGGCTACTGCTCACACCACTCAGCTTAAAGCTTCTCGTTATGCCAGCTTATTAGCGAAAAAAGCTGTCAGTAAGCAGGATTATGATGATGCTCAGGCAGCCTACCTCAATGCTAAAGCCGCCGTCGAGTCAGCTCAGGCTGCTTTACGCACTGCTAATATCAATTTAGCCTACACCAAGGTTTATGCTCCAATTTCCGGTACCATCAGTAGATCTAATATCACTGAAGGTGCTTTAGTCTCTGCCGGTCAAAACACCCCGATGACCACCATTCAGCAGCTTGACCCTATCTATGTTGACTTAGGCCAGACTGTTGAAGAGCATCTGACCTTACGCGCTAAGATGAATCAGGGCAAACTGCAGACTAAGGATGGTAAGGCTACTGTCGACATTCTCTTCTCTGACGGCTCTCGTTATCCTTTACAGGGTACTTTAGAGTTTGCTGAAATCTCCGTAGATGAGTCCACCGGCATGGTTAATGTCCGCGCTCTCGTCCCTAACCCCGATCACATTCTCTTACCGGGCATGTTCCTACGCGGCGATATCAATGAGGGTGTTACCCCTAACGCCACTGTAGTCATCGCCTCAGGTGTGCAACGTGAAAACAACGGCGTTACCTATGTTTATGCAGTCAATGCCGAGAACAAGGTTGAGCGTATCAATGTTACTCTGAGCACTCAGTTTGAAAATTATTATGTAGTAACTGACGGCCTTACCCCGGGCACTAAGGTTATCACCAGCAATGTTCAGAAGATTCGTCCAGGTGCTAGCGTACAGATCGCCACAACAGAAACTGTAAAGACTGACGCTTCTGCCTCTGACAAGAAATAATTGACGGAGAGTTAAACTCATGGCTCGTTTCTTTATCGAACGCCCTATTTTCGCGTGGGTGATCGCCATTGTCATCATGCTTGCCGGCGCGATGGCAGTGTGGACCTTACCAATTTCGCAATACCCGACTATTGCGCCGCCGGCCGTTTCTATTCGTGCCTCCTACCCTGGTGCTGACGCCTCTACCGTAGAGCGCTCAGTAACACAGATCATTGAGCAGAATATGACCGGTCTTGATGGTTATATGTATATGTCAGCAAGCTCTGACTCCTATGGTAACTCTGAAATTACCATTACCTTTGAGCCGGGTACTAATGCTGATATTGCTCAGGTTCAGGTCCAAAACAAGATGCAGCAGACTCAGTCGCAGCTCCCTACTTCCGTACAGGAAAACGGTGTTGACGTCTCTAAGTCTACCGATGCCTTCTTGATGGTTGTGTCCCTAGTCTCTAAGGATGATGAACACACTAACTATGACATCTCTGACTTTTTAGAGAGTACCATCAAAGAGCCGCTCTCCCGTGTTGACGGTGTAGGCTCCTTGACCGTATTCGGTTCTGAGTACGCTATGCGTATATGGATCGATCCGCAAAAGCTGGCTAATTTAAAGATTTCACCTTCTGAAATTGCCGCCGCCATTAAGGCTCAAAACGCTCAGGTTACCTATGGTAGCTTAGGCGGTACGCCGGCCATGCCAGGTCAGATGTATTCCTATACCATTACCGGTCAGAAGCGTTTAGAGAATGTCGAACAATTTGAAAACATTCTCTTACGTGTAAATCCTGATGGTACTAAGGTCCGTCTTAAGGATGTAGCTCGTGTTGAGCTTGGTGCTGAAACCTATAACTTCAACGGTCGTTACAACGGCAAATCCGCATCCGGTATCGCTATTCGTCTGTCCTCAGGCGCTAACGCTTTGGATACTGCCACTAAGGTTAAAGCTCTCATCAATGATATGGAGCCTTATTTCCCAGAGTGGGCTGAACTCGTTTATCCTTACGATACTACCGAATTTATTGAGGTTTCCATCAACGAGGTATTCCATACCCTCATTGAAGCTGTTGTCCTCGTTATTTTGATCATGTATCTGTTCTTACAGAACTTCCGCGCTACCTTGATTCCGTCAATCACCGTACCGGTAGTACTGTTAGGAACCTTTGCCATCATGTCCGCCCTCGGCTTCTCGATCAATACCTTGACTATGTTCGGCTTGGTGTTGGCGATTGGTCTATTAGTTGACGACGCCATCGTGGTGGTAGAAAACGTCGAACGTATTTTGAAAGAGCATCCCGAGCTCAATCCTAAACAGGCCACCATTATTTCCATGGAGGAAATTACCGGTGCTCTGATCGGTATTGCCTTGGTACTGTCTGCCGTATTTATTCCGATGGCCTTCTTCGGTGGCTCTACCGGTATTATTTATCGTCAGTTCTCCATCACCATTGTCTCCGCTATGGTGCTGTCAGTGCTCATCGCCATTATCTTAACTCCGGCTTTGTGCGCTTCCATGCTCGAGAACCCTAACGACAAAAAGGAAGAGAAAAAGACCCTCTTTAGCGCTATCAATCGTCTGTTTGATACCTTATGGTCCCCGGTACGTAAGCTTTTAACTTGGTGGAATCAGTTCTTCGAGTTCACCTCTATTGCTTATCAAAACCACGTTCGTAAGATTGTCCACAAGATTAAGAGACATCTCTTCTATTATGCTGTCATCTGCTTTGCCTTAGGCTATTGCTTCATGCGCATTCCTACCTCCTTCCTCCCTACCGAGGATCAGGGTGTTTTGATGACCATGGCCAATTTGCCGGCAGGTTCTACCTCTGAGAAAACCAATATAGTCTTAGATAAGATTCAGGATTATTTCTTAATTACCGAAAAGGAAAATGTTGAGAGTATCTTGACCGTATCCGGCTTCTCCTTTGCAGGTCAGGGCCAAAACATGGGTATGGGCTTTATTAAGATGAAGGATTGGTCCTTACGTCAGAGAGCTGATCAGCACGTTGATAGTATTGCTAACCGCGCCATCATGCCGCTTTTAGGCATTCGTGAAGGTTTAGCTTATGCCTTCAATATTCCGGCTATTCCGGAATTAGGTACCGCTTCAGGTTTCGACCTCTACTTACAGGATGTCGCCGGTGCCGGTCATGAAAAGCTCATTCAGGTCCGTAACGATTATATCTACGCCGCACAGCAGTCCCCGCTGTTAACTCAGGTGCGTGTTAACGGTCAGGATGATAGTCCGCAGCTTAAGCTCAATATTGATTATGAAAAGGCCATGTCCTTAGGTCTGACCGTTTCTGATATCAATACCACCTTATCTACGGCTTGGGGTTCTGCCTATATCGACAACTTCATGGATAGAAACCGTATTAAGAAGGTCTATATCCAAGCTGAAGCCGATGCCCGTATGACCGAAAATGACCTTCACAAGTGGTACGTTAAGAATAATTTAGGTGAGATGGTACCTTTCAGTGCCTTTGCTACCGCCGAATGGACCTATGGTGCGCCGAGCTTACAGCGCTTTAACGGTGTTTCTGCCGTCAATATTCAAGGTGCTGCCGCTCCTGGTGTATCCTCAGGTGAGGCCATGGCGGAAATGCAGCGTATTGCCAACGAGGTTTTACCTTTAGGTTATAGCATTGCCTGGAACGGTGCTTCCTATCAGGAGAAGCTCGCCGGTGATCAAGGTCCGATGCTCTATGCCGTATCCTTACTCATCGTATTCTTATCTCTAGCCGCTCTCTATGAAAGCTGGTCAATTCCGTTTGCTGTAATGCTCGTCGTACCTTTAGGTATTGTCGGTGCAGTTTTAGCCGCACTCCTCACGCAGTACGTGCCGGTAAGAACAGTGCTGTCAAATGACGTTTACTTCCAAGTAGGTCTATTGACGACAGTAGGTCTATCCGCTAAGAACGCCATCTTGATTGTTGAATTCGCCAAGGATCTTTATGATCGCGGTATGCGCTTATCTGATGCCGTAGTTCAGGCCTCACGTCTGCGTTTCCGTCCGATCCTAATGACCTCCATGGCCTTCATCTTAGGTGTATTACCGTTAGCACTCAGCTCTGGTGCCGGTGCCGCTGGTCGTAACGAAATCGGTATCTGCGTTATCGGTGGTATGATCACCGCTACCGTATTAGCCATTTTCTTCGTGCCGATCTTCTTCGTTCTCATCATGAGATATTTCACTAAGTATATCTCGGCTGAAGAAAAAGCTAAGATCGCCGCAGAACAGCAAGCTAAGATCGATGCTATCACTAAGGCTAAGGGCAAAGCCTAATTAGCCAATCACTAACAACAAAGCCCCGCTACTGCGGGGCTTTATCATTTCTATTAAGGTTCTTTAGCTTTTTGCAATTAAGACCGCATCCTCACGGATATCATCTAAGATCGGGGCCATTGCAAAAGGTCCATCCCAAGCAATCTTCTGCATGAGAGAGGCATCATTAACATCGCTCTCTAAGAAAGATTCCGGTAATAATACGCCTAAAGACTTAGCATAAAGGGCATCGTGAAGACGCGCTTTCGGGCAGGCAGCACGGGTTCTTCTGATAGCCTGAGCTAATTCAATGACACTGTGCTCATCTAAGCCATAAACACGATCACTCAGACACTCTAAGGTCTCACGCTTTTTGAAAGTCAGGGCATAAACCATTTGACCGGCTAAAGCGATGGAGGCGACATTGATTTGGCTGATTAAAGTGGTTGAGAGCAAAGCCTCAGCCCACAGTCTGTCAAATAATAAAATGTATTTATCGCTATCGGTATCAAAAACCTGATAGTGATTGTGGATGATGAGCGGGCCTAAGACATTAGCATCTTGATGTTTAAGCTCAAAGAAGTCATCGACACTCTCGCCACTTTGTAAGTAAAGCTCAGCATCGCTAAGCTCATAACCGTGCTCCTTTAAGAACTGCTTGCAGATAAACCATGGCAGGCCCCCGGGTAATTCCTCAGGAGAGCTCAGATTCTCAGGATCGTTTTTACCTCTTAAGATATTTAAGAATAAAGCGCGATCGGAGACTTTAGGAATGCTTGAATAGATAGGCAAGATCACCGATAAAAGCTGGCAGTATAAACCATCACGTAAATTAGCCTCAGTATTGTGAATACGGCTATTCTTCATGGCGCTATAAAAAGCTAAGGCAGTGTGTAAAGAACCCTTAGCACGGATGGAGGTAACCTCACAGATACGCATCGAGGCAGGTGAAATTAACAGGAAATAATTCTCACCTTGATGATTTAGCTTATACAAAGTACCTTCACGGCATAAGCCTTCATCAAGCCATCTCTGTCCTAAGGCTTCCTTTACTGCCAAAATTAAATATTTAGAATCTTCACTTGCATATAATTGCCACACATCCTGACCTTCTAATTTCTCAGAAAAAGTCAGGCCAAAGGGTAATTCGGTACCCTCAGCAAACCAAGTAACAGTCTCATGCTCATCTGGAATCATGAAGCGGGATTCATCAACTACGTAGTCTGACATATTGTCCTCTTTGATGCTTTATTAAATTATTAGTAACTATTTTAGTACTGTCTCTTTTTTTAAATTATCAATAAATGAGAGCTCCGCGAAATTTCCTGATAAAGGTTAGCAACAAGCGCGAAAAAATCGCTAAGCTTAAATATAATGTCGACGAAAGTTGAGGGATTTATTTTTTAAAATAAATATTAAGGGATTTACCATATGAAGAAAATTGCCCTGTTTTACGGTACCTATACTGGCATTACCGGAATTGTTGCTGAGAAAATCGTAAAAGAATTGGGTGCAGAAAATGTCGACCTTTACAATATCAGTAAGGACGGCGAGCGCATGAACGATTATGATTTACTCATCATCGGCACCTCTACCTGGAGTATCGGTGAACTTCAGGAAGATTGGGATGCCTTCATGCCGAAACTGCAGGCTATGGACTTCAACGGCAAGACCGTAGCTCTCTTTGGTACCGGCGATCAGGTCGGTTATCCTGATACCTTCTTAGATGGTATGGGTATGCTCTATGAAACCTTCCAGTACCGCGGTGCTAAATTTATCGGCTTCTGGCCCACCACCGGTTATGATTTCACCAGCCCCTTACCGCTTTTAGATCACGATCATTTCGTCGGCTTAGCTATCGATGAAGATAATCAGCCTGAACTTACCGACGAGCGTATCCACGCTTGGTGTGAAATGATTAAACCTGCCTTAGGCTTATAGTTCACATTAGAGCAAAATAGAGCTTGACATATACATGCCCTACATTGACAATGTAGGCTTGTATTTTTAGTGCGGGAAGACGTGCCTTTTTTTCAGATCCCGCAAATATTTAACAAGCTTTAAAAGCTTCAAAGTAATCTGCAGCTACCCCAAAAAGTAGCTGTATTTTTTTGGAGAACCACATGAGCAAATACTCAAGAGTCGGTTTTGCCACCAAGATTGGCGGTCTGTTAGCCGCAGCCGGCTCTGCAATTGGTCTTGGCAATATCTGGCGTTTCCCCACCCAAGCAGGCCAAAATGGCGGTAGTGCCTTCATTTTAGTCTACTTCTTATGTATCGCTATTTTCGGTATTCCTCTCTTAATTTCCGAATTCTCTATCGGTAGACATGCCCGTGCAAACGTTGGTAATGCCTATAGAGTTTTAGCCCCTAATACCTTATGGAAGTGGATAGGTCCTTTATCTGTAATCATTGCCTTCAGTATCTTCTGCTACTATAACGTAGTTGTAGGCTGGGTACTTTATTACGTTTGGGATGCCTTAGTTGGTAATTTCGTCGCTATGGGTGCAAGTGCCGATGCCGCTCAGGCCTTTGGCGATCACTTCACAAGCTTTATTGCCGACCCGTGGAAGCCTTTGATCTGCCTCTTCATTGTCTCCGGTATGTGCCACTTTGTCGTAGTTTCAGGTGTTCAAGGCGGTATTGAGAGATCCGCTAAGCTCTTAATTCCGGGCTTATTTATCATCATGATCCTGCTGGCGATCTTCGCCTTCTTTATGCCGGGTGCCACTGAGGGTTATAAATTTATCTTCTCCTTTAAATTTGAAGATCTATCCCCGTCAGTATTCTTATCAGCCTTAGGTCAGTGCTTCTACTCCTTGAGTATCGGTATGGGTCTTATCACCTATGCCTCCTACTTCAGACGTGATGTTAACCTCAATAATACTGCCATTTCCATCGCCGTCATGGACAGCTTAGTTGCAGTTTTATCCGGTATCATCATCTTCCCGGCTGTATTCTCTGTTGCTGGTATGGAGCCACAATATGGCGCCGGTTTAGTCTTCGTCGCTTTACCTAACGTCTTTAACTCAGCTCTCAGCACATTACCATTCTTAGCTTGGTTAGCTCCGTTGATGTTCTACGTCCTGCTCTTCGTGGCAGCTCTTACCTCTACCATTTTCTTACATGAGGTATCCACTGCCTTCGTCGCTGAGACCTTTGGTATTACCCGTCACCGTGCAGCTATCTATGTCACCGTACTTGCTACTACCTTCGGTATTGCTTGCTCCTTATCCTTAGGACCTTGGGAAACTAAGTTCTTTGGTATGAGCTTATTTGACTTTGTTGATTATGTCACCGCTAAGCTCTTATTACCGCTCACTGGTGCTGGCGCTGCTTTATTCGTAGGTTGGAAGCTGACCACCCGTCAGCTGTGGACTGAGCTTACCTCTTATGGCAAGGTACGCTTTATTTGGTTAAAGCCGTTCTTATTCTTAGTCCGCTTTGTCTGCCCGGCCTTAATTGTCTGCATTATGCTGTCTCAGTTTGGCCTGTTCTAAGACTTAAAAAGCTTTAGACTTAATTTAAAACGCTCCTTAGGGAGCGTTTTTTCACTAATTTAAAAGAGTCACTGCCTTCATAACGTTATACGCCTGTTCTTCTAAAAGCTCAGACGCCTGCCTCAGCGCCTCCTCTAAAGCTAAAGGCGCATTACAGATAGAAAATAAAGCGTGAATATTGCACGAAGCAAATTCAGAAATGCCCCCTTCAATACCACCACTAATAGCAATAGCCGGGATTCCATATTTTTGCGCACGCAAAGCCGCTCCCACCGGGGCTTTTCCATTTAGAGTCTGCCTATCGGTACGTCCCTCACCGACAATCAGAAGATCGCTTTGCTTTACAAAATTATCAAAACCTAGCAGATCTAAAACATTATCGATTCCAGATCTTAAATGAGCCTTGCAGAAATACATCAAGCCCCCACCAATAGCTCCGGCAGCGCCACTTCCGGAAACTTTAGAGTAATCTTCTAAAAAGGCCTCTTTTAAAGCTTTAACATAATTTTGCATACCTAAATCTAAAAGCTCTAAATCTGCCGCTACAGCGCCTTTTTGTTGAGCAAAGATATAACTTGCTCCCTGAGGCCCTATCATCGGATTTTGCACATCACAGCAACAATTAAGCTCTAATAAAGCGAGATCTGTATGGAGATTTTTAAGCTCAATACGCCCGATCTTGATGAGATCGCCTGAAAGTAGCGGAGCTTTCATCAAAACCCCGCTTTTATCATAAAATTGAGCGCCTAAAGCCTGAGCCATACCGGCACCACCATCATTAGTCGCACTGCCACCAAGACCTAGGGTAATTTTATGAATGCCTTGGCTTAAAATATGTAAAATGAGCTCACCTAAACCATAAGTAGTGGTATTAAAGACATTGAGATTTGATCTTTCATATTTGTAAAGACCACAGACACTGGCCATCTCCACTAGCGCCCTATCATGATTCTTTAAAAAAACAGCTTCTGTTGCTTCCTGATAAGCCCCCATCACGGACTGTTGAGCTTCAGCATAACCTTGCGGAATTAAGCTGTCCTTTAAAGATGCAATTAAACCCTCACCGCCATCGGAAATTGGCACGTTGAAAACCTCAGCCTGAGGACAAGCGCGTAAAATTCCTGCTTTCACGGCTTCGCCAGCTGCATATGCTGACAGTGAGCCTTTATATGAATCCATAGCGACGGTAACTTTTAAAGATCTAGCCATTTATAACCTCAAAATCTATATTCCACTTAAGATGATAGTCGCTTTTTATAAACTGTCATTACGCTGAGATTTTATTAGTTAAAGTGCAACTTATACAGGGCCGAATTTTTAAATGACGCACTACTTTTATTTACTGATATTTACGCTTAGACTTATTTATAGTAAAAAAA
>USBR01000022.1 GCA_900552905.1 uncultured Succinatimonas sp. | reverse complement strand
GGACTTTTAATATTAGCGGATTGCCGTGTCATAAAAAACTTACAAAATCCGCGTATGTAGAAATTTAGCTAATTAAGCCTTGTTCTGAGACTTTCTGACGATCTCGTGTAACTCCTGTAAGGAATGAACATTGCGATACTCATCCTCAGGGAGAGCCTCAATGCAAGCGAAGGCTGCATTTAAGGTGGTGGTGTAGGCTACAGCATAGCGTAAGGCGCTACGACGTAACTCACGAGAATCTAATACAGATTGACGACCCTCAGTGGTATTGATGATCCAGCTGTACTTGCCACTCTTGATGAAGTCAAGAATGTTCGGACGGCCTTCGTAAACCTTGTTGACGTGCTTAACCTTAACACCAGCCTCTTTTAAGGTCTTATAGGTGCCAGAGGTAGCCTCTAAGGTGAAGCCGTGAGCCTCTAAAGCCTTACCTAAAGCCGGCAGTCTATCCTTATCGGATTTCTTGACGGACAGGAGGATGGTACCCTCACGGATAACCGGAGACTTAGCGCCTAACTCAGCCTTAGCATAGGCCTCAGGGAAGAGGGCGGCAGTACCCATAACCTCACCGGTAGAACGCATCTCAGGTCCTAATAAAGGATCAGAGCCTGGGAACTTAGCAAAAGGTAATACTACTTCCTTAACAGAGTAGTAAGGCGGGATCACCTCAGTGGTAATACCCTGTTCCTTTAAGCTCTTGCCAGTCATGACACGGGCGGCGATCTTAGCTAAAGCTAAACCGGTGGCCTTAGATACGAACGGTACAGTACGGGCAGCACGCGGGTTAACCTCAATGAGGTAGATCTCATTTTCACGGACAGCAAGCTGTACGTTCATGAGGCCCTTAACATTGAGAGCACGAGCTAATTCCTTGGAGATCTCAGTTAAGCGAGCCTTGATCTCTTCGCTTAAGTGCCAAGGCGGTAAGACGCAGGAAGCATCACCTGAGTGGACACCGCACTCCTCAACGTGCTCCATGATACCGCCAATAATGACATCCTCACCGTCAGCTACAGCGTCAACGTCGATCTCAGTGGCGTGATCTAAGAACTTATCTAAGAGTACTGGAGATTTATTAGAAACCTTAACAGCTTCATTGAAGTAGTGGATGAGATCGTCCTCATCATAAACAACTTCCATAGCACGACCACCTAAAACGTAGGAAGGACGTACTACTAACGGATAACCGATTTCCTTAGCGCAGGCGATGGCCTGAGGTAAGGACATGGCGGTACCGTTGCGCGGCTGATTGAGCTTTAGCTTATTGACGATTTCCTGGAAGAGCTTACGATCTTCGGCTCTATCGATGTCATCTGGGCTAGTACCGATGATAGGTACACCTTCACACTCGAGCTTCTTAGCAAGCTTCAGCGGGGTTTGACCACCAAACTGTACGATTACACCTTCAGGCTTCTCGATACGGGCGATTTCTAAAACATCCTCTAAGGTTACCGGCTCAAAGTAGAGACGATCGGAGATGTCATAGTCAGTAGAGACGGTTTCAGGGTTGCAGTTAACCATGATGGTCTCAAAGCCGTCCTCATGTAAAACCATGGAGGCGTGAACGCAGCAATAATCGAATTCGATACCCTGACCGATACGGTTAGGACCACCACCTAAAACGATGATCTTACGCTTATTAGTCGGGTTAGCCTCGCACTCTTGCTCATAGGTGGAGTACATATAGGCAGTAGAGGTAGCAAACTCAGCGGCGCAGGTATCCACACGCTTGTAGGTCGGGAAGACCTCGTGTAACCAACGACGGGCACGTACCTCGTCCTCGGTGGTATTGAGTAAGGTAGCTAAGCGGGCATCGGAGAAACCACGGGACTTTAAGTCACGCATTTCAGCGGCGTCAATGGACTTTAAGGTACGGCCATCTAAGCCTAACTCAATGTCGATGATCTCTTTAATCTGAGATAAGAACCACGGATCGATCTTAGTAAGCTCGAAGACTTCCTCAACAGTTAAGCCGGTACGGAAGGCATCGCCTAAGTACCAAATTCTGTGGGCGCCGGCATTCTCTAACTCGTATAAGAGTTTAGTACGGGCACCAGGCTTATTCATGTCTAAGCGTGGATCTAAACCAGCCTTGCCGGTCTCTAAGCCACGTAAAGCCTTCTGCAGGGATTCCTCGAAGGTGCGGCCGATAGCCATAACCTCACCTACAGACTTCATCTGTGTGGTGAGACGGTCATCAGAGTTCGGGAACTTCTCGAAGTTAAAGCGCGGAACCTTGGTGACAACATAATCTAAAGCAGGCTCGAAGGAGGCTGGAGTCTTGTCGCCGGTAATATCGTTGCCTAACTCATCTAAGGTATAACCAACAGCGAGCTTAGCGGCAATCTTAGCGATCGGGAAGCCGGTAGCCTTAGAGGCTAAAGCTGAAGATCTAGATACACGCGGGTTCATCTCAATGATGACCATGCGGCCGTTGTCAGGGTTGATACCAAACTGAACGTTAGAACCACCAGTCTCAACACCGATCTCACGTAAAACTGCCATCGCAGCATCACGCATGATCTGATATTCCTTATCGGTGAGGGTCTGAGCCGGAGCTACAGTGATGGAGTCACCGGTGTGAATACCCATAGGATCTAAGTTTTCGATGGAGCAGACGATAATGCAGTTGTCCTTGCGATCGCGGACCACCTCCATCTCAAACTCCTTCCAGCCGATGAGGGACTCATCGATGAGGAGCTCGTGGGTAGGGGATAACTCTAAACCCTTAGTGCAGATGTTCTCAAACTCTTCAGGGTTATAAGCAATACCACCACCGGTACCGCCCATAGTGAAGGACGGACGAATAATACACGGGAAACCGACTTCCTTTTGAACTTCCCAAGCTTCAGCTAAGCTGTGAGCAATACCAGCACGCGGGCACTCGAGGCCGATATTCTTCATGGCCTTATCAAAGCGCTCACGGTTCTCAGCCTTATCGATAGCATCAGCACGAGCACCGATCATCTCTACGCCGTACTTAGAGAGTACACCGTGACGATCGAGATCTAAGGCGCAGTTAAGGGCAGTCTGACCACCCATGGTCGGTAAAATAGCATCCGGACGCTCTTTAGCGATGATGTTCTCAACTACACGCCAATGAATAGGCTCAATATAGGTAACATCAGCGATATCAGGATCGGTCATGATGGTGGCAGGGTTAGAGTTGACTAAGACAACCTTATAACCCTCTTCACGCAAGGCACGGCAAGCCTGAGTACCGGAATAATCGAACTCACAGGCCTGACCGATAACGATAGGACCTGCACCTAAGATAAGAATTGTTTTTATGTCTGTACGCTTTGGCATGTCTGTCCCCTAGTCTTCGTTACGATATTGACGCATCAGTTCAATGAAGTGCTCAAACAGTGGCATCGGATCGTGCGGGCCGGGGCTAGCTTCAGGGTGACCTTGGAAGCTAAATGCCGGAACGTCAGTGCGCTCGATACCCTGTAAGGTGCCGTCAAATAAGGAACGGTGAGTAGGCTTTAAGCAAGAGGGGAGAGTCTTCTCATCTACAGCAAAACCGTGGTTTTGAGAGGTGATATAAACAACTCCGGAATTTAAATCACGTACCGGGTGGTTAGCACCGTGGTGACCAAATTTCATCTTTACAGTCTGTGCGCCAGAGGCTAAACCTAATAACTGATGACCCAAGCAAATACCAAATAACGGGATCTTGTGGGCGATGAACTCACGGATAGCTTCCTGAGCATAGGTACAAGGCTCAGGATCACCAGGACCGTTAGATAAGAAGATACCATCAGGATTCATGGCGATAACATCAGCGGCCGGAGTCTTAGCCGGAACTACGGTGATCTTGCAACCTAAGGAAGCTAAGATACGCAGGATATTGCGCTTGATACCAAAGTCATAAGCGACAACGTTGTACTTAGTACGGTAGGCTTTTCTATAGCCCTGACCTAATTCCCAAGTACCCTCAGTCCAGGTATAGATTTCGTCAGTGGTAACTTTCTGGGCTAAATCTAAACCCTTCATGCCCGGGAATTCCTGAGCTTTTTTAACTGCTTCTTCAGCAGTTAACTTCGGATCTGTAGATAAACAGCCGCTCTGAGCACCCTTTTCACGGATGATACGGGTGAGCATACGGGTGTCGATGCCATAAATACCGGGCTTGTGATACTTATCTAAGAAATCACTTAAATTGGCCTGGTTTCGGAAATTGGAGGCTACGAGTGACAGATCTCTAATGATAAGACCCATAGCAAAGACGTCACGAGACTCTACGTCTTCATCATTGGTACCATAATTACCAATATGCGGGTAGGTTAAGGTAACCATCTGTCCGGCGTAAGACGGATCGGTTAAAATTTCCTGATAGCCGGTCATGGATGTGTTAAAGACGACCTCACCTACGGTAGTAGTGTTTAAAGCACCAAAGGCTTTACCCTTAAAAACCGTACCGTCGGCAAGAGCCAAGATTGCGGATACTGCCACAAAGACCCCCAGAGTAGATATTGAGTAGACCTTGACGTGTAGATAAGACCTATATATTCATAAATCAAATTAGTCTTATCGCAGTCTGGAATATTTTAGACTAAAAGCAATTTTTTTCAATATGCAGATGCGGTCTCTTGATTTTTCTATTGTGTTATTTTTGCGTTTATATGAGACCCTATATATAGTATATAATTGAAAAAAACTAATAAAATAAAAGGCACGCTATGTTCTCCCCTAAAAGCGCACTCAAAAAAAATTTTGTGAAGTCGCGCCTTATTTGCTGTTTAGCCTTAGGCGTAACTTGCTTAGCCCTTAATGCTTGTTCTAATAAAGAGGTGCAATCTTTAAAGCAAGTTAAGGATCCTGTGACCATTATTCCCTCCGGAATTGATGGTGAGGTCTTAGATAACGTCAATGCTCATCTTAAAGAGTTGCCACAAATTCCGGCTAAAAAAGCCTCGATTTTCGAGCGTGAAATTGAGGAGAAGGTGAAGCTTGCTATGCGTGCTTATGGCTTTTACCATCCGCAAATTAAGATGGATTTAAAGCAAAATGAGCAAAAAGAGCATGAGCTTTTAGTGGCTATTGATCCAGGTAAACCTTTATTTATTAGAAATTGCAATATTCAAATTTTAGGTGAAGGTGCCTTTTATAAATCCTTTGCAAAAATTATCGCAGATAGCGGTCTTAAATCCTATACCATGTTAAGTCATGGCCGTTATGAGAATTTAAAAACGGCCTTGCGTGAGCGGGCCTTAGCCCTAGGTTTCTTTGATGCTGAGCTCATTATTTCCCGTATCATGGTTTATGGTGAGCAAAATGCTGCGGATATTGAGGTTCTATACGATACGGGCAAGCGCTATAGCTTTGGTACTATTACCTATGTCGATGAGGAAACGCGCAATCTCATAAAGCCTGTAGCTAAGCTTCAAAATTTCTATACAGGCGATCCTTTTTCAAGTAAAGCTGTCAGCGATTATGCACAGTCACTGTCACAGACGCAGTATTTTAGATCGGTAGACGTGCGCCCGATGGTGGAAAAGCGTCAGGATTATGCTGTGCCGGTAGAAGTCGGTTTGCAAAGACAAAAGCATAATCTCATGCGTGTAGGTATCGGTTATTCTACCGATGAAGATATGCGCTTTATGTTAGGTTGGGATAAGCCTTTATTAAATGATTATGGCCATTCCTTTAGCTTCTATGGGCGAGCCTCAAGCGTCAAGCAAGATGCGCAGGCTATCTATAAAATCCCGCGTAAAAATCCTAATTTAGATTATTACTATGTACGTTTAGCCCAGACTCATACCGATTTTAACGATACGCTCTCAGATGTCTCGCATGCTTCCATCCATTATGTGGCTAATATTACCGGTAAATGGCGTCGCGATTATTCTATACGCTGGGAGTATGAGGATTATAAGCAGGGTCTAGAAGATGGCTATAGCATCAATTTAATGCCCGGACTTCTGTTAACCCGTCAATCCTTCTCAGGCGGTTATGATCCCCATGAAGGCTATAAATTTACCTTAGATGCCACCTTAGCTGGGCGCTTATTATCTGATAATAATTTTGCGCGTTTTATTGCAGGCTTTAAGGGCGTAACTAGTCCCACCCCTAATACCCGTGTGGTCTATAAATTTAATCAAGGTTGGATTTTAGGTCAGGATTCAATGAATGTACCGCCGTCACTGCGCTTCTTTGTCGGTGGCGATCAGAGCGTGCGCGGCTTTTCTTATCTAAGTCATGCCAATAAAGAAGACGGTTATCTCAAAGGTGGTCGTTATCTCTCAACTGCTTCTTTAGAGTATCAATTTCCCATAGGCATTGCTAATAGCCGTTTAGCTCTCTTTATGGATGCAGGTACCGCCTGTGAGGATTATGGCACCGCCGATTGGATTTACGCTCCGGGTATCGGTTATCGCTATATGTCTAAATATGGTACGGCTAAAGTTGATTTTGCTGTCGGTATCGACAATGAAAATGATGA
The DNA here is from genome assembly GCA_900552905.1 of uncultured Succinatimonas sp. Taxonomy (GTDB): domain Bacteria; phylum Pseudomonadota; class Gammaproteobacteria; order Enterobacterales; family Succinivibrionaceae; genus Succinivibrio. Next base: position 12,026 of record USBR01000022.1, on the reverse strand, counting down.
TCGCTCCTTTAAGCTCCACTTTTCCTTCGGTCCGGAGTTCTAAGCTATGAAGCTGTATTTAAAAAGAAGTCTTAAAGTCTTAGGCTTTAGCGTCTTGACGCTTATAGCGTTAGTAGTGCTCTTATTGTCATTGCTGATTTTCTCTACCACCGGTTTAAAGTTTGCCGTCGATAAGGTCAGCCCCTTATTATCAAGCTTTATTAGAATTGAGGCTAATATTGAGGATGGTAATTTATGGAGTGGCTTTAGCACTAAAGGCCGCCTCATTGTCGAATTGCCTAATATCATCACTATTGCCGCTGATGATTTTAAAATCGCTTATGATGTGCCGACACTTATTAGCGATAAGCATTTTGTAGTCTCTGACTTAGAGGCCTCATATTTACAGGTAAATCTACACCTGCGCGATGATCCTAATGTAAAAAAGCCGTCATCACGCCCCTTTAGTGGACATGAGGATCCCTTTAAATTAGTCTTCCCCTTAGCTATCGATATTCAAAAGCTCGATCTTAAAAATTTCTCCTATATGTCGGACATAGTCGATGTAGTGATAGATAAGGCCTCTTTACATCTTAAGGCACATGATAATTATGCGGCTATTGTAAAAGGTGAGGTCAATCGCACCATTGTCTATTTAAAGACCGCCGATGATATTGAAGATGGAGCTAAGCTCCCTGAATTTGATAATCACGCCAAAAAGCGCTATCCGCTTAGCGTCTCTGAGGATAAGACTGTGCTCAAAGAGCGCATTGAGAGTGCTCAGGCTAATTTAGAGGAGGCACAGCTTGAAGAGCAGGCCCTAATGCCTCTAGATGAGATTGCGCTTAAATCACCAGATGAAATGCGCTCTTCTCAGTATCAAGATCCCAAGACCTTTGTCATGGTCAATCTGCCTTTAGAAGTTGAGATTGATGAGCTTAAGATCCATCATGGTCGTTATTTCCAAAGAGCCTATGATACCGGCGATATCTATGATGTTTCCTTACAGGCTAAGTGGCTTGATACTAAGCTTGAGGTCAAAGAGCTTAAAGCCTCACACCTTTTAGGTGAGGTCAGTGTCTTTGGTAGTATGGACTTTAATGATTGGTATTATATGGACTTCAACCTCGTAGGTGAGGGCCATAAAAATCTTCATACTCTTTTCAATTACGCAGGTGGTCTCTATGGTTTAGAAGGCCGCGCTAAAGTTGTGGGCGATATCTCTAAGCTTAAACTCAATGCCCTAATCAACGCCCCGCAGGTTTTAGTGGTAGAGGGCTTTATTCGTCCTTTAGATGGTGATCTGCCTTTAGCTTTAGAGCTCAATGTACCTTCACTGCATTACCCATTTATCGATAAGAATATTGTCGAAAAACTGGCAAAGCAAAAGCGCGCTGAGTATTTAGATAAAGCTTTAGATCATAGTATTAAGGTACAAGCTTTAGAGAAGATTGCCACGGCAAGTTCGGAAAAAGAGTTTTTAGATACAGATGAAACTGCGCAGCTTATTGCAACTGACGACAGCTCTAAAGAACAGCAGACTATAGTCTCAGGAAGTGAGCTTATCGATCCTATCGAGGCTTATAATCAAAACCCAAAGCTGGTGGCGTCAAAGCTTAAAGTATCTGTAAGCGGAGCGCTCTTTAGAACTATGACCGCCAAATCTGAGGTCAATTTAGATGGTATGGGCCTAGAGCAGGTCAAAGTCTCCTTAGATGCTATTGCCAATTTAACGCAGGCTGATATCCGTAAGCTGTCAATTAGCGGTAAATATCAAAAGTCACCTTTAGATTTTAATTATAAGGGGGTGCTTGAATATCTAAATGGCTTTACTCTTGCCGGTAACTTAAAGTTTGACTCGCCTAATGCTAAGGGCGTGCATGAGGCTTTAGCGGGTAAATTAAATCTTGATGGGGATTTACTCTTTACCTATCAAGATAGTGAGAATATTTTCTTTAATATCGAAGAGCTTAAAGCTTTATTTAATCTCTATGGCAATAAGAGTGAGCTTGATATTAAGGGCGTCAATGGCAATTTAAGCGAGGGCTTTGACATTGAGCTCTTTAAATTTGAACAGGCGAAAAATCATCTGACTTTGCATGGACATCTCTCTGAGGATTCAGATCTCAATGGCGCTTTTACTTTAAATTCCTTAAAGGCGCTTGTGCCGTCATTAGATGGTAGCATTTCAGGCCGCCTTAAGGTTTTAGGTGATTATAAGATGCCCGAGGCTACCTTAATTGCCAATTCTAAGCGCGTAAAATACACCGATATGGCGATCCGCAATCTGATTGTAAATGCCAAACTGCAGCCTTTAGAGGAGAAATTTGCCTTTACAGTATTAGCAGGTACTGTGCGTCTAGCTCAGGATGGGCCTCTTTATCGTCAATGCTCTTTAGATCTCTCAGGCGAGGTACAAAATCATCGTCTGTCCTTTGCCTGCGGTGGTGCTTCTAGATCCTTTGTCGGTGCTAATGGTAGCTTTGATAAGGAGCATTCCTTCTATAAAGGCACATTGAGCGATTTAGTCTTTGAAAGTACCTTTACCGATCCGATTACCTTAATCTCACCGGTTAACTTTAACTATAACTTAACTAGTGGTGAAGGACTAGTAAGTGCGGTGGAGATTTCCGATGGTAAGGCTACTTTAAATGTCGATAAAACCGCCATTACTGCAAATTTAATTAAGACTAAGCTTAAGCTTGAAGGTTTTGATTTAAATTATCTCAATACGCTCTCACCGCGGACCTTCCATATGTCAGGTAAGGTCGATCTTAAAGCCGCTTTAGAGGTTATCAATGGTAAGCCTGATGTAAAAGCTGAAATTGATAGCCCTTATGGCCTCATCAATGTGCCTAATTATCACATTGCCTATGATGCCTTTAATGTCAAAGCGTCTTTCAATCAAAATCAAGCTGAGCTTAAGGTTAAGACTTCTTTATCTCATGACGATGGCGATCTCAATGCCGATATCATTATTCATGAGCCCTTACATGCGCGGCGTTTAGGCGGCAAGATCGATTTAGACGATCTAAATTTAGATCTCTTTGCGGCGGCAGGTGGTGTCTTCAATCAGTTACAAGGTAAGGCTAATATTAAAGGCTCTCTTGCTGGAAGTTTAGATCTACCCTTATTCTATGGTGATATCAATATTAATGGTGCAGCTGAGCCGCACTTTAATATCGGTACTATCAATAGCATTGATATGAAGGTTAGCGCTAATGGCGATCATGGAGTACTGCAGGGAGTCATTAAGGTCAATGAGGGCAATTTAAATCTCAATGGAAATTTAAATTGGTCTAAAGGCGCTAATGGTGAATTGAGTGTCAAGGCACAGTCTTTACCTTTATTCCTTTTAGGCTATGGTGAGGCTGAGGTCAATATCGATACTCATGCAACTTTAGCTGATGCTCTATATCTAAGAGGCGATATTACTATCCCTAAAGCGCGCATTTCGGTCTCGGCTTTAGATAGTTCAGCGCAAAATCCCTCACAGGATGAAATTTATATTGAATATGGCGGTGCGGATACTTTAATTAAGGAGCGCCGGCAGATAAACGCCCCTATGGATATGGTTATCGATATGACCATGAGCATGGGTAAGGATGTGCAGTTAGATGCCATGGGCTTAAGATCGCATATTATTGGTGGCATTAATGTCCACAAAAAGCGTAGCGATAAGGATATAGCCGCCTCAGGTAAGATCTCTTTAGATAATGCCAAGGCTGAAATCTATGGTCATCGCTTTATTATTAACTATGCAGATACCATCTTTAAGGGTAAAATCGACGATCCTCAGTTAAGCGTAGAAGCGATAGCCGATCCTATGGGTATTGAAGATGACGTCATAGCCGGTGTACATGTCACAGGTTATGCTTCAGATCCGGTCATTGAGTTGTTCTCAAAGCCGGCAATGTCGCAAAATGAGATTTTATCTTATTTACTCTATGGCCACGGACTTGAAAAGAATACCGATGATACTAGCGGTTCAAGTTCGCAATTTTTAATGGCCTTAGGTTTAGGCACGACTACAGGCTTAGTTAATTCGCTAACTGGTGCTTTAGGAATGCAGGGAGTGCAATTTGCCTCCTCAGGCAGTGGTGATGAAACCACTATCGGCGTGCAGACCTATATTACGAAGAATATTCGTTTATCCTATGGATATGGCGTCTTTACCTCTCTAAGTGAGTTTAGAGTGCGCTATGAGTTTATGCGGAAGTTATATGCTGAGTTTATTTCTTCCCTAGATCAATCCATAGATTTGATTTATAGCTTTGAATTTGACTGATAGGAGATAGGCACATGGCTAAGATTAAAGAATTAAGAGAGCTTTACTCTAAGGCTGATTTAGACAAGCGCATTGCTGAATTAGGCAAGCAGATCAGTGAAGATTATAAGGGCAAGGACTTATTATGCGTGTGCGTATTAAAGGGTGCAGTCTTTTTCTTCACCGACTTAGTTCGTGCTATTGATAATCCTGAGCTTAAGATCGATTTTATCCGTGCTAGCTCCTATGGTAACGGCACTTCTTCTTCTCACGAAGTTAAGCTGTTAAAGGATTTAGATTTAGAAATTAAGGGCAAGAATCTCTTATTTGTTGAAGATATAATCGACTCAGGTCTCACCATGAAGGCTGTAACTCAGATGTATCGCGATCGCGGTGCGGCCTCCGTTAAATTATGCGCTCTCTTTGATCAGAGAGCTCGCCGTGAGGTTGATGTGCAGATCGATTATGCCGGCTATGTCCTCAATAAGGGCTTCTTAGTCGGTTATGGTCTCGATTTAGCTGAGATCTACCGTAATTTACCTAATGTCTCTGAGGTTATTTTTGAATAATAACGTAGAAACCGAGCTTGTAGAGGTAGTCGAGGACTTACCTAATGACAATGTCTATGAGCTCGAACTTGAAGATTTACTCACTGATTTTGGCTCCTTTGACTTTGAAACCACTAAGGATTTAAAGCCTCGGAGCTTTGCGTCATTACAATTGCGCGCGCGCAATGCAAGTCGTGCTTTGCTCAATGACAATGAAAGCCATATTTTAATTTTATGTGGCTCCTCCTATATCGATAATTTAGGTACAGCTAAAAGACTGCTTTTAGATGTAGGCGGTATTGACGCTAAGATCGTCTATCAGAGTACTAAAGCTGAGCTCTTTGGCAAGGATGGTCAAGGTGGAATTTTAAGCCAAGGTGGGATCTTCATTATCCCGGCGGCTTTGATTTTAAATCACCCGCAGTGGCTTTTTAAACTCGATGAGTTATTAGCTCGCGGTAATTTACGCCTCGTACTCTGTGGTGACGCTGTAGATGCCTCAGCTCTACAATTGACCTGGCCTACCACTGAAAATGCGCTCCATGCTGATTTAGTCTTAGAGTTTGTCTCTAAAGGCGGTGGTAATTTAATGGGCGCATTAGTATCTGATTTTTGTAAGAGTTACAATCTAAAGCCCTTTGATGCTAAGGCTATTGAGCTTTTATGCATCTACAGTTGCCGTCAAAGTGGTGATCGTCGCTGGTTAGGCTTACCGGAGATGACATTACGCGCTTTTTGCCGTGAGGCCTCGCTTTATGCTAAAGGTGAGGTTGTAGGTGTGCGCGAGGTTTTACGTGCTATTGCCGCTGATGATTTTCGCTCTAATTATTTAGCTGAGTCACAGTTGCGCGATCACCGTGATCGCCAGATCCTCATTGCCACCTCAGGTGAAGTCGTAGGTCAAATTAACGGTTTATCCGTAATTGAGACTACCGGTACTTCCTATGAGTATGGTGAACCGGTACGTATTACCGCTACCTTACGCGCAGGTGGTGAGGGCGATGTCATCGATATTGAGCGCAAAGCAGAGCTTGCAGGTCAAATCCACGCTAAGGCTATGATGATTATCAACGGTTATCTCACTCGTGAATTTGGTTATGAGCAGCCGCTACCGGTATCAGCAAGTTTGGTCTTTGAGCAATCCTATAGTGAAATTGATGGCGATAGTGCCTCTTTAACAGGCCTATGCGCGGTGATCTCGGCTATGGCTAATGTGCCTATCCGTCAGGATCTTGCCGTAACCGGTGCTGTCGATCAATTTGGCGATGTGCAGCCTGTAGGTGGCGTAAATGAGAAGATCGAAGGCTTCTTTAGAATTTGCCGTTTACATGGTCTGACCGGCACGCAGGGCGTAGTGATCCCGCGCTCTTGTGTAAGTCAATTAGTCTTACGTCCGTCAGTACTCAATGCCGTGAAAAAAGGCATGTTCCACATCTATGCTGTTGAGCATGTCAAAGGCGCGGTGAAGATCCTCACCTCAATTCCATGGGGACAGAGCGATGATGAGAATACTGTCTGCGGCAGTATCTGTGCCCGTCTTGACGAATTATCTATGACCCGTGATCACCGTCCTTGGTGGCAGTTCTGGGGTTAGATGAGAAACGGTGCTTTTGCACCGTTTTTTATCAATTCTTAAAAATTTCTGCTCACTTTTAAAGCAAAAATTTTTTTATGTGTAAATTTTCTCAGTTCTTCCCTAAGATAAAAAAACTTAATTTTAGAGAGAGAAAATTTATGCAGAAATTTTTATTCGCAAGCCTTGTAGGTGCCATGCTTACATGTAGCAGTGTCGAGGCTAAACCTCAGAGCATTATTGTCGGTACTGAACCGGCCTTTGCTCCTTTTGAATATATCAATGAAAAGAGCGGAAAGCTTGAAGGCTTTGATATCGATATTATGGAAGCTATCTGTAAATCTCAGAGTGTTGAGGTGAAGTGGCAGTCCATGCAATTTGACGGCATTATCCCGGGTGTCATTACCGGTACTATCGATGCTGCCATCAGCGGTATTGTTAAAAATGCCGAGCGCGCTAAACGTGTGGACTTTTCCCCTGAGTACTTTGTGGTAGGTCAGAGTATTATGATCCGTGAGGATAAGGCCTCGGAAATTCACGACTTTGCTTCTTTAGCAAATCACAGTATCTGTGTTCAGATTGGTACTGTCGGCGCCGATAAGGCCGCTGCCACTCCTGGTGCTAAGGTTATTACCTTCAATAGCGCTCCTGAGGCTTATTTAGAGCTTGATAAGGGTGGTTGTGATGCTGTCATTACCGGTAGAACAGTTCATCAGTTCTATTTAGCACAGTCCCATAAGGAAAACTTTAAGCTTTTAGATGAGATCTATGAAGCTCAGGGCTTAGGTATTGCGATGAATAAGAATAATACTGAGGTGCAAGAGCTTATCAATCAGGGCTTAGAGGATATTAAGGCCAATGGTGAGTATCAGCGTATTGTTGATAAGTGGTTTAAAGCTAAATAAGCTCCTTTAAGGAAAAAGTTTCCCTAGGCTTCACAAAGGCCTAGGGAGCTCTTTTTTAAGGAGATATATTATGAAAAATGAGAATTCTGTCCTAATAGATAGGAGGGGGAATTAAGAAAAAGAAATAAAAAAAGCAACCCTGTGGTTGCATGCTTTTTTTTGGCTCCTCCTGCAGGACTCGGACCTGCGACATACGGATTAACAGTCCGCCGTTCTACCGACTGAACTAAGGAGGAACAACAAAAAAACTTTTTCTTTCTGGCTCCTCCTGCAGGACTCGGACCTGCGACATACGGATTAACAGTCCGCCGTTCTACCGACTGAACTAAGGAGGAACTTTAAGAAAAAGTGTTTAGGCTTAACGCCGAAAACGCAGACGATTATATAGAGGTGAGGTTAAACTGTCAACTAAAAAATTAAAAAAAGTTTAACTTCTTGATTTATTTATTAAATAAAATAGAGAAAATTCTTAAAAAATCATTTTTTCTAAAAACTCATCATTCTTGTTCAAAAAAAATTTACTTAAATTTCAAAATTTTCCTAAACTTTAGGCGCTGTTATTTTCAAGAGAGTTTAAAAGTACAGTCTCTTTAAAACTCTTGTTTCTCAGGCGATATTTTCTCTTACTCTATAAAGCAGGCAAATTGCTTATAATCATAGACAAATTTGCAATTTATAAGAGAGCGGTTATGGCATTAAAACGCGATTTTATTTTACATTCAGACTTCAAGCCTTCAGGCGATCAGGGGCAGGCTATCGATTTACTCTGTAAGGGTTTAGATGCAGGGGCGCGGGCTCAAACACTCTTAGGTGTCACCGGCTCAGGTAAGACCTTTACTATGGCTAATGTCATAGCAAGGGAAAATCGTCCGACTATGATCCTCTCGCATAATAAGACTCTCGCAGCGCAACTTTACGGTGAGATGAAGGAATTCTTTCCTAATAATGCAGTTGAGTACTTTGTCTCTTATTATGATTATTATCAGCCTGAGGCTTATGTAGCGGCTACCGATACCTTTATTGAAAAGGATGCGATGGTCAATGAGCATATCGATCAGATGCGCCTGTCCGCTACTAAGGCTTTGATGGAGCGCAAGGATGTTATCGTCGTCTGTACTGTCTCTGCTATCTATGGCTTAGGTGAGCCACAGACTTATTTGAAGATGATGCTTCATGTCTCCCGTGGTGAGACCATAAGCGTTGAGGATATCACGCAGAGATTGTCAGAATTGCAATATACCCGCAACGATCTTGGTTTTGCGCGTTCAACCTTTAGAGTGCGCGGTGATGTTGTGGATATCTATCCCGCTGAATCTGACGGTTATGCTGTGCGTATCGAGCTTTTTGATGATGAGATTGAAAATATCAGCACCTTTGATCCGCTCACCGGTGCTACTATTCAAAAGATCCCGCGTGTGACCATTTTCCCTAAAACCCATTACATTACCCCTAAAGAAATCTTAAAGCATGCCGTTGAGAATATTAAGGTTGAGCTTCAAGATCGCTGTCAGTTCTTTTTAGAAAATAATAAGCTTTTAGAAGAACAGCGTATCCGTGATCGTACGGCCTATGATATTGAGATGATCAATGAATTAGGATATTGCTCAGGTATTGAAAATTACTCCCGCTATTTGACCGGCAGAAAGCCAGGAGAGCCACCTCCTTGCTTATTTGATTATCTACCCGCAGATGGTCTTTTGATTATCGATGAATCGCATGTAACGGTGCCGCAGATTGGTGCTATGTATCGAGGCGATAGATCAAGAAAAGAAAATTTAATTAACTTTGGCTTTAGATTACCTTCAGCCTTTGATAATCGCCCTTTGCGCTTTGAAGAGTTTACCAAGCTTCAGCCGCAGACAATCTATGTCTCCGCAACGCCAGCTGAGTATGAGCTCATGCAATCAACGCAGGTGGTAGAGCAATTAATTCGCCCTACAGGATTATTAGATCCGCTCATTGAAATTCGCCCGGTAGCTACGCAGGTTGACGATCTGATGAGTGAAATCCGTAAGACTGTAGCGCACAATCAGCGTGTCTTAGTTACCACTTTAACGAAGAAAATGGCGGAAGAGCTTACCGCTTATTTAGATGAGCATGATATTCGCGTACGCTATCTACACTCAGATATCGACTCAGTTGAGCGTATGGAGATCATCCGCGATCTGCGTTTAGGTGAATTTGATGTGCTTGTTGGTATCAACCTCTTGCGTGAGGGCTTAGATATGCCAGAGGTTTCCTTAGTGGCTGTACTCGATGCCGATAAGGAAGGCTTCTTGCGCTCCTATCGCTCTTTAATTCAGATTGTAGGCCGTGCTGCGCGTAATGTTAATGGTCGCGCGATCTTCTATGCCGATAAGCTTACTGATTCTATTAAAAAGACTATGGAGGAAACCTCACGTCGCCGTCAGGCTCAGGAAGAATACAATCGCGAGCATCATATTACGCCTAAGCAGATTGAAAAGAAGGTAGTGGATGTGATGGAATTGGCTATCGCCGACACTAAGGTCTTTAAAGCCCCAGAGGAGGCCCGTGAGCGTCCGCTTTCCCGCAAGGAATGGGAACGCCGTCAGCTATCACAGCCTAAAACAGCGCATGAAATTGCCGCCACCATTAAAAAGCTACAAGAGCGTATGGTTAAGCTTGCCCGTGAGCTTAAATTTGAGGAGGCGGCTATGGTGCGCGATGAGATTGCAGCACTGCAGCAAGAGCTCATTATGCTACCTGGACATGATAAGGAGAGTGAGACTTAGGCCTTATGGGACTTTTTATAAGTATTTAAGGCTAAAGTGCGCATATACTCTAAGACCTCATTGAGATCTTCTTCAGCGAGATCTTCTTTAGGATCAACCTGAGAGATAGCGCTTAGAGTATGTAAACCTTCTAAAAGATCGGGATCGGAAATCTTATGGCTAAAGCTACCATCATCTGAGGCGACAAGACCTAAGCTTAAGCCATAAGCTAAATCGGCTAAGGCTCCTAAACGCTCTTCTTTGCCGGTGTCATTTAAAGGCAGAGAGAAGAGCTCTAAGGCTTTGGCTTTAGCTTGTAAATTACGCTTACAATCTAAAGCATAATTAGTCAGATAAGCTACCAAAACACCCGGTAAGGGCTCATCGTCATTCATGATCTTTGAGCTTATAGCTAAAAACATGCGGGAGCTGGGATCATAATCGCGGCATAAAAGTCCTAAGACAAAGCCGTACCACTGTAAGTGGTTTTCGCTAATACCAGCGCTTTGAAGCTCAGTTTTAATCTGCTTGTAATCTGCCATTGAAAAAATCCTTTGAAATTAAAAAATCGAGCTTATTGTGCTCATTTTTCTATAAAAAAATCAAAATAATTGCGGATGTAATCCTAAGGATATCTAAAAGAGCATAGATCATAAATCACAAAATTGCTAAAATGTCATATAATGGCGTCACTTTTTTTTATTGGGATTTAAAAAAACATGCATCCTATGCTCAATATCGCCGTGCGTGCTGCTCGTACCGCCGGTAATTTGATTGCTCGTAATATCGGTCAGCAAGCTCAGCTGTCCATTGAAGAGAAGAACAAAGACGATCTGGTCACTAATATCGATAAAGAGTGTGAGCAGACTGTTGCTAAGATTTTACTTACCGCATACCGTAATCACAGTATCTTAGGTGAGGAATCCTTAGCCTCTGGTACTACCTTAGGTAACCCTGATTCTGAGTATCAGTGGGTTATCGATCCTATCGATGGTACTACCAACTTTGTTATGGGTATCCCGCATTCAGCAGTTTCCATTGCTTTACGTCACAATGGCATTACTGAGGTCGGTGTTGTTTTCGATCCGATGCTCAACGAAATGTTTACCGCTGTACGCGGTAAGGGTGCTTTCCTAAACGAGCGCCGCATTCGTGTTGGTAGCAAGACTAGCTTAGATGGCGCTATTATTGGTACTGCTTTCCCGACTAGATATCGTGAGCGTATGCTCCCGTACTTAGAGCTCTTCTCTAAGCTCATCAACAATTGCGCTGATGTTAGACGTATGGGCGCTGCAAGCTTAGATCTTTGCTATGTTGCTTGTGGTCGTTTCGATGGCTACTTAGAGCAAGGTTTAAAGATTTGGGACTTTGCTGCAGGCGATCTCATCTTACGTGAGGCCGGTGGTTTAGTAACTGACTTCATGGGCGAGCCTAACTACAATAAGAGCGGCAACTTAGTTTGCGGTAATCCTAAGGTCTTACGTAACCTCTTAAAGGTTTGTGATCCTCAGACCTTACCTGCAATCCTGCGCTAATTAAGCTTTAAGCTTAATTCTCAAAAATGACTGACAGACTTAAAACTGTCAGTTATTTTTTGTCAAAAATATCCTTTCTATTTTCGTCTGAGATACTTTAATTCTCATTCTTTCCACATTTTAAGCAATTTTTATTTTTTATATTCAAGAATAATGCGCAATATATTGCGCATTATTATGCGTGTATTATTATTTGAAATAAATATTCATAAACATGCAAAAAATAAAAAATTTACTTTATTTATAAATAATATATTGAAATATAAAGAAATGTTTTAAAGCTACTATAGTAGTCGCTTTTGAAAGCAAATATATGCGTTAAATATTTTGTATTAGAGTTTAAAAGTATGATTTAAGTCACAAACGCAATAATATTGCGTGAACTATCATATAGCCATGTTCTGACCTTTAGGACAGCAGTAAAAAACAAATTAAGATAAATTCTAACTTACTTATTTTAAATAGAATTTATTTTTGGAGTTGGAGA
>USBR01000021.1 GCA_900552905.1 uncultured Succinatimonas sp. | reverse complement strand
CCAGGTCATGGTATTGAGTTAGACCGTGAGTACTTAGAGGCTCATAAGATCTAATTATTAATAAACATAAACAGTATTCAAATATTTATTAAGGGGTGAATCCTATGAAGACTTCAAAGTTATTACTAAGCGCTGTTGTAGCTTGTGCTTTTGCAACTTCCTCTATGGTAGCTAATGCTGCTGACTTAACCTTACGTTTTGCTAACGTCTCTACTAAGTCATCCATTGATGCCGCTACCGTTTTAATGGATATTGCTGATAAGGAATCCAATGGCAGACTTAAGATTGAGCACTTCCCTAACAACGTATTAGGTGATGATCGCTTAGTTTTAGAGTCCACCATGATGGGTGACGTTGGCATGTGCCAGATTGCAACTTCTGAGTTAGCTCCGCTTGTAGCTGACATGAATATTTATGATGCACCTTTTATCTTTAATACTCCTGCTGATGCGTGGAAGTTTGTTGATAGCGAGCAGGGCAAAAAGATTGCAGCTCAGTTAGAGGAGCGTGGCTTAAAGCTCTTAGCTATGTTAGAGCTCGGTTTCCGTAACTATACCAATAATGCTCATCCAGTTCGTGTTCCGGCCGATGTTAAGGGCCAGAAGATGCGTGTCTTAAATAGTGATGTTCATATCGCTATGTGGAAGGCTTGGGGTTCTAATCCGACTCCGATGGCTTGGGGTGAGGTTATTCCGGGTCTGCAACAGGGTACCATTGACTCTCAGGAGCACCCTAATGTCGGTATGCTCTACAACAGACTGTATGAGGTTCAGCACTACATCTCCTATACCCAGCACGTCTTCACTGTTCAACCTTTAGTCATGAGCAAGGAAGTATTTGACAACATGGATGAGCAGATGCAGAACGCCTTATTAAAGGCTGTTGCCGCCTATCAGGAAAAACAGCGTCAGTTAAGCGACGAGATCGATGCTTCTGCCGAGGCTGTTTATAAGGATTATGGCTGTGAGGTTAACAAGTTAACCGATGCTGAGCGTCAGCAGTGGCGTGATGCTGCCGAGAAGGGTGGTGTTTACGACAAGGTTAAGTCTCTTATGACTCACCCTGAGATCTTAGATGCTGTTTTAAGCGGCAAATACTAATCTATAGTGTTCGGCCCTGTCATGGGGCCGAACCTCACATAGGACCACTTTTTTAGGCACAGTTAAGATGAAAGCTTTTCTTGATTTTTTAAATAAAAATTTAGAAGCGTACCTATGCTGTATCATGATGTTTGCTCTGTCAATCATCCTGATTGTACAAGTATTCTTCCGTTATTGTTTAGGTCAGTCCTTGACCTGGTCTGAAGAGTTAGCCCGTTATCTTTTTGTTTGGTTAGTTTATCTCGGTATTCCTTACGGTTGCCAAATGATGCGCCACATTAAGATTGATGCAGGTTTAATGCTTTTCCCTAAGACCTGCAGAAAGTATGTAATTCTTATCGGCGAAATCAGCTTCTTAGTTTTAGCCATAGTTGTTACTTACTATTCATGGATGTTTGTAATTAAACAGTACAAATTTGGCTTAGTTTCTCCGGCCATGGGTATTCCTCTTTGGGTTATTTACTCAGCTCCGTTAGTAGGCTTCGTGTTAGCTTCTTTACGCCAGATTCAAGTTATTATTTACAGACTCAAGCACTTTGACGTTCAGGGCGAAGATGACGGTCAAGGAGTGGTTTAATCATGGTTTCTTTAGTTTTATTTGGTTTATTAGCGTTATTTTTGATTTTAAACGCTCCGGTTGGTATCGCAATCGGTATTGCTTCAATCGGTACAATGATTTATGGCGGTACTGCAAGCTTAATGTCTATTCCTCAGGCATTAGTCAGCAGTGTTGACTCCTTCCCATTACTGGCAATTCCGCTGTTCATTTTTGCCGGTGATTTAATGTGTGTTGGTGGCCTGTCATCTCGTATTTTAAACGTATGTAACGTTTTCTTCGGTCGCGTAACCGGCGGTTTAGCCATTGTTACCGTTGTTTTCTGTATGTTCTTTGCTGCTGTATCAGGTTCTGCTACTGCAACTGTAGCTGCTGTTGGTACCATGGTAATTCCTACCATGTTGCGTTTAGGCTATAGCAAGCCTTTCGTTTTAGCTTTGATTACTACAGCCGGTTCCTTAGGCGTAATTATCCCGCCGTCAATCCCGATGGTTATTTTCGGTGTTGCTACCGGAGCTTCTGTGACTTCAATGTTCATGGGTGGTTTCTTCCCAGGCCTTTTAATTGGTTTTGCTTTAATTGCTTATAGCTACTATCACTGCAAGAAAGCTGGTATTCAGGGTACTGCCGAAAAGATTTCCAAAGAAGAAGCTTTAAAGGCTATTTGGGACTCTAAGTGGGCTATGATTAACCCGGTTATCATCTTAGGAGGTATTTACTTAGGTGTATTTACCCCGACTGAAGCTGCTGCCGTTGCTGTAGGTTATGCTTTACTTTGTGGTTGGTTATTACACAGAGAATTAACCTTTAAAACTTTAGTAAGCGCTCTTAAGACCTCATGCTCTACCACTGGTACAGCTATGATCATCATTGGTTTTGCTACCTCCTTCTCTAAGGTTTTAACTTTAGAGCACATTCCGGAGTTAGTAGCTCAGGGCTTATTAGAGTTCAGTTCCAATAAGATCGTATTAATCATGCTCATCATCGGTTTACTGTTAATCGTTGGTTGCTTCATGGATGCTACACCGGCCATTTTAATTTTAGGCCCAATCTTATTACCTGTAACTCAGGCCATTGGTTTAGACCCGGTTCACTACGGTATTATTTTCATCGTTGCCGTAGCTATCGGTTACACTACACCGCCTTTGGGTACTAACTTGTTCGTATGCTCTCGTATTGCCAACGAGCCGGTTGAGGTAATCTTAAAGGGTATGATGCCGTTCTTTGCAGTAATGATTGGCTGTCTCTTAGCAATCGCTTTTATTCCGGATATCGTAATGTTTTTACCGAATATGCTCGCTAAGTAAGGAAATCGCCAGAACTTAGTTCTGGCGATATTTCGATAAAATTCTCAAAAAATTTTTTTTCTGGGCTGTTTTTTCAGTCCAGTTTTTTTTATAAGGATAAGACTTTCTGTTTAAAAATCAGATTGGATTTATTTAATGCCCTACTAAAGGGAAGATAACTTCCCTTTTAGTTAATGATAGCTATTCACAGCGTTTGTAGACGTCTTTTAAGACATAGGGCTTTTTACCAAAGATATCGTGAAGCTGTGCTAAGAAGACCTCGGCTGTAGCTAAGCTATCGGCGAGGGCATTGTGTGCCTCATAAGCTGGGAAGCCACGACGTTCGCGGATCTTATTTAAACGCACATTTTCAAGCTTAAAATTGCCCTGATGGGTGAGTATGCTTTTCTCAATAGCCATGGTATCTAAAAAGACCATGGGCAGGGGATATTTATCGGGAATACCTAAACTTTTACGCAAAAAGGTACTCTCGATGACCTTACAGTGGGTTAAGACTAGGCCTCCTGAGAGCTTATCCATAAGCTTCATAAAGGCTTGATGCGGAGGCATTCCGTTTACAAGCTGTTCGGGGGTAATTTGATTGATAATAGCGGCATTTGATTTAATCTTCTTAGGATCAACATTTAATAGTTGATGAAAGGAGGTCGCAAAATCAATGGCTCCATTATCAAAACTGATACCACCCATTGACAACACCACATCCTCCTTAAAGTTGAGGCCGGTAGTCTCAAAATCAATAGAGGTCAGCTTTAGATCCTTGATGAGATCATTAGGATTTGGTAGCGGACGTTCATAAAAGGGTTTTAAATCCTCACTGATGGCAGGATCTTTTAAAGCCTTTTCACAGCGTTTTTTTAACCTAGCAAGTGGTGAGCCAAATAGCATCATAATTTTTAACCTATAATTCCAATTCCGCCTGTAAATCTAAATAAAGCTGCCTGCTGATGACGAGCAATAATGCGGAAAGCATCGCGCAGGTGATTACGCTCAAATTGACTTAAAGATGACGGCTCTAAGTGATTGCTTAAAGGCGTGTTATTGCGCATAGCCCGCAATTGATGCTCAAAGCGGATTTTATTTAAGAAGGTATAAGCTTCATAAAGCTCGCGGAAATCCTTTTCCTTTAATAGATCGTGAGCTACAGCAGCCTCTAAGCGTAGATAGGTATCACAGCTTAAAATACCGGCAGTAAGACCATAGAGGCGGGCGATTTCCACAATGAGGTTTACCGCCTGTTTTTTAATATTTAAAGTCTTATTGTTCTGACCATCCTTAGTGAGCACAAATTGTCTAAAGGTACCAATTGGCGGCACTACATTAGCAGAAATCTTCATCAAGGTAGCTAAGAAACGGCTATTAGAGGCTACAGCGCGTATGAGGTGCTGACGGAGCTTGGTGACTAAGAATTCATCGCCATAGAGACAACGCATATCTAAGAAGACTGAGCTATTTAAAATTGCCTCTTCATTGGTATTGGCAATCCATTTGTCGTAATAGGCAGTCCAGGTACTATAGCCTTGGCACCATTTAGGATTGCTAGCCATGAAATGACCTTCACACAAAGGATAACCGCATTTATCTAAGCTCTCGCAGACAAATTGGGCTAAATCAGCAAAGTACTTGCGCTCATTTTCATTGAGATCGTGCTCGGTAATAATGCAATTGTCCTGATCGGATAAGAACTGTACCTCGTTACGGGCAAGGGAGCCGGCCGCCGCAAAGGCATAGATGCAAGGTGGTGGACCGAATTTCTCTTCAGCTAGTCTTAAAATACGCTGACAGTAGAGATCACACAGATGCGACATCACCTTTTGAATGACGCGTGGCTCAACACCAGTCTCAATTAAGGTCTCAAAAACTTCCTTATTGTGGGCTGAGAGCTGAATGAGCTTATCGAGATCTTTAGCCTTTTGAATATCTTTATTTAAATAGACAGCCTGTAATTGACTGTGAGCTAAGAGCTGACGGGTAGTGACAGTGGCAATTATCTTACCCATCTCTAATACCGGCAGACATTTGATATTGTACATGACCATAAGCTCGAGCGCTTCATAGATAGGGCGCTTGCTTTCAATGGTATGGACGCTCTTTGACATAATGGTGCTGATAGGATTTTTAATATCTAAACCTGTAGCTACAGCACGATTGGTAATATCACTTTTGGTGACAATACCTAGAATATTAGCGCCATCATTGCTGACGACAGCGACATCGGTATGTTTTTGGGAAATTTCCTGAGCGGCTTCTTGAATCGTTGCCTTGTCAGAAATCATAGCAAATTCAGTACCGCAGACTGAGGCTACCTGACGGCAACTGAAGGCTGGCATTGAGCCTTTTTCATCTTGATTGCTATGGGTTGAGGATAAACGGACCCATTCTTGTGAGTTGAAGTATTCGCCTACAGCCTTATTTTTATTGATTAAGAACTGTAGCATCTGCTTACTGATAAAGTAGAGCAGGGTATTTTCAAGGAAGGTAACCTTATAATCACTCTCTCCTTGCTTGTCGATCTGCGAATAACCGAAACTGTCACCGACGCCTAGACGTGAGCGCAGGGAGTTATCGGCCTTATTGACCTCTTCAGCGGCACCAACACGCACCATATATAAACCGGCACCGGCTAATTGCTCATTATCAAGCACATCATCGGGGCTGTGGTAGGAGATTTTTACCGCAGTAGCGACAGCATCTAAAGCTAGAGTATCGAGTTGTGAGAAGGGATAGGTATGCGATATAAAATCGTAAATATTAGGTAGTAGTGATTGATCCATTTTTTAACACTTACATTTCAGTTTTGGGGTATCTCTATTTTATCCAAAAAAGAAAGTAAAATTTACTAGATAGGAAAAATAGCTGACTGGATCAAATTTTCAATAACAAAAGACCCGCAACTGCGGGTCTTTTTCTCAAATTAGTTTAGAACACTAATCTTTTAAGTAGATCTCAGATTGCTCTTCAGTATTGATAGTTGCAGTGGCAACATTTTCAGTTGCGCCTTGTAAACCACCAGACTTTGAGGCCTTCTCGTACTCAGGGAGATTGTCATCACTGCGAGTATTCGGAGTGAAGCTGTAATCAACTGCGTACATCTCAGGCTCAGAGATACCCTCTAAACCGGACATAGAGACTGAAGATAAACCACCGGCCTTCTCAGAGTGCTCATAATCAACGCCTAAAGTTAGATCGCGAGAGGCGGTAATAGCACTAAAGTCGACATTGAGATCCTCACCTTGAGCGCTTGCGGCATTAGTATACTCATAAGGCTTAGGCTCATAAGGAGTATAGACAAAGGCCTCCTTGACTGAAGGCTCAGCGACTATAGGAGCAGCCTTTGAGATACGCTTGCGAGTACGCTTTTGCGGCTGCTCGGCATTCTCAGTCTGGCCCTTAGAGCGACGAGTACGCGGCTCTTTAGGCTGTTGATGCTCAGAACCGTCCTCGGCATTCTTTCTTTGGCGACGAGCCTTAGGCTGCTGAGTCTCCTTCTCAGTCTTCTCAGGCTTATTCTCCTGATTTTGACGAGAACGACGGTTATTACGCGGCTCTTTAGTCTGAGTGGCATTCTGATTTTCAGTATTATCCTCAGCATTCTTAGAGCGACGCTTGCTAGCGCCTTCAGTACGCTCAGTCTTCTCAGCATTGTTCTTTTGTGAACGCTGATTGCGACGGTTTTGATTATTGCGAGCAGGCTTTTTAGTGCTCTCAGGGGCCTTAGTCTCAGCTTCCTTCTCAACTTCTTCGCTCTTAGAGGAGCTACCGAAGATAGAGGAGATGAGGCTCTTAATTGAAGAGATAAAGGAACCGCTCTCAGGCTTCTTCGGCTCTTCTTCCTTAACCTTCTTATTAACGCGGGGCTTAGGCTTAGGAGCCGGAGCTGAAATTGCGGTAGAGAGGATATCGGTATTGATAGCCGGAGAGTTATCAGTGCTCTGAGTGGTAGTCTTCTGTGCGGTGCTGTAACGGACGCTCTCAGATTCCTCACGGGCGGCTTTAGAAATGTCGCGTAAGGTATCTAAGGAGCTTCTGTGGGTTTCACAGGCTACAGTCTGACGCTCAACTACATACTCATGCGGCATGTAGAACTTATTCGGGATAATGGTGATAGTGATATTGTTACGTTTTTCAATATCAGCTAATTGCGCACGCTTTTCATTGAGCATGAAGGTAGCGACCTCAACTGAGGCAGTAGCGCTAACATTACCCATATTCTCCTTATGGGCCTCTTCTTCAATCAATCTTAAGATAGAGAGAGCTAAGGAGGAGGTATCACGGCAGGTGCCCTGGCCATTACACATAGGGCAGACATAAGAGCTTGACTCCTCTAAAGAGGGGCGCAGGCGCTGACGGGACATCTCTAATAAGCCAAAGCGGGAGATGCGGCTAAACTGAATGCGGGCGCGATCCTGACGGACGGCATCACGCATACGGTTTTCAATCTCGCGCTGATTTTTAAGCGGGGTCATATCGATAAAGTCGATAACTACAAGACCGCCTACGTCGCGTAAACGTAACTGACGAGCAATTTCCTCGGCAGCTTCGATATTAGTCTGCAATGCAGTCTCTTCAATATCGCCACCGCGGGTAGCTTTAGCGGAGTTTACGTCGATGGAGGTTAAGGCCTCGGTAGGATCGATGACAATGGCACCACCTGACGGGAGGCGAACCTCACGCTGATAGGCAGTATCGATCTGACTTTCGATCTGGAATTTGCTAAAGAGCGGAATATTGCCAGTGTAGAGATGGACCTTTGAGGTAAACTCAGGGCGTACTAACTCTACATAATGCTTAATCTGCTCAAAGCTATCTTGATTATCAACTAAGATCTCGCCAATATCCGGACGTAAGTAATCACGGATAGCGCGTAAGGCAATATTAGATTCCTGATGAATGAGGAAAGGAGCCTTACGACCTGAAGCGGCTTTTTTGATCATGTCCCAGACCTTAGTCAAAATGGACAGATCCCACTCTAATTCTTCAGCGGTCTTACCAACACCTGCGGTACGCACAATTACGCCCATGCCATCAGGAATGGTTAATCCCTTAAGCGCGGCCTTAAGATCGGTGCGATCCTCACCCTCAATGCGACGGGAAATACCACCAGCACGCGGGTTATTAGGCATCAAGACTAGGTAACTACCGGCAAGAGAGATATAGGTAGTAAGAGCAGCGCCTTTAAGGCCACGCTCCTCCTTCTCAATCTGGACGATAACCTCTTGACCCTCTTTGAGGGCAGAGCGTACCTGAGCATGATCGTTGAAGTTAGTGCCAGCAGGATAATACTCGCGGGCGATTTCTTTTAACGGCAGAAAACCATGGCGTTCAACACCATAATCGACGAAGGCAGCCTCGAGGCTAGGCTCGATGCGGGTAATAGTTCCTTTGTAGATATTAGCTTTCTTATTGGCATGCTGTGGGGATTCAATGTCGAGATCATACAGCTTCTGACCATCAACAAGAGCTACGCGAACTTCTTCAATTTGCGTGGCGTTAATAAGCATTCTCTTCACGAGAAAAGCTCCTATTTGTATAGCTCTCGTCCTTGTTTTTAGGGTAAGTCTTATGACAAGGGCCAGACCGGATGTCTTGCCGGTGCCACAGCCCTTAAAAAAATTCACCGAGAGCATTTGATTATTAACGGCCTAAAACCAGCTCGCCAAACCGTCCTCAATAACACGGCGGGGCTTGGATATTTAGGCGACCGTAGCTTTATCTCTTTATCCTCTAAGGGTCAAACGCTTTGAGTTTGAGCATTACAAGACGCAAGGCATCCCTTGCAGAGTATAGAAGCTACTCATTTATCTGGTAGGAACCATGAACATAGGGGTTACCGTACTCAGACTTTCGCTATTATGCCACATTGCCGTTTAAAAACCTATAAGGAAATAGGGCCTTTATTTGTGAAAAATTTGAGCTGTGATAAGCTTTTGAGCTTGATTTTGACAAAATTTCATTAAAGCATTTTCTAAATTTAATCTTAAGATTGAGATTTAAAGCACTAAAAACGTCAAACCATTGTCTGTTTTAAAAAACTTCCAAAAAAAAGATGTTTTAAATTTAAACGCTATTAAAGCAACTTTTTAAGGAACTCTTCTTACGCTTAACATTTAGATGTTTTGTTTTTATAATTAAGATTAATATAAATAAATCTTTTCAAAATCAAAGTGCAGGTAGAGATATATTCATGGATGCTAAGCAGTATGTGTGGTGGATTTTATTTTTCAGCATCCTCTCACTGTATTTAAGTGCAAAAGCTATTTTAAAGCGCTTAAATAAATCTACAGGACATAATTTACGCAAAGCCTTTTGTTTAAAAAGAAAGGTGCGTAAAAATTCAGTACCTGTAAAGAAGACTAAAACTAATCTAGTCAGGCGCGTTTTTAAAAATATTCAGGCTCAAAAAGAAGCGCAACAGAAGGGGAATGCCTCGGAAGTCGCCTTATATAAGATTTTAAGCGCGCGTTTTGGTAAGGAGCAGGTCTTTCATAATCTATATATTAAGAAGTCAGAAAATGATTATGCTCAGATCGATATCTTAGCCCTCACGCCCATAGGCATCATTGTCTTTGAAGTAAAAAACTATTCAGGCTGGATCTTTGCTGATGGTAAAAGCCGCAATTGGATGAAGATCTTAAATTATGGCCGCGAGAAATATCCTTTTTATAATCCTTTTTTCCAAAATGCAGGGCATATTCGCGCTTTAGAAAAACAATTTTTAAATTTTCCTCACTTAAACTTTTACTCGGTAGTGGTCTTTGATGGTGGCTGTGAACTTAAGAGTTTAAAAAATTTAGAGCCTAAAACTTTTGTCATCTATATGTCTGAGGTTAAGTACTTCTTAGGGCAAATTTTAAAGCGCGAGAAAAAGACCCCATATAATCGTGAGCTCATTGCTAAAATTCTCAATGAAGCTAAGCGCAATTCCCGCGATCCCAAAATTATTAAGGCTCATTTAAATAAGGTTAAGAACCTGCAACAGCTAAAGCGTTAGGATAGATTTGCCTTTTTCTGCAAAAATAATCGGGTATATCCGGCTTTTTAAGTTAGAATATACGGCCAAATTAACGAGGAAAAAGCATGTCAGTAACAAATGAGACTCAGAGTTTAGGTGTCAGCCATAAAAGAGCTGAGGCCGATGATGAAGGCCAGCGCCTTGATAATTATTTAGCCCGAGTTTTAAAGGGTGTACCGCGTAGCATGATCTATCGTATTTTGCGCCGCGGTGAGGTGCGTGTTAATGGCAAGAGAGTGAGCCCATCCTTTAAGCTCTCTGAAAATGACGATATCAGATTACCGCCCATGCGTGTAAGCGCGGGCCCCGTAACTATTCCGTCCTCTAATTTGCATTTAGTCAAAGATCTGCAAGCGCGCATTTTATATGAAAATGACGATCTTCTGGTGGTGGATAAACCCTCAGGTTTAGCCGCTCACGGTGGTAGTGGCATTGAATTTGGTCTCATTGAGGCTTTACGTGCCTTACGTCCAGAACAGCGCTTTTTAGAATTAGCCCATCGTTTAGATAGAGATACCTCAGGCTGTCTCATTGTGGCTAAGAGACGCTCCTCTTTACGTCATTTACATGAGCAATTCCGCCAGCGTATTGTCAAAAAGCGCTATTTAACCTTAGTTCCTGGCCGTTGGGATCGCAAGATGAAGCTCTTAGAGGCGCCTTTAATCCGCAATGAATTACGCTCAGGTGAGCGTATGGTCACTGTTGACTTTAAGCGCGGTATGCCTTCAGCTACAGGTTTTGAAGTGGTGGAATATTTAGATGATGCCACCTTAGTGGCAGCCCTCCCACATACGGGTAGAACCCATCAGATCCGTGTGCACTGTGCTTATTTAAAGCATCCAGTTGGTAATGATGATAAATACGGTAGCAAGGAATTTAATGCCCGTTTACATGATTTAGGCCTTAAGCGTATGTTCCTGCACGCCTTTAAAGTTACCTTCCAAAATCCAGCTGATGGCAAGATTTTAAAGGTTGAAGCGCCGCTACCTAAGGAATTAGCCGCCGCCGTTGAGGCTTTACGTCTTAACCCTGAGGTTTCTGAGGAAGAATAATGGATTTTGTAAGCGGTAGACGCGATATAGTCTATGATGCCAAGCTCTTTGAGATTATGCATAAAGTCAAAGCGGTGATCTTTGATTTAGACGGCACCATTACCGACAGTATCGGCACGATTTTAAAGTGCACGCATAAGACTTTTGCAGAAGAGGGCCTGCCTCAACCTGAGGATAGTGCCATTATGTCTACTATCGGTATGGAATTATCTGAGGGGATTACCCGTCTTTTACCTGAAGAGCATAAAAGACGCGGTAAGGAAGTTACGGCCCATTATCGCGAGATCTTCATCAATACCCCAGAGTTTGTAGTCGATCATTTCTTCTCAGGCGTTGAAGGTTTAATGCGCAATTTAAAGCTCTGTGGCTTTAAGATAGGTTTTGCCTCAGGACGTAGCCGCACAGGTATGCTGAGAACCATCGATGGCTCTTTCTTATGCGATTATTGCGATGCTTTAGCCTCAGGCAATGAAGTACCCTCTAAGCCTAATCCGCAGATGATGTATAAAGTCTGTGAAAGATTGCGTATTGAGCCGCAAGCTACCATTGGCGCTGGTGATGCTTCTTTGGATATTTTGATGTTTAAAAATGCCCAAGCTTATGCTTTAGGCGTACAGACAGGCGTATGGAGCGGGGAGGCCTTAAAAACCTTAAATCCCGATGCTATGCTTCCGCATATTGGCATGCTGTCAAATTATCTAAGCTAAATTTAAGCTAAGGCTTAGGCCTTAGCTCCTACAGATAATATCTTTATAATTAAATTCATCTTCAAGTTTTTATCTTTTTAATCAAGCTAAAATTTATCAATAATTTTTTGCTATTTTTAAAGAGCGCTTGTTAATATACAGCGCTAAGAAAACTAAATAGTTGCGATAATTTTGGGAGAATTTTTAATGAGTACTCTAGTGTTTTCCTCCTGTGTAAATTTTGTGCAAGCCGTTGAGCAAGGTTTACAGTATGAAACCGATATTCCCGCAAACTTATTGCCGCGACTTTGTGAGTGTTGCACTAAGGTTAACGAGCCGGCTCATGTGAAGTTTCGCTTCTATCGCGATTTACAGGGCTTAAATACCATCGAAGGCGATATCAGCTGTGCTGTCAGCTTTACCTGTCAAAGATGCGGTAAGGACTTTTTAGAGACTTTAAGTGCGCATTTTTGCTCTACCCCTGATAAGGAAAAGGCCTGTAGCCTCAGAATTGAGGATAAGCTTGATATTGTCGAGCTCAATGAAGGTGGCGAGTTTGAACTTTTAAGCTTCCTTGAAGATTGCCTCATGCTTGAAGTGCCGTATGTACCTAAACATGAAGACGGCGATCCTGAGTGTCAGGAAAATTCCGATTGGAGCTTTGGCGAGATCGAAACGGATAGAGAAAATCCCTTTGCTAGATTAGCTGAATTAAAGCAAAAGATGCATAAGGAATAGTTTTTTTAATTTAAGGCCCAAAGCGTGGGCCTTAATTTTCTGAGCTTAATTGCTTAGGCATAAAGCTCAGAATTTTTACTTAAAAGCACAAAATTTTTTTAACTCTCTAAGAGCATTAAAGCATCTTTTTGGCGGCTTTTTAGTGTAAGCTAGAGCCGTGCGCGCGTATGCTCTAAGTCATTAATGATCAGCATTAATTTTAGTGATTTAGCTTCGATTTATTTAATGAAAACTCTTGAAGAGATATAGTTTTGAGCGTATAATATTGCGCTTAGTACCACACATGGTGGTAGAAATTTGGTTTAATACAGCAAGCGGGGTATGTTTCTCCGCAGTTTTTTAAGAAAATTTAGGAGACAGCAATGGCAGTTCAGCAGACTCATAAGTCCCGTTCACGCCGTGACATGCGTCGTTCCCATGATGCTTTATCAGCGATGCAGTTATCCATTGATTCCAATTCCAAAGAAGTTCATATTCGTCACAATATGACTCCGAACGGTTACTATCGTGGTGAGAAGTTAAACCTCACCCCTGCTAAGGTTGAGAAGTAATCCGACTTTGTAATTTTCAATAGGTTAGGCAATGATGGTATTAGCTGCTAATTCCCTCATTGATGACTAATCCATTATGGAGATAGGGCGTTATGCAAAAACATAACGCCCTTTTCAATATTGTGAAATCAAATTCTATTACCATTGCTTTAGACGGTACCGGTGGTGATAACCGCAGTACTAGCAGTATAGTCAGTGCAGTGCGCTTTGCACTAGCTATGAATCCTTCGATCCATTTAATTGTATTTGGTACAGCTGAGCTTCAGCAGGATTTAGCCCGCTCAGGCATCAATCCTAAAAGCTATACCTTCCGTTTAGCGCCACAAGCTATCCCTCAGGATGAAGAGCCCCGTCGCGTGCTTACAGGCTATCGCCATGCCGCTATGCGTCAGGCGATTATGTGCGTTAAAAACGGTGAGGCTGATGCTATGGTCTCAGGTGGCGGTACCGGCCCCTTAGTAGCTTTAGCTCGCCATATTTTAGGTACAGTCAATAATATGCGTCCGGCCTTAGCGGCTAAAATTCCCGCGGGTATTGGACGCTTCTCCGTTATGCTCGATCTAGGCGCTAATGCTAGCTGTAAGATCGAGGATATGCATGATTTTGCCCTTTTAGGCAGTGCCTATGCTCATGTTGCCCTAGGTTATGAGCAAGCTCGCGTCGCCATTTTAAATGTGGGGGTAGAGCGCAATAAGGGCTCGTCGCAAATTAGAGCCTTACGCGATATTTTAGATGCCGATCGCGACCTTTACTTTCAAGGTTATGTCGAGGCCAATCACCTCTTTACGGGAGATGCCGATGTCATCGTTACCGATGGCTTTACCGGTAATGTCGCCCTAAAGGCCGCTGAGGGGGTGGCCAGTATTTTTGCTAAGGGTCCAGGTCTTAAGCGTTATTTTGCCAAGATGGCGTGGCCGAGTTGGCTTTTACCTTGGCAATACAATGGTTCGCCGCTTTTAGGTGTGAACGGTATTGTAGTTAAAAGTCATGCGAGCGCTGGCGATGAAGCCTTAGCTGTAGCTATGGTGGAGGCGGCTAATTCTGCGAGTGTAGACTTAGCTTCAGCCATCGAATCGACATTAAAGCGCAAAAAATAACACCTAGCTCATATAAAGCGCCGGCATTTTTGCTAAAATAGATCATTGTGTCAGACTAGATAATTGAGGATCTTCCTTGTTTACCAGAATTCTTGGAACCGGCGGCTATCTGCCGCAACAGGTGCGTACCAATGCTGATTTGGAACGTATGGTTGATACTTCCGATGCGTGGATTATCGAGCGCACCGGCATCAAAGAAAGACGTATTGCCGCAGCCGACGAAACCGTCGCTTCCATGGGCGCTATCGCCGCTAAGAGAGCTTTAGAAGCTGCCGCCGTTGAGCCTTCGGAAATCGATCTCGTTATCTGTGCTACCACAACAGGTGAGAAGGCCTTCCCGTCTTCAGCTGTGGAAATTGCTGGTACCTTAGGTATCAATGGCGTTCCCGCCTTTGATTTAGCCGCAGCTTGCGCCGGCTTTAGCTATGGTTATTGCTTAGCTCATTCTATGATCATGTCAGGTCAGGCTAAAAAAGTCCTGATTATTGGCTCTGATATGATGTCCCGTGCCTGCGATCCTAACGATCGCTCTACCATTATCCTTTTTGGTGATGGTGCCGGTGCCTTAGTTTTAGGCGCCTCAGAAGAGGAAGGCACTTTAGCTGTTCACATGTCAGCTGATCCACAGTTTGGTCCGCTTTTATCCTTAAAGAACCCGCAACGAGGCGGTAGCACTGAGGGTTGCTATCTCTATATGAAGGGCAATGATGTCTTCAAGCATGCCGTAGTCTCCTTAGCTAAGCTTGTGACTAAGACCTTAGAGATGGGTAATTTAAAGGATGAGGACTTAGATTTCTTAGTTCCGCATCAGGCTAATTTACGTATCATCGCCGCCACTGCTAAAAAATTACATTTAGATATGTCGCAGGTTATCGTCACCTTAGACAAGCAGGGCAATACCTCCTCAGCTTCAGTAGCCTTAGCCTTAGATGAAGGCATTCGCTCAGGCCGTATTCAGCGCGGTAATACCCTTTTATTAGAGTCCTTTGGTGGTGGTTTCACTTGGGCCTCAGCCTTAGTTCGCTATTAATCAGAATTTTTAAAATACAAAAAGAGCTTTAGGCTCTTTTTTTTAGGAGCAAACATGAAAAAATACGCAGCCGTATTTCCAGGTCAGGGTTCTCAGTCTGTAGGTATGTTCCAGGACTTTATGGACAATGAGATTGTTGCTAAAACCTATGCCGAGGCTTCCGAGGCTTTAGGCTATGACATGAAGGAGGTCACCCTTAATGGACCTGAGAGCGAGTTAAACCGTACTGAGGTCACTCAGCCGGCTATTTTAACTGCCTCTATTGCCGCCTTCCGTGTCTTAAAGGAAACTGTAGGTGCCCCTTGTGCCGTAGCTGGCCACAGCTTAGGTGAGTACTCTGCCTTAGTCGCAGCTGGTGTTTTAGATTTTGCCGATGCCTTACGCTTAGTCCGTCTGCGCGGTCAGGCCATGCAGGAGGCTGTACCTGTAGGTCAGGGCGCTATGGCTGCTGTTTTAGGCATTGATGATGATGTCATTATCGAAGTCTGCAAGGCCGTCTCCGTTGAGGGTGACGCCGTTTGGGCTGCTAACTTCAATACCCCAGGTCAGGTTGTAATTTCCGGTAGCAAGGGGGCTTGCGATAGAGCTTGTGCTGAGTTCACCGCTCGTGGTGCACGCCGTGTTGTACCTTTAGCAGTTTCCGCTCCGTCTCACTGCCCGTTAATGAAGCCGGCAGCTGACAGATTACAGGAGGCTTTAGCTAAGCTTTCCTTAAAGGACGCAGAGCTTCCGGTTTATGTCAATGCTGAGGCTAAGCCTTTCACTAAAGCTGAGGACTTAAAGAAGGCTTTGATTGCTCAGCTTACAGGCCCGGTTCGTTGGGTTGAGACGGTTCAGGCTTTAAAGGCTGACGGGGTTGAGGTTTTAGTTGAAGTTGGTCCTAATAAGGTTTTATGTGGTTTAAATCGCCGCATCGATAAGACCTTAGGTGCTGCTAATGTCTGCAATGCTGAGACCTTAGAGAAGACTGTAGCTACTTTAGCATAATGAGGAGAGAGCATGTTTTCATTAGATTTTACTGGTAAGACCGTTGTTGTAACCGGTGCCTCTCGTGGTATCGGTAAGGCCATTGCTTTAGCTTTCGCTGAGCTTGGGGCTAAGGTTTATGGCAGTGCTACCTCTGAAAAGGGTGCAGCTGCTATCACCGAGTCCCTCAATGGTAAGGGCGAGGGCTTTGTCATGAATGGTCTTGATAATGCCTCTGTAGATGCCGCTGTGGCTTGGGTTTTAGAGAAGAACGGTGCTGTGCCTGACATTTTAGTAAACAATGCCGGTATTACCCGTGACGGTCTCTTCATGCGTATGAAGGATCAGGATTGGAATGACGTCTTACAGTGCAATCTCTTTGCCGCTGTCCGTTTATCTAAGGCTTTTGTCAGCCTCATGATGAAAAAGCGCGCAGGTCGCATTATCAATATCTCTTCTATTGTCGGTGAAACTGGTAACGCCGGTCAGTGCAATTATGCTACTGCCAAGGCCGGTTTAATCGGCTTTAGCAAGTCTTTAGCTAAGGAAGTAGCCTCTCGCGGTATCACTGTAAACTGCATCTGTCCGGGCTTTGTTGCCACTGAGATGACTGAAGCTTTATCTGAGGAGCAGTTAAAGTCTTGGTTAGCTTCTATCCCGGCTAAGAGAGCTGCTAGTGTCGATGACATCGCCGGCGCCGCCGTATTCTTAGCCTCGGATTTGGCTAACTATATTACCGGTACCTGCATCGATGTTAACGGTGGTATGTACTGCGACTAATTTAAGTCAAAGATTTGGATTATGCGTTTTCAATTATGTGATTGATGTAGTTTTTTAAGCTATTTTTAGCTTGCCGTCTATCCAAATTGTGAGAAAGCATATATAATACATAGTAGATTTTTTGGTGCCTGACAGTCGTCAGGATCTTAAATAAACATAGGACAGTAACTGCTTAGCAGACTGATCAAGGAAACAAATGAGCAACAGCAATATTGAAGAAAGCGTAAAGAAAATTATTGTCGAACAGTTAGGCGTTAAGCCTGAGGACGTTGTACCTGAGGCATCCTTCGTCGATGATCTCGGTGCTGACTCTCTCGATACCGTTGAGCTGGTAATGGCCCTCGAAGAAGGCTTCGAGACCGAAATCCCTGATGAGGAAGCCGAGAAGATCAACACTGTTCAGGCTGCTATCGATTACATCAAGGCTCACCAGGGCAAGTAATCTTTTAGAAGTTCTATATATATTGAGGCGGGAAAATCCCGCCTTAAATGTTTAGAACACTATGTTTTGTATATAAAATACATATTGTTCTAATCAAATACGCCAAATGTAGTCTTACATTTGTAAGCATAACAGAATTTATTGGAGACCATAGACGGTGCAAATGCGTAGGGTTGTTGTGACTGGCATGGGCATGATTAGCCCTGTAGGCGGTACACTTGAAGAATCTTGGAAGAATATCCTTGCCGGTAAAAGCGGTATTAGCAAGATTGAACATTTCGATACCACTGAGTTCCCAGTCAAGATTGCAGGCTTAGTCAAAGATTTTGATGCTGAGAAGTGGGGTATTTCCACTAAAGATCAGCGCAAGATGGACGTATTCATTCAGTACGGTATTGCCGCCGGCATCATGGCATTACAGGACAGTGGTTTAGAGATCACCCCCGAAAATGCCGATCGTATCGGTACTATGATTGGTTCTGGTATCGGTGGTTTAACCCTCATTGAGAAGAACATCAATGGTCTGGCCGCTCGTGGTCCGCGTGGTATCAGCCCGTTCTTCGTTCCTTCTACCATCATCAATATGGTTTCAGGACAGTTATCCATTATGAAGGGCTTACGTGGTCCTAATCTCTCTATGGTAACTGCTTGTGCAACTGGTACTCATGCTATCGGTATGTCCGCTCGTCTCATTGCTTATGGCGATGCTGATGTCATGGTTTGCGGAGGTGCCGAGAAGGCCTCTACTCCTATGGGTATTGGTGGCTTCGGTTGCATGAAGGCCTTATCTCATCGTAATGATGATCCTGAGCACGCCTCTCGTCCTTGGGATCGCGATCGCGACGGCTTCGTTTTAGGCGATGGTGCTGGTGTTTTAGTTCTCGAGGAGTACGAGCATGCTCGTGCCCGTGGCGCTCGTATCTACGCTGAATTAAGCGGCTTTGGTATGTCCGGCGATGCTTATCACATGACTGCTACCCCGGAGACTGGCGAAGGTGCTGCCCGTTCTATCATGGCAGCCCTCAAGGATGCCGGGGTTAAGCCTGAGCAGGTTAATTATGTTAACGCCCACGGTACCTCTACAGGTGTTGGTGATTTATCTGAGTTACGCGCCGCTAAGTCCATCTTCGGTGATGCTCCTAAGAATACCTGCATGAGCTCTACTAAGTCTATGACCGGCCACCTTTTAGGTGCCGCAGGTGCGATTGAGGCAATCATCACTGTCATGTCTATTGTCGATCAGATTTGCCCGCCGACTATCAACCTCATTAACCCTGAGGAAGAGGTTGGTGATTTCAACTTAGTGCCGAATGTCGCTCAGAAGCATGACATCGAGTACGCCTTATCTAATAACTTCGGTTTCGGCGGTACTAACGGCTCCTTACTCTTTAAGCGTATTGGCTAAAAGTAAAGTTTTTAAAATCTTCAGTTGAAGGTTAAAAGAGGTTCTTCCGTATTGGTGTTGGAATCTCTGATGGGTAGTAACATAATTTAACATC
>USBR01000020.1 GCA_900552905.1 uncultured Succinatimonas sp. | reverse complement strand
CAAGCCTTATCTATCAAGGTCTTGGAGAGATGTACATTAGTACAACTGTCGAAAACCGGGTATAAGCGCAATCATGTGATTAAAAGGCAAAATCTAAAGCTTAGACAAAAAGACCATCTCCACAAGAGATGGCCTTCTAAATTCACTTAAGACTTAGTTTATAAAGCTAAGAGCTTATTCATGCACTTAACAAAGGAGCTCGGATCTTTAAGCGCACCCTGATCGGATAATAAAGCCTGCTCGTAGATAAGCTGAGCCCAAGCGGCAAAGCGCTCAGTATCAGTCTCAGAGGCAGCCTTCTTTAAGAGCGCATGCTCAGGATTAATCTCTAAGGTGTACTTGTCCTCAGGAATAGCCTGACCTGAAGCCTCTAAAATACGGCGCATCTGCATAGTCATCATGCGATTGCCCTCAGAGACCACACAGGAAGGAGAATCGACCAGACGTGTAGATACAACTACATCCTGTACCTTATCGCCTAAAGCTTCCTTAAAGCGTGCGATCAGATCCTTATGCTCTTCAGAAGCAGCTTCCTGCTTTTGCTTTTCATCCTCATCCG
Source organism: uncultured Succinatimonas sp. (assembly GCA_900552905.1). Lineage (GTDB taxonomy): Bacteria > Pseudomonadota > Gammaproteobacteria > Enterobacterales > Succinivibrionaceae > Succinivibrio. The sequence continues at coordinate 18,490 of USBR01000020.1, read as the reverse complement.
CAAGCTTGCCTAATTTCAGATCAGAGGCATTAGCGCTGACAAATTCCTTACCAGCATACTCAGTAACGTTGCCCATGAGCCACTCATCGACACGCTTCCACATTAAGAGAACTTCAATGCCCTTCTTCTTAAACTGCTCGAGGTAAGGTGAGTTGACGGCAGCTTCATAGCTTTCAGCGACGAGATAATAGATCTTATCCTGACCTTCAACCATTCTTGCGACATAATCATCAAAGCTTACATCCTGAGCATTAGAATTATTCTTAGTAGAAGCGTAACGTAAGAGCTTTAAGATAGCCTCACGATTATCATAATCCTCAACCGGACCTTCCTTTAAGACATTACCAAACTGTGCCCAAAAGCTCTTATAGTCCTCAGCATTCTTGCTAAGCTTCTCTAACATATTTAAAGAGCGCTTAGTTAAAGCCTTCTTAAGCTTACGGGTAACCGCGCTTTCCTGTAAGAGCTCACGCGAAACGTTTAAAGGTAAGGAATTAGTATCAACTAAGCCCTTAATAAAGCGCAGATAGTTAGGCTGGAAGGCCTCGGCCTTATCCATAATGAAAACTCTCTGCACAAAGAGCTTTAAGCCATGCTCATTTTGACGGGTAAATAAATCCCACGGAGCAGTCTTCGGAACATAGAGTAAGGAGGTGTACTCTAAATCACCCTCAACTTTATTATGAGCCCAAGCTAAGGGATCCTGATAATCGTGGCTTAGGTGCTTGTAGAACTCTTTGTACTCTTCATCTTTAACGTCTTTAGCTGAGCGAGTCCATAAAGCCTTAGCATCGTTTACCTGTACGTACTCAAACTTAGGCTCTTTCTTCTCCGAGTCATCCCCCTCTTTAGGTGCTTCATACTTCTCTTCATAAAGCTCAACTGAAGTTGAGATATGATCGGAGTACTTAGTGATAGCATCGCGTAAAGTCCAAGTATCGAGGAAGCCCTTTTCGCTATCTTTGATATGTAAGATGATGTCAGTACCGCGGCTCTTGCGGGTGATATTCTCACTTTCAAAGGTGCCGTTACCATCAGACTCCCAGCGTACGCCCTGATCCTCAGTAGCATCAACGCTTCTAGTTAAAACGGTAACCTTATCGGCAACAATGAAGGAGGAGTAGAAACCTACACCGAACTGACCGATAAGCTGTGAATCTTTAGCCGCATCACCTGTTAACTTCTTCATGAAAGCTTCGGTACCGGATTCGGCAATGGTACCTAAGTGGCTATTGGCCTCATCTAAGGTCATACCTAAACCATTATCTGAAATGGTTAAAGTCTGAGATTCCTTGTCAGCGCGGATACGGATCTTAAAATTAGGATCATCGGCGATAAGCTCAGGCTTAGTTAAAGCCATAAAGTGGAGCTTGTCGATGGCGTCTGAGGCATTAGAAATTAGCTCGCGTAAAAAAACTTCCTTGTTTGAATAAAGAGAATTGGCTAAAAGATCTAAAAGCTTAGTAACTTGGGTCTGAAAGCCGTGAACAGTTGCGGTCATTTTAATTAAAATCTCCAATACACTGTGGTATTAAACCACTATGCAAGAGAATATGGGGACAGGCTTATTTGTTTTCAAGAGTTAAAACAAATAATTTAGATCTTACGGCGATAGTTAATCGAGGTTGCTAAAGTATTCTGATCGACAGCATTGAGCTCACCACCGATAGGGATACCTGAGGCAATTTGTGAAACTAAGATCTCATGGCGCTTGCAGAAATTAGAGATAAAGGCCGCTGTAGCATCACCTTCTACAGTCTGACTTAAAGCTAAGATCACTTCTTTATAATTTTGCTCTTTAAGCTTTTTAAAGAGTAAGCCTAATTTCAATTCCTCAGCGCTGATACCATCTAAAGGGGAAAGATGGCCATGCAGGACAAAATAAGTACCATTAAAGGATCCTGACTCCTCAATGGCCTGTACATCTTGTGGGGTTTCAACCACACATAAAAGGCCTGATTCTTGACGCTTAAAAGATGAGCAGATCTCGCACTTTTGTCCCTCAATATCACAATAATTTTGACAGCTAGGACAGCGGGAGATGGAGGTTAAAGCCTGCTTGATAGTATCAGCCATATTCACCCCCATATCGCGCTTACGCTCTAAAAGCGTATAGGCAATACGGGCAGCGCTCACAGGACCAATGCCAGGCATGATCTGTAAGGACTTAATGAGCTTATCAAGCAGGAGGGATGAGGACATCTTAGAAGGGGAGCTTCATTCCCGGAGGTAAGTTGACACCGGCGGTAATGGTGGACATCTTTTCCTTAGAGGCTTCCTCGATACGACGATGAGCATCGTTGTAGGCGGCGGCTAATAAATCCTCTAAGATCTCCTTATCATCAGATAATAATTGATCGTCAATGCTGACGCGACGCACTTCGTGAGAACCGGTAATGGTGATCTTAACCATGCCCGCACCAGACTCGCCAGTTACTTCTAAATTGGCGATCTCTTCTTGAACCTTTTGCAGACGCTCTTGCATCATTTGAGCCTGCTTCATCATATTGCCCATGTTGAACATGACAATTCTCTCCGTAAATGTTAAACCGGTGAAATTTTAATATAGATTGCGCTGATTTAGCAATGCGCAGAGGAACTGCGCATTGTATATAAATTAGAGCTGAGAGTTGTACTTATCTAAGATAGCCTGAATTTCATCTCTATTGACAGCACTCATCGGGATGAAAGGCTTAGGCTCGGCATCACCATTGTCAGAGATGCACTTTTCAAGCAAATTGACGTCTAACCAACGACCATTCTTAAAGCCGGTCTTGTGTAAGATACCGCAATCGTTGAAGCCTAACTTACGGTGTAAGGACTCAGAACGCGGGTTACCCTCGGTGACATTTGAATAAACGTTGCGGATGTTCTGCAGCTTTAAGATATCGATGAGAACTTCCATAGCGATGAAGCCATAACCATGGCCACGCTTGCTTAAGCTGATAAAGGCGCGAAGCTCGGCATTCCAAGATAAGCCTGGCTGCTCGAGGTTACGGTGTGCAAAAGCAAAACCGATGACACCGGATTCGTCCTCGATCACAATGAAAGGATAATCGTGAGAAATTGCCAGAATCTGGGTTTCTTTATCAGCAATGCAGGGAACCTCGTACTCTAAGGTGATCGGGGTTTCGATATACTGCTTTAAAATCTCGATGGTAGCGGCTGCATCCTGCACTACCGCCAAACGAACACGTGCCATTTAGAACTCCACTCCTAATTTGTCACAAATCAATGAAAAAACATACTATTAGTATAACGTGCTTATAAGCATAAAACTCTTAAAAAAGAGCATTTTTTGAATTTAATGTGAAGATCAGCGCTTTTTAGTGTCTAAAGAGCCTTTTTTAAGAGCTTCGTCAAAAAATTTTTTAATTTTTTTTATGAGCAAGATCTTGTTCTTTATACCCTTTTTATAGGGCCAGCGCATTTTGTAAAAAATTTTCTCATTTTGCTATTGTATGTAAGCTTAATTTTATGTAATATATTTTCATCATCTTAACGTTGTGTTCTGATGGATTGTCTTGAATTTCAACCTACGTTGAAATTCACGTAACTCCAAAAAGCAGATATTTATATCCCTGTTCCTTCAACAGGGATTTTTTTTGCCCTAAGAAACTGCTTATATATGCCATTGTAAGCGGTACCAATGCTTTTAAGCATTATTCCCCACTGCGAGCTTAAGTCTTCTACAAATTTACACTACATAATGCAAATAAATTTCATTTTATTGTAGAGATTAAATAGTGCAAAATTTACAAAAATTTTTTTTAGTCTTAATTATTTGCACTCTTTTGGCACCTAAAAAGTGCATACATACGCCCTCTCCCCACAAAAAAGCCTCCTTATATGAAGGAGGCTTGACTACGCGATTTAGCTTATAGCTTAGATATTCTTAGACGGAATTAAAATTTCAGTTGTAGCCTTACGCTCAGGACGTAAGAGCAAGAACAAGAAGATACCTAAGACAATGAAAGCGGCTACAGTGTAGGCTGAGAACGGAACTACACCCATAATCAGACCGCCTAACTGATAGATGACTAAGGCTAAGCAATAAGCCCACATGGTCATATAGACAATAGCAAAGGCAAACCACTTATTATTACCTAATTGACGCTTCATCGCACCTAAGGCGGCGACACATGGAGTTGACCACATATTGAAGGTCAAATAGGATAAAGCCACAAGTCCCATGCTGAAGTGACCCTGTAAGGCGGCATTGAGAGTATCCTCACCACCCTCAAAATCACCCTCTAAGCCTAAGGTTACAGCTAAAGTACCAACCACGTTCTCTTTAGCTAATAAACCGGTAATGGCCGCTACAGTTGCCTGCCAGGTAGCAAAGCCTAAAGGAGCGAAGATAAAGGCGATGGAAGTGCCGATCACAGCTAAGAGTGAATCGTTAACATCAACCATGGTGAAGCCTTCTTCAGTGAAGTTGAAGTTAGATAAGAACCATACGACTACGACAACGGCAAAGATGATAGTACCAGCCTTGATCACGAAGGCCTTGCAACGCTCATAAGTAGCTCTCAGGATATTGAAGAGAGTGGGCATATGATAATCAGGTAACTCCATGACAAAAGGAGAAACCGGCTCTTTAAAGGCACGATCTTTTTTGAAGATAATACCTGTAACGATGACAGAGAAGATGGACATGCCATAAACAAAGGGGGCAAACCAGGCCTGACCGTCAAAGAAAGCTACGAAGATCATAGTGAGGATCGGAAGCTTAGCACTGCACGGAATAAAGGTGGTAGTGATAAGACCGATACGTCTTTCATTGATATTGTCGATAGTCTTATTAGCCATGAGCGCCGGGACACCACAGCCGGTGGCCACTACCATAGGGATGAAGTTACGGCCAGATAAGCCAAAGCGACGGAAAATGCTGTCTAAGACAAAGGCTACACGGGTCATATAACCGCACTGCTCTAAGAAGGATAAGAGCAAGAACATGACAATCATCTGCGGCACAAAGCCTAAAACGGCACCGACACCACCTATCACACCGTCGATGACTAAGGAATTCATCCACTCAGGAGCATCAGCACTTGCTAATAAGGACTCAGCCCAGCCTGGGACAATCTCACCGAAGATAACATCGTTAGCATAATCAGTACCCATAGTACCGATGGTTTCAACTGCGAGGTAATAAACTACCCATACTATAGCTAAGAATATAGGTAAGGCTAAGAAGCGGTTGGTGACAATATTGTCGATCTTCTGGGAGAAGGAAGACTTCATGTCAAACTTATTCTCAACTGCAGACTTAACCGTATTTTCAATAACCTTATAGCGTTGCTGCGGGAAGAAGCTCTCAGCATCAACCTTAAACTCATCCTCAATGCAACCACGACCTTTAGAGACAGCATTAAGAACCATCTCAGAGCGCTTGTACTGCTCTAAGTAGATCTTATCGCCCTGTAATAAGGCAGTGCTGATAAAAACGCGCTCAGAGGCGGTAACATCACCTAATAAAGCACCGATGCTCTTAATGCACTCCTGTACACTCTCAGGATAAACAGCTAAGGGATTAGCAGGAGCTTTAGCCTCAGCCATAGCCTTTAACAGAGCGTCTAAACCCTGCTTATTAGCTGCAGAAATCGGTACCACCTTAACGCCTAAAGCCTTAGATAATTTCTCAACATCGACTTTAATATCGCGCGCGGTTAAAACGTCGATCATATTGAGAGCAACAACCATAGGCTTACCCATAGGCAGGCACTCATAGGTTAAAGATAAGGAGCGCTCTAAATGTGAAGCGTCTAAGACGTTCAAAATCACATCGTAGTTATCAGATAAGAGGAAGTTACGAGAAACAACTTCTTCAGCAGAATACGGGGATAAGGAATATAAACCTGGTAAATCGACAATGTCCCAATCTTTAGAGGACATCTTACCGATAACCTGATCGACAGTAACACCCGGCCAGTTACCTACATATTGATTAGCACCGGTTAAAGCATTGAATAAGGTAGTCTTACCGCAGTTTTGATTACCGACTAATGCAAATCTCTTCTCAGTCATAAATTATTTAATCTCCACTAAAGAGGCATCGCTCTTTCTGATGGTCAGAGAGTAGCCGCGGACGTTAAACTCAATAGGATCGCCTAAAGGGGCGGTTCTTACTTTGGTAATTGAGGTATCAGGGGTTATACCCATGTCTAAAAGACGACGACGTAAGGATGTACCCTCACCGTGGATCTTTAAGACCTGTGCAGTCTCTCCTATCTTCAGATCATCAAGAGTCTTCATAAATAAATCTCATTAAATTCTTTAAATTTTCTGTGCCTACTTAATTTTGGGAGGCCAGCTTATTTCTCGGGTAAGCCTTAGCTAACAAGCGTAAGCATATGCTAATTAAAAATGCAGATCAAGAAATTTTTTGAAGGACTTCAAAAAATTCATTGAAATAACTAGATAAAAATCACTTTAAGGTCTCTTGCACCAAAAAAACTCAAGCACTTGTATTTGCAAAATGAATGTTATTTACAACAACTTAAATAAAAAAGGCTTAAGAATGCTTTTGTATACGTTTTCATAATGTTAAAAAAAGAAGGCTTTTTTGCAAAAAAAATGCCTAATTTGCAATATAATTGCCTCACCAAATTTATGAGGTAGAGAAAAATGTTACATCCCATCAATCCCCATGGAGCTTTATATAAGGCTCTAAATAAAATACCTTTTATCATGCAGATCATCATCGGTATGATTTTAGGTATCCTTATCGCTGCCATTATGCCTAACGATACCTTAGTATTACCGACCTTAGGCACGCTCTTTGTCAGCGCTTTAAAAGCCATCGCTCCGCTCTTAGTTTTCGTCTTAGTTTCAGCCTCCATTGCCCGTCAGGACAAAGACACTAAAACTAATATGAAACCGGTAATTGCTATCTATTTTGCGTCTATGGTGCTCTCAGCCCTCGTCGCCCTCATTATGGCCAATTTATTCCCGAGCACCTTTAACACTCTCGCCGATGCCGCCACTAACGCTACCCCTAAGGGCGTCTCTGAGGTTTTATTAAACTTCATCCGTCAGGCTGTAGATAATCCTATCAATGCCCTCATTACCGGTAACTATATCGGTATCTTAGTTTGGGGTATTGCCTTTGGTTTATTATTCCGTGTCGCTAAGCCTGCCACTAAGGAAGTTTTAGCCGATTTAGCCTCTACCGTTTCCGGTGTCGTCAGAATCGTGATCCGCTTTGCCCCTATCGGTGTTATGGGCTTAGTCTATTCTTCCTGCACCCAAGATGGCGGCTTTTATAACCTCTTAAACTACCTCCATGTAATCGTAGTTCTAGTGGCTACCATGTTGCTTATTGCCTTTGTCGTCAATCCCTTCATCGTCTTTGTCGTCACCCGCAAAAATCCCTATCCTTTAATTATGACTAGTATTGTCAGATCCGGTATCACCGCTTTCTTTACTAGATCCTCAGCTGCTAATATTCCAGTTAACCTCAGCTTATGCGAGAAATTAGGCGTACCGCGTGAGACCTATACCATCTCCATTCCTTTAGGTTGCACCATCAATATGGCCGGTGCCGCTGTCACTATCGTCATTATGACCATGGCCGCCGTCCACACTCTCAATATCCATGTTGATTTCGGCGCTTCCTTAGTGATGTGCATCGCTTCGGTTTTATGTGCTTGCGGTACCTCAGGTATTGCCGGTGGCTCTTTAATGCTCATTCCATTAGCCTGCTCTATCTTTGGTATTAGCAATGATATTGCCATGCAGGTTGTCGGTATCGGCTTTATTATCGGTGTCATTCAGGACTCCACTGAGACTGCTCTCAATAGCTCCTCAGACGTAGTCTTCACCGCCGCCGCTTGCGGTATCACCGAAGTTAAAAAATAATTAAAAATTTACCTAGTAAGAGGACGACTGCGGTCGTCCTTTTTTTTAAAGATCATGCTTGAATTTTCTTGTGACGATAAAAAGATCACCCTCTTTGAAGGCGAGCCCCACTCACCACTTATCTATATCAATACCTATAGCGACTGCGCTCATACTCTCTATGCACTTTTAAAAGCGCAAAGCACAAAAAGCTTCTCACTTGCCGTCATCAATAATTTACAGTGGAATGCCGAGCTTTCCCCATGGCCCCACCCTGCTCTTTATAAAAGCGAGAGTGCTTTTTTAGGTCACTCTGATAACTATTTAGACCTTTTAACGCAAAAACTAATCCCTAAAAGCGAATCTTTTTTACAAAAACCACCTTCAGAGCGCTATCTTGCCGGTTATTCTTTAGCCGGCCTCTTTGCGCTCTACACCCTCTTTAAAAGCCCTCTTTTTACTAAAGTCGCCTCCATTTCAGGCTCTCTTTGGTATGCAGGTTTTATTGACTATGCTAAAAGCCATGCTGTAGTGAATACTAAAAAAAGCGTCTATCTCTCTTTAGGTGATCGCGAGAAAAACTGTAAACATAGGCTTTTACGTGAGGTGGAAGCGTGTACGCTTGCATTTGCGCAATTGCTAGAAGAAAAGCATATTCACACTATCTTTGAGAAAAATGCCGGCACTCACTTTCAGGATAATCTTGAACGTACGGTAAAAGCTTTAGTGTGGCTTTTAGAAAATTAAAAAATAGAGATTAAAAAGAGTAGGAAGGCCCAGCGCAGAGTAAAAGAGCTTTAGACTTTTACTTAAGACATAAGCTTTATTTACAATAAACCCCAGTAGTTGCACCTTACTGGGGTTTTTAGCAAAAATACGCGCTCTTACATTAGAAGTGAGCGTTAAAGCCTAAATAAGCCTGGCAGGACGGATCGGTCTCATAGGATCTGATCTCATTGCCATTCTTATCATAGATATTGTATTCCTGAGCAAACTTCACACCGACACCGGCGTTGATGCTTAAGGATTTAAGCGGAGTTAAGATAATACCTAAATTAGCCTCAGCGCTCTCCTCAGCAAAATAGCCCTCACGAGCTAAACGAGAATCGTCAGCTAACTGATAGATCTCCTGATTTACCGGAATTGCGGTAACATTACCGGTTAAAGCGATGAGATCGTTAAAGCGGTACTGAGCGTCGATCATCGGGAAGCCTAAAACATAGGAGAGACCATAATCAGACTTATCACGATAGTTTAAAGTTACAATCGGATAAACCTTAGAATCAGGCTCATTGATATTAGCACCGATACCGAAGTTTAAAGTATAGTCGCCACTGAAAGCATAGCTTAAGCCAGCACGCGGTCTTAAGTTATAGTTCTCAGAGATGTGGAAATCATCTTCCCAACCAAAAGCAACACCTAAACCGACAAAATAGCCCCAATTTTGGCTGACCTTATCATTATAGTGAGCATCAGCAAAGAGTAAGCTCATATCATCAAAGAGCTCAGGGCCTGAGAAATCATAGGAAGTACCCTTATAGCCTAAGGTGAAATACTCATTACCACCCTTAAGACCATAGGTAGTAGTAGAGATATCGCCCGGAGCATTGTCAAAATCGGCCTTGCTGCTAGTAGAGAAGGTCGGGGTGATCCAGAAAGAGGCATAGGAAGGAGCGGCGGCTAGGGATGCGGCTACAACAGCTGCCATTAAACAAATCTTACGCATTTTATCCTCAAAATTAAAAGTGTGAGATCTACATTATGTTCATAGATTTTAGGGACTTAAGCAAAACTTTGCAATAAACACAATTGCAAAAATTGTCCAAAAAGATCGCTATTTTCATAGATTTAAACTATAAAATAGCGCTCTTTTTTAAATTTAGTGCATATTTTGTAAGTGACCACAGGAGGGGCAGTGAGGATTGCACTTAGGCAATTTTAATTTTTTAATAGTCAAACTCAATCCATCTACAGTTAAAAGATGCCCAGATAGATTTTCCCCTATATTAGTTAAAAACTTAATCGCCTCTAAAGCCTGCAAGCTCCCCATAAGGCCACACATTGCTCCAATCACGCCTAATGCTGACGGATCCGGAAGTACCCCAGCCTCTGGCTCTTTTTCAAAAATACAGCGATAGCATGGCGTAAGCCCTGGAATGCAGGTCATAATTTGTCCGCTAAAGCGCACCACCGCGGCATGACAGAAGGGTTTATTCAAACTGACAGCGCCATCTGAGAGCATGTATTTAGATTTAAGACTATCGGTACAATCTAAAATAAAGTCATAATTTGCGGCTATTTCTTTGAAATTATCTAAACTTAGTTTTAAATCATAAGTCTTAATCTCAATTTCAGGATTTAAAGCCTGTAAAGACTCACAAGCTGAGTCCACTTTAGGAATATTAAGACGCGCTGTGGTATGCACAATCTGTCTTTGAAGATTAGATAAATCAACTTTATCATTATCAACTAAGCCTAAATGCCCAACTCCGGCGGCCGCTAAATATAAAGCCGCCGGTGATCCTAAACCGCCACAACCGACAATTAATACACGGGAATTTTTAAGTTTAATTTGACCGGCAAGGCCTAATTCTTTGACATTAATATTGCGCTGATAGCGCATAAGTTCGTGTTCTGATAAGTGCATATTCTCTAGATTAAAAAGCCCTCATGCGAGGGCCTGTATCAAACATGTAAATGCTTAACGCGATCGCGCTCCTCGGCACGCTTGGCATCATTAAAGCGATCTAAAGTTCCGACTAAATAGCCCGTAACTCGTCTAATTCTTTCAAAGCGGACGCCGACACCGACTAAACCATTATGATCAGGCTTCAAACGACATTGCATCATATTGCCTCCAAATTTTCTTAAGCTTTTTTTATTTTAGATCAGCTAAAGCTTATGAAAGTGATAACTTTTCCTAACTAAAAAATTTTATTTCTCAAAAAAGCTTTGAATTTAAGACCTGACTACAAGATAAAAAAACTATACTTTTTTAGGCAAACTCAGCTGAGCTTACAGCTTTGTTGGGCCTCTTAAAGCGGGGTCACACTATCTTTATAGCAATAACTAGAGGATTGCCCCCAACTTAGAGGTGAAAACTAAAAAATATAAACAAGAGGCAAAATTTTGTCTGCTACTTGTTTAAGTTTTTTTCTTAAAATGTGCTATATTTCCCAAAATCATTCTGTCCTTTTGAGAATATTATTTTTATGAAAGGTATTAAACTTGCCATTATCAGTTTAGCCCTTGCAAGCTCTGTTGTAAGCGCAGCTGATCCTGCCGTTGCCGATCTCAACGATCGCCTGACCTCGCTTAAGGGTGTCACTCAAAGCATCAATGAAGAATTATCCTCACAGCGCGCTGTCATAGGTCAGCTTAAAGCTGAGGTTAAGGCTGCAAATGATGAAAATGCCCGTTTAAGACGTCAGCTTCTCAATGAATTAAAGTCCGTACAGCGTCAAAATCAGGCTATCATCGACACTATTGTCGCCGGTCCTACCCTTAAAAAAGAGACTCAGGATGGTGCGGTGATGGAGGTAAAGCCCATGCGCAATTATGACTTACAGCCCCCCGATGGCAAGATGATCTTAGGTGGCGAGGAGAATATCTACGTCAAAGAAGCAAATGCTACCTTTCAATCCCGTATCGATACTGGTGCCGCGGTCTCTTCGATCACAGCGCAAAATATTAGCGAATTTGAGCGCTCAGGTAAGAAATGGTTACGCTTTGATGTAATCACTAATGGTCGTACTGTCAGCGTCGAAGCTCCCTTTGTGCGCATAACTCAGGTACGTCAGACTCAAAGTGAAGAGCTTATCGATCGCCCTGTGGTCAAACTCAATGTCAAAATTGCCGATTACTCTACTCAAACTGAATTTAACCTCATCGACAGAAGCGCCATGCAATATCCGCTATTAGTAGGTCGTAGCCTCCTTACCGATATTGCTGTAGTCGATGTTTCCCGTAGCTTTGTACAAAAGCGTGCTGATACTGACGGTTTATTCTTCTTAACCCGTGATGCTTATAAAGATGCTGTTAAAAAAGGCGTCAATCCTAATGCTAAATATGATGAGCAAGAGCGCCTAAATAAAGGCGGTCAATTAGCCACTCCGGCTAATCGCGATATCAATATGGGTACCGATTCTGAGCGTAACTTACCGGCTGTAAGCTCGAAGATCGATCAAGATCAAAACATCGGTTCAGTTAAAGCTGAGCCGACTTCAAAAAACGAAGAGCCTAGCTCTGATAAAAAATAAACCAAAGGAAAATTTGGAAGTTTTATGATTTCGCGCGGCGTTTTTTATGTAGTCACAGCTATTTTATTTTTAGCCGGTGTCCTACTTATTTCCTATCAGCATATTGTCTATGAGGTCCCCTTTCTTCCTAATGAAGAGCGTCAGATGTGGACGGTAGAGGCCCGTATCGAGTTTGAGCCTCATGGCGATTCTCCGGCGCAATTATTATTAGCGCTACCTGCTGTACAGCCAGGCTTTACCCAATTGCGTCAGACTACTGCCTCTTTAGGCTATGGCGTTGATTATATTAAGAGTAAGGGCACTAATTATGTTGAGTGGTCGCGCCGCAATCCTGAAGGCATGCAGACTCTCTATTATCGCGCTGAGTTCCTAGTCGATCCGGATGCTCAGGGCTCCTCTATGATTGTGCCGCCGCTCTCTGAGAGTGTCGCGCCTGAGCCTTATGCTACCGCCATGGATGAAATTGCCCGCACAGCCAGTTCAAGAAGCGCCAATCCCTTCTCGCTGACGGCGCAGATCATCAAGGAAATCAATCAAGAATCAGAGATCGCTTCACTTTTAACCTCTAAATATCGTAAATCCGATCTGGTCGTACATATTTTAGAGCTAGCTAAAGTACATGCCCGCGTCATCGGTATTTTGAATTTAGAAAATGGCCGTCGCAATCAAAAACTCTTAGCTCGGGTCGCCGTTTTTGATGGTACTACCTATCAGATCTTCAATGCCGAAACTGGTGAATCGGGCCTTAGAAAAAATCAGCTCATTTGGACTGATAATGGCGCCTCTTTATTAGATATCACCGGCGGTACTAATGCCACTGTAAGCTTTACCATGATGCATCACAATATCGATGCGGTGCAGGCGGGTATGCGTAAGGCTAATTTAAATCGCCTTGCAGGTGAGGAGAGCTTATCTTTATCGCTCTCATCTTTACCAGTTGAAGAGCAATCACTGTTTCAAAGCATTTTATTACTGCCAATTGGCGTTATCATCGTCGTCTTCTTACGTATTATCATCGGTATTAAGACTTCAGGTACCTTCATGCCGGTACTTATCGCCATGTCCTTCTTAGAGACGTCTTTAATAGTAGGTCTCATAGGTTTCGTAGCCATTGTCGGTGTGGGACTAGTTGTCAGATCGTGGCTTTCACATTTGAACTTATTGCTCATTGCACGTATTTCAGCTGTGATCATAACCGTCATCGGAATTATCGGTTTGACCTCCTTCTTTACCTATCAAATCGGTCTTACCGAAGGCGTCAAGGTCACCTTCTTCCCGCTCATTATTCTCTCTTGGACCATTGAGAGAATGTCTATTCTCTGGGAAGAGGAAGGCTACAAAGAGGTCCTAAAGCAAGGTGGCGGTTCCTTATTTGTCGCCGTCTGCGCTTATCTCTCTATGAGTAGCCTCACCATTCAGCATTGGACCTTTAACTTCTTAGGTCTACAGCTAGTGCTCTTAGCCTTAGTGCTCATCATGGGTAACTACACAGGCTTCCGTTTAAGCGAACTTAAGCGCTTTAAACCCTTAGCCTCACAGATCCGTGAATATCAAAACGGCGATCAGACTGAGCATGAGTACATTAGACTTAAAGAGGAGCTTAAGGCTTTAAAGAGCGATCCTCACAATGTCTATCGCAAATGGAAAAAGCAAGCTCAGCAAAATCTCAAAGAGCAAGCCGACTTTGAGAAAGAGAATTCTGAAAACACTGAGAAGAAATAGCCTATGTCATGGTTTTCACAGCTTTTAGATCTTAAAAATCGTTACGCCAATCCCTTTGAGATGGCAACTGATGGCATCATGGGTATGAATCAGCGTAACGTCAATTATATAGGTCGCTACAATAAGAGAAAGCTCTACCCCTTAGTGGACAATAAAGTGCTCACTAAGAAGATTGCCATCTCCCATAATGTCAAAACTCCAGTCTTAATAGGCTCGGTTGAAAATCAGCATCAAGTTCAGGATATTTTAAATATCCTAGGCGAGCATACGGAATTTTGCATTAAGCCTGCCCATGGCTCAGGTGGTAAGGGTATCTTAGTTATCAAAGATAAGAATGAGTCTACCGGCAATTATGTCAAAACCTCAGGTCAGGATATCACTAAGCATGAGCTTAAGCGCCATCTGACTAATATTCTGGCCGGTTTATTTTCATTAGGTGGTAAATCCGATATTGCCCTTATTGAAGATCTCATTCACTTTGATAATGTCTTCTCAGGTTATAGCTATGACGGTGTCCCTGATACCCGTGTCATCGTCTTTCAGGGCTTCCCCGTCATGTGTATGATGCGCCTGTCAACTCAGGCCTCAGACGGTAAGGCTAATTTACATCAAGGCGCAGTCGGTGTGGGGATCTGTGTGAGAACGGGCCGCGCTGTAAGAGCGGTACAGTATAATCAGCCGCTTGAATTTCACCCTGATACTGATAAGCGCTTGTCAGATTTGCGCGTGCCACATTGGCAGGAAGTTTTAGAGCTAGCCTCCTCTTGCTATGATATGTCAGGCTTAGGTTATATCGGCACCGATATAGTCTTAGATAGAGACAAAGGCCCGATGCTCTTAGAGCTTAACGCCCGTCCCGGTATGGCCATTCAGATCTGCAATAATGCCGGTCTCTTGCCGCGCTTGCGTCTTATTGAAGCTTTGACGAAAAAACAACGCCTAAGTATCAAAGAGCGGGTGGAATTTTCTCGCGAGCACTTTGGTGTCTTTAACGAATAAAGTAAAAATCCCGGTTTTAAACCGGGATTTATGCTTATTTCTCAAAGATGAGGGCGACCTCATCATCATCTAAAAGCCGGTATGCCCCGAGCTCTAAACTCTCATCAAGCTTAAGCTTGCCTATAGAGAGACGCTTAAGTTCTAAAACTTCATTGCCAACACATTCAAAGAGGCGTTTGACCTCATGAAAACGCCCTTCAGTGACAGTCACTAAAGCCTCATTGTCAGAGAGAATTTCAAGCTTAGCGCTCTTATAGGGCTTAGTCTCCTCAGGGTATTTTAGGCCTGAGGCAAAGCGGGCGATATCTTTATCACAGAGCTTATTTTTAACTACCGCTAAATAACACTTTTCTATTTCATAACGCGGGGCAGTAATGCGATGCGCTAAATCCCCATCATCGGTGACGATGACAAGACCCACAGTATCGACGTCTAAACGTCCGGCACAATGTAAATCCTGAGCATGCATCTCCTCAGAGAAAATGGAGCTTACAGTTAAATAACGGCTATCCCTATCGGCACAGACATAATCTTCAGGCTTATTGAGCATGAAGACGCGCTTTTTTAAATACTCTTCTGCCGTAAAGTCATTGCCATCTAAAGTCAAAGGCGTATCGATAGCGATCTTAAAGCTCGGATCGGAGACGACCTCGCCATCGACACTGACCATACCTTGCTTGATGAGATAAGTGGCCTCCTTGCGGGAGACCTCAAAGCTATGGGAGACGGCTTTATCTAAACGAATACTCTTAGAGGCCATACTTTCTTAAAATCAAGGAAGCGTTAGTACCACCAAAGCCAAAGCTATTGGACATTACCGTGTTAAGCTCAGTCTCACGGGCAACATTAGCGACAATATCAAAGCCCTCGCAATGCTCATCAAGCTTATCAATATTGATGGACGGGGCGATGAAATTATTCTGCATCATTAAGATAGAGAAGATAGCCTCATTGACACCGGCAGCGCCTAAAGCATGTCCGGTCATGGACTTAGTCGAGGAAATCGGCGGACGCTTGTCACCAAAGACGGCGGCAATAGCCTCTAATTCCTTAATATCGCCTAAGACTGTGGAAGTACCATGGGTATTGATATAATCAATAGGATACGGGCAATCCTGTAAAGCCTGCTTCATGCAACGCGCAGCGCCTTCACCTGACGGGGCGACCATGTCATAACCGTCTGAGGTAGCACCATAACCTACAACTTCAGCTAAGATCTTAGCGCCACGAGCTTTAGCATGCTCTTCAGATTCTAAAACTAAAATACCGCCACCGGCACCGATAACAAAGCCATCACGCTCTGCATCATAAGGACGAGATGCGGTAGCTGGATTGTCATTATAGGCCTTAGATAAAGCACCCATACCGTCAAACAAGCAGGAAATAGTCCAATTAGCGGACTCACCACCACCGGCAAACATAATGTCGTGACGGCCTAATCTAATCTCATCACAGGCAAGCTCGATGCAGTGCGCTGAGGTTGAACAGGCTGAGCTTACAGTTAAAGAGGCACCTTTGATCTTAAAGGCAGTAGCTAAGTTTGCTGATGTAGTAGAGCTCATAGCCTTAGGGACAGCATAAGGACCTACACGTCTAATACCACGAGTGCGCAGAGTATCGGCAGCCTCGACAATAGCAGCAGTATCACCACCACCTGAGCCTACAAATAAACCAGTACGCTCATTAGAAATGAGCTCCTCAGTTAAATTAGCCTGAGCAATAGCTTCCTTCATAGCGACATAGGCATAAGCGGCAGCCTCACCCATAAAACGCAGTACGCGTCTGTCAACATGCTCTTTAAAATCTAAATCAACTAAGCCTGCAACCTGAGAGCGCATGCCCTTTTCGATAAAGTCAGGATCCGAGACTATACCTGATTTGCCTTGCTTTAAGGCTTGTAAAACTGCTTCGCATCCGACACCGATACTAGAGACAATTCCAAGACCGGTAACAACCACCTTGCGCAGGGACATATACTTTCTCCAACTCTTTTGTGTTCTAAATATCTAAAAAAATCTGTGAACCACTTCGTGAAGCTAAGTTCCTTCACAAAGCTTTGTAATTACTCATAAAAGCAATTTTAATGGAAAACGATAGCTCTATACTATCTTTATTCTTACAGGTGTGTCCACTACACCCCTTTACTGTATCGGATCTCTCAATTTCGTACATTATTTTTTTAATATTTGATGCTAATTTTTTACTAGGCGCAAAAATGCATCAAAAAAATCTTGTTGTTCACAAGCAACAATCTCTATATTAACAAGAGCGCTGATTTTTTTATATAACTTAGAATTACACTAAAAAATTACTCCACTTTATACTATATAAAATAGAGTAAAGATAGCTTAAAGCCTAAGATTAAAATTTATTTACTATATAATTCAAGCTCTTTTGACGTTGATCCTAAAGCAAAAACAGAAAATAAAACATGCGTTAAAGCTCAAAAATAAATCTCAGATCCTGAAGATATCGGCTGTTTTACCCCCAAAAGAGCATTTTTAAGCGCTTTATATCAAATTTTCTGCTTTATGGTCCTTTGTGGTGTATAATGACGGCGCTAAAAAGTGTGCCGGATGTACCGGCTTTATTTATTGTTGTACCACATAAAAGAGTTTATGGCTAAAGAAGAAAATATCGAAATGCAGGGCACCGTACTTGAGAACTTGCCTAACACCATGTTCCGTGTACAGTTAGAAAACGGCCACATCGTAATGGCTCACATCTCAGGTAAGATGCGTAAGAATTACATCAGAATCTTAACTGGCGACAAAGTTACCGTTCAGCTCACTCCCTATGATCTGAGCAAAGGCCGCATTACCTTCCGCGCCCGCTAATAAGCATTCCTAAAAAAATATTTCATTTCCTAGCCGAAAAGCCTAAAGCTTTTCGGCACTACGGGTTTTCTGTGCCCTAAATTTATATATAGAGAGAATAGAGAGAGGTTTATATGCAAAAAATGCCCCTTGGGGAACACGTAAGACGTTATGTATTATTCTTTACATCCGTCTTAATGCAAGGTTTAGGCATCGCCCTCATCACCTTAGCCCACATCGGCACCACCCCCATCTCCTCCACTAATTTCGTAATCTCTCTGCATACTCCTCTCACCTTAGGTGATACCACCATGCTCTTCAATGTCCTCTTAGTGATACTGCAGATCATGATCGTCAACCGAAAAATTCTCGAACACTGGCTTAATATTGTCATGCAAGTTCCAGTCATTCTCATGTTCTCATGGATGATCGACTTTGCTATGAGTAATATTGAGATCTTGCTTCCTGAGATCTTACCCTATTGGTTAGCCTGGGCCTTAGTTATCTTAGGCACGGTGATCTTAGCCTTCAGTATCGCTTGCTCTTTTGTCGCCTCAGTCTGCATGGTCCCGGGTGAATACTTCATCAAGGTCTTTCATCCTTTAGTAAATCGCTCCTTTAGTTATGTAAAGACCTTCTTTGATATCTTCCTTGTCAGCTGTGCTATCGTCATTTCCCTCTTTTTAACTGGCTTTAGCGCCGTTGAAGGTGTGCGTGAGGGTACTTTGTTTGCAGCCTTAATTACAGGCCCGATGGTCCATCTCTTTATTCCCCTTGTCATGCATATAAATCCGCTGTTACAAGGCACACAAACTGTCGCTAAGAATAAAGTGCAACAGAGTTTAGATAAGG
>USBR01000019.1 GCA_900552905.1 uncultured Succinatimonas sp. | reverse complement strand
AAATGGTAAATTTGGACAAAGACAAAAATCAGAAGTTTTTACTGATCGATGTCGGCTAAAAGCTTTTTTAAACAAAGCAAACTTTCTTTATTCTACTATTTTTTGCCATCTTTTTAACAACTAATGACAAAAGGCGCGCCTTCCTCTGCGCTTTTATGCAAAATCGGCCCGCAAAATCAGCACAATCCAATCTAATAGACAAAATCTGACCATCAAGCCTTCAAAACGTAAATTATTTTATTAAGTTTTTCATAATATTATTCATAAAATTAACATTTTTTTCATTGTATGGCAGTAAAATCGTTGCCATACAACAAGTTGCGCTATAACTTAGCTCTTAGAGCAAACATAAATGTAAGCGGAGGCCTCAAATGGCAGAAAAAATCACCTTCTTCGGTACCCATAGCTATGATCGTCATCTCTTCAGCGAGATCAATGCGCGCGATAATTATGGTTTTGAACTGCAATATCACCGTTCCTTCTTAGATCTGCACAATGCCTCACAGACTTTAGGTGCTAAAGCCGTGTGTATTTTCGTCAACGATCGTGGCGATCGCGAGGTTTTAAAAATCTTAGCAGACAATGGCGTCAAGCTCATTGCTCTGCGTTGCGCTGGCTTCAATAATGTCGATTTAAACGCCGCTAAAGAATTAGGCTTACACGTTGTACGTGTCCCTGCCTATTCGCCCTATGCTATCGCTGAGCATGTAGTCGCTCTTATCATGGCTCTCAATCGCAAGACCCATAGAGCCTATCTGCGTACCCGTGATGGTAATTTTACTCTCAATGGCCTGATGGGTTTTGATCTGCACGGTAAGACTGCCGGTATCGTCGGCACCGGTAAGATCGCCCGTATCCTCATTCAAATCCTCAAGGGCTTTGGCATGAATATCTTAGCCTTTGATATCTATCCTGATGCTAAATATGCCGCGGAAGCTGGCATTAAATATGTAAGCTTAGATGAACTCTATGCTCATGCCGATATCATCTCTTTAAACTGCCCTTTAACCCCTGAAAATCGTCATCTTATCAATGCTGAGGCGGTCTCTAAGATGAAAGATGGCGTAATGATCATCAATACCGGTCGTGGCCCGCTTATCGACTCACAGGCATTAGTTGATGGTCTAAAATCAGGCAAGATCGGTGCTGCCGGCCTTGATGTCTATGAAGATGAGCGTACCTATTTCTATCAGGATAAATCCGATAAGGTCATCACCGACGATAGACTGTCACACCTTTTAAGCTATAACAATGTCTTAGTTACCTCACATCAGGCCTTCTTTACCCGTGAGGCTATGACTAATATCGTCACCACTACCTTAAATAACTGCCAAGCTTATTTTGATAAGGGTGAATACCTCAACGAGGTTTTATAAACACAATTTGTGGGCAAAGGGGAGCTTTAAGCTCCCTTTTTTTATAAAAAGACTTAAGATAAACACAAGTTTGATTACATTAAGGATGTCTTATGCCTATCTACTCTTCCGTCATCGATCTTATAGGTCACACTCCCTTAGTTGAGCTTAATAATTTAAATAAAGCTTATGGCTTAAAAGCTCGCATCTTAGCTAAATTTGAGGCCGTAAATCCCGGTGGCTCCGTAAAAGATCGCGCCGCGCTCTATATGATTAAAGAAGGCTTAAAAAGCGGCAAAATTACTAAAGATACTATTATTGTGGAGCCTACATCAGGTAATACTGGTATTGGTTTAGCTCTCATCGGCGCCTCCTTAGGCCTTAAGGTCACCCTCGTCTTACCTGAGACTATGTCAGTTGAAAGACGCAATATTCTCAAAGCTTATGGAGCTGAGCTTATACTCACACAAGGCTCTTTAGGTATGAATGGCGCTATTGCTAAAGCCGAGGCTATGGCCCGCGACAATCCTCATGTCTATATTCCGCAGCAATTTGAAAATGAAGCTAATGCCCTCTCCCATTATGAGACCACAGGTCCTGAGATTTGGGAAGACACTGAAGGTAAGGTCGATGCCTTTATCAGTGCCGTAGGCTCAGCCGGAACTATCAGCGGTGTCGGTCGTTATTTAAAAGAACAAAACCCTCAGGTGCAAATTATCGCTGTCGAAGCTGAAAGCTCTGCCGTTTTAAGTGGCGGTAAGGCTGGCGTTCATAAAATTCAGGGTATCTCGGCAGGCTTTATTCCTAAAAATTATGATAAAAGCGTTGTCGATAAAGTCATTACTGTCAGCGATGATGAGTCCTTTGATATAGGGCGCACCCTCGCGCAAAGCGAGGGCTTATTTATCGGTATTTCCTCAGGAGCTGCAGTTGCCGCCGCCATTAAAGAGGCGAAAAAAGAGGAAAATGCGGGAAAAACTATAGTGGTAATTTTGCCTGACAATGGCGATCGCTACCTCTCCACCCCACTTTATCAACAAGATTAAAGCCTAGAGGGGCAATTTATGCCCCTCATTGCCCTTTTTATGCCCCTTTTTTCACCACAAGACCGCTAAGTTTTGCCTATTTTTGATAAAATTCGCACAACGTTTTAATCTGTGGCAAAATAAATAACTATTTTGCATTTTGAAAAGAGGATTTTTTCCCTCTTAAAACTATCGGAGCAACAGTTGATGTCTGCTAACAAAGCTGCCTATAACCCTCAGGAAATTGAGCCTAGGGTTCAAAAATATTGGGAAGAGCATCAAACCTTCCACGCTAAGGAAGATCCCAATCGCGAAAAATATTATTGCTTAGTCATGTTCCCGTATCCGTCCGGACGCCTACACATGGGTCACGTACGTAATTACACCATCGGTGACGTCATCGCCCGTTTCCAGCGCTTACAGGGCAAGAATGTGTTAGCTCCTATCGGCTGGGATGCCTTCGGTATGCCGGCTGAAAACGCCGCTATTAAGAACAATCGTCAGCCTGGCGAGTGGACTTACGCTAATATCGAGTACATGAAAAAACAGCTTAAGTCCTTAGGTATTTCCTATGACTGGGCCCGTGAAGTTGCTACTTGCCACCCTGAATACTATCGTTGGGAGCAGAAGTTCTTCTCTGAGCTCTACAAGCGCGGCTTAGTTTATAAGAAAGTCTCCACCGTTAACTGGTGCCCGGTTGATCATACCGTATTGGCAAATGAGCAGGTTGAAGACGGTTGCTGCTGGCGTTGTGGCTCTAAGGTGGAACTGCGTGAAATTCCGCAGTGGTACTTAAAGATCACCGCTTATGCTGAAGAATTACTCAAAGATATCGACATGCTTGAAGGCTGGCCTGAGCGCGTACGCACCATGCAGCGCAATTGGATCGGTCGCTCTGAAGGTCTCAATATCACCTTCAAGGTTGAAAACAGCAGCGATACCTTCACGGTCTATACCACCCGTCCTGACACCTTCATGGGTATCACCTATATCTCCATCGCCGCTAACCACCCGTTAGTAAAGAAGTGCTGTGAGACTAATCCTGATCTCGAAGCTTTCTGCAAAGAGTGCCGTACCCAGAAGTTTGCTGAGGCTGATATCGCCACCATGGAAAAGAAGGGTATGGCCACTGGTTTATACGCCATCCACCCTATCAATGGTCGTCGTGTTCCTATCTATGTGGCTAACTTCGTCATCATGGATTATGGTACCGGTGCTGTTATGTCCGTACCGGCTCACGATCAGCGCGATTATGAATTTGCTAAGAAGTACGGCATCGACATTATGCCGGTCATCCGTCCTGCTGATAAGAGCGAGGCTGATGTCTCTGAGGCTGCCTTTACTGAGCACGGTATTGCCTACAATTCCGGCGAATTTGATGGCATGAACTTCGATGAGGCCTTTGTCGCTATTGCCAATAAGCTCGAGTCCTTAGGCTGTGCTGAGCGCAAGGTTAATTATCGTCTGCGTGACTGGTGTATTTCCCGTCAGCGTTACTGGGGTGCCCCGATCCCGATGCTCTCTATCGATGAGACCGGTGAACTTGTACCTGAGGAAGAGTGCAACCTCCCGGTAACCTTACCTGAGAACGTCAAGATCGACGGTGTGATCTCCCCGTTAAAGACCGATGAGTCTTGGTATAAGACCTCCTATAAGGGCAAGGCTGCTACCCGCGAGACTGATACCTTTGATACCTTCATGGAATCCTCTTGGTATTATGCTCGTTACTGCTCACCGCGCGATGAGAAGGAAATGTTCGATAAGGATGCCGCTAATTATTGGTTACCTGTCGATCAGTATATCGGTGGTATTGAGCACGCAGTTTTACACTTGCTCTACTCCCGCTTCTTCTTCAAGCTCTTACGCGATGCTGGCATGGTTAAGTATGATGAGCCGTTCAAGCGCTTATTATGCCAGGGCATGGTTTTAGCTGATGCCTTCTATTATTTAGATGAAAATGGTACTAAGTGCTGGGTTAACCCCTTAGATGCCATCACCACCCGCGATGATAAGGGCAATATCACTAAGGCTGTGGATAAGGACGGTCATACTCTCCATCACGAGGGCATGATCAAGATGTCTAAGTCTAAGGCTAATGGTATCGATCCTGAGAACATGGTCAATATGTACGGTGCTGATACTGTACGTTTATTCTTAATGTTCGCCTCTCCTGCTGAGCTTACCTTAGAGTGGCGTCAGTCTGGTGTTGAGGGCTCACAGCGCTTCTTACGCAAGCTCTACTCACAAGTTGAGGATCTCATCGCCTTAGGCAAGGCTGAACCTTTAGATGTTTCAAAACTCAATGCCGAACAGCGTCGTCTGCGTCATGAGCTTCACGTCACCATCGACAAGGTTACCGACGATATCGGTCGCCGTCAGACCTTCAATACCGCTATTGCCGCCATTATGGAGCTCTTAAATAGCGCCGGTAAGTTCACCGCTACCGATCCGGTATCTGTAGCTTTACGCTATGAGATATACTCCTCTGTAGTTCTCATGCTCTACCCTATCACCCCGCATATCTGCTTTGAACTGTGGGAGCTTTTAGGTCACAGCGAGCTTATCGATACTGCTTCTTGGCCTAAGGTGGATCCGCAGGCTCTGAAGGCTGAGGAAATCACCTTAGTCGTACAGATTAACGGTAAGGTCCGCGCTCGTGTCAATGTCTCACCTGAGGCTTCTGAGGACGAGGTTAAGGCCTTAGTCTTAGCTAAAGCTGAGGTGCAGAAATTCACATCTGAGAAGGAAGTTAAGAAGATCATCTACGTTAAGGGCCGCTTAGTTAATATCGTAGTTGCCTAAAACTTTCTAAATTAAAAATCGAGGGCTCAGATTAAATCTGGGCCTTTTTTCTTTTTGAAGCCTTATGCGCTTTGAGATCATACTTGCTATAATTTACAAGTTGATCATATCTAAATATTAAAGACCTTAATTCTATGAAGAAAAATCTTGCCTTAATCTGTGCTTTAGGTATTAGCCTGTTATCAGGCTGTGGTTTCCATCTGCCTAATCAAACGCGCCTGAGCGATACCTTTGAAAGTCTCAATGTTCAAGGCGATTATCACGATGCTTTCTATAGAAAAGTAGTGCAAGAATTAAGAATTTCGGGCATTAAAGTCAATGCTCAATACGAGCCTAGCCTTAAAGCTGACGATAAGATCCCTACTTTATATATTCCAAGTCCGCAAGTATCGATGCCTATAGCCTCTATCAACGCTAATGCCGATACTTTAGAGTATCAGATCATTGTCTCATCTACGACGACTTTGCGTATTCCCAATCACCGTCCGCTCTTAATGCGCAATTCACTCACCCGCAATATGCTCAATAAGCCCGGTCTCTCCTTATCTGCAGATACCGAGCGGGCTACGGTTATTGAGGAAACCTATGAGGAATTAGCCCGACAGCTTGTAACCCGTCTAGGTTACTTAGGCCGTCAGTCAGATCCTGATGCTTTACAGTCAAATCCCGCCGATCTTACCGTCTCTGTCGGCGAAGATACGGTTTTACCCTCATCTAAGACCATGTCCGATGCCTATTCAGGACTAACCCTCATTGAGGCTTTACAGTTACAAGATAGCGAAGAATCAGCTAAAGCTCAGAGCACTAATTTAAATAAGCTTAATAATGGCAATGCCGTCTTAAATCGCACTTATGAATTACCTAAGGTGGCGCCTAAACCTAAGAATGCTTTGCCTGACAATCTCGATCCTGATAATTACAATATCAACGAGTAATTGCCATGGCCGCACCGCAGATCTATGTTTTAAGCTCAGATGAGAGCCTTATTAAAAATGATAGAAGTGAAGAGATTTTAGCCTCCGCGCATCAAGCTCTTCCTGATGCGCCCTTATTGCTCTTTACGCAGTCAGATTTTGCCTCAAGCGGTAAGGCTAATCTGCGCGCTTTAGAAAATGAGCTTTTAGATCCCGGTCTCTTTGGTGGCGATCGCATTATTAAAATTTATCTTAGCGATCTTAAAGCTACATCCTTAGAAGTGCTCTACCTTTTAGCCGCGAAAATGCGTCCAGGTGTCATCGTCATTGTCGATTTACCGCGTATTTTGAGCGCTTTAAATAAGGTCAAACCCCGCGCTTATCCTGAGTCTGAGCGCAAGGCTAAGCTTAGTGCCGAGCGCGTCTTTGCCTATTTAAAATATGTAAATGCGCAAATTGAATTGAGCTATCCGCCTGAGGGCGCTAATCTCTATCGCTATATCAACGATAGAGCTTTAAAATATCAAATCTCCCTAAGCCCTGAGGCTTGTGATTATTTCTCTAAAGCCTGTGAGGGGAATTTGACCCTTATCGATCAGACTTTAAAGATTTTAGCGCTCAGCCCACAAACACATGCCATCACTCTCGATGAAGCGGTAGCGATCTTAGATGCCGATAGTCGCTTTGAAAGCTTAGAGCTTGCTGAGGCCATACTCAATGGCGATAGCACTAAGGCCCTTTTAGTCTTAAATTCCGCAGTTGCAACGCTCAATAATCCTGAGAGTATCTTACTCTCACAACTAGCTTCATTAGATAAGCTCTTTAGCGCTACTTCAGCACTCAGACAAAAACCCCAGAGCTTTAGAACTTATCCTGAAAAAATGCAATTTTTTGCTCCTTATGGGATAAAATCACCTAAATCCATGGACGCAGTCATCAAGGCCGCTTTAAAAATGCCCCCGCAATTATTTGATTATCTCATTGCGAAATTTGCCGAGGCCTCTAAGGCTTTATGCGTGCATGATTGCAATCATGCCTTACTAGCATTAAGCGAGAGCTGTGCCTGTGTCAATAATTTCCAAGTCATGAATTTAAAAGCCCTATGAAAAAAAGAGTTGGTCTCTTAGGTGGCTCCTTTAATCCCGTCCATAAGGATCATTTAGATTTAGGCAGCTATGTCAAAGAGAAGCTGAATTTAGATGAGATCTTACTCATCCCGAATGCCTCACCGCCGCATAAAAATACCTGTCACGTTTCCTATGCCGATCGCGTCAGTATGTTGCGCTTAGCTTGTGAACAGCATGAGGGCTTTAAGATCTCCAATATCGAAGCTGATGCCTCCGTACCGCACTATAGTGTCGATACGGTTAAGGCGCTACATGCAGATAACCCCAATACAGATTTTTTCTTTATTATGGGTTTAGATTCGCTTTTATATTTAGATAAATGGCATGAGGGCTTGCGTCTTATCGATTATGCCAATTTAGCGGTAATGTGCCGTAAGGGCTATGAAAATCAGACCATGACCCCGGTAATTAAGCAATTTTTGCAAAAATGCGCCGTTTATGATGAAAATGCGCAAGAATTTGCGGCAGCTGCGGCTACTGCTCACGGTCATTGCCTGATGATCAGTACCTCGCTACATGCCGTATCCTCAAGCTCCTTGCGCGCGGATATTGAAAGCTATTATCAGACTAATAATCAAAAATATCTGTTAGAACCTAAAAATCGCTTGGAAAGTGCGGTGCTTGAATATATCCTAAGCCACCGTCTTTATAATGACAAAGTAGTTTTAAACCCCGAGAAATACGCTAAATAAACATGATTGAAGATATTCCTGTACCGATTAACACCCAAGAAGAATTAATTGCAGCTTGCTTAAATAATTTAGAGGCTTCTAAAGCTCACGATATTGTCGGCATCGATCTTAAGGATAATTCCTCAGTTTGCGATTATATGCTGATTGCCTCCGGTACCTCTAACCGCCACGTCGCCGCTATGGCCTATAGATTAGAGGTTTTCTTACACAAATGTGGCCTTAAGGATATTACCCTCTCAGGCGCACAATTAGGTGAATGGGTAATCTTAGATTTAGGTACTGTGCTTGTACATATTCTGCAAGAGCCAGTACGTGAGCGCTATCGCCTAGAAGATCTCTATCGTTGCATGGCCTCAGGCGTCAATCCCCAAGATGAGGAATAAAGATGCGCATTATCATTAAGGCAGTCGGCATCAAGATGCCGAAATGGGTCACTACGGCCTTTGAAGAATATCAGCGTCGCTTTCCTCCGGAGATTAAGCTTGTATTAGAGGAGATCCCTCCTTACAAGCGCTCAGGCAAGCACGATGATGAAAAGGCTAAACAAGAAGAAGCCCAGATGATCTTACAGTCACTGCCGAAAAAATGCTATTTAGTCGCTTTAGATGAAAGAGGTAAGCAGTTTACCTCAGAGGAGCTCGCGGTCCGCTTTCAGGCCTGGCAGAATGTTGGCATGGATATTGTGCTCATTATCGGTGGTCCTAATGGTCTTACTGATGAGCTACGTAATAAAGCTCAGGAATTATGGTCTTTATCTAAGCTTACCTTGCCGCATCCATTAGTACGCGTATTTTTAGCTGAGACTATCTATAGAGCCTATAGCATCAGCTATAATCTTCCCTATCATCGGCAGTAAAGATGTTTGGAATCAAACGCCCTAAGCGCGAGCGCCCGCTCTTTAGTAAGGAAAAAAAGAAGCCTACACAGAATGCTAATAATGACAATAAGTCAGAGCATGCTGAGGATCTAGCTGTCTCTATTTTCAAGCGCCGCGTTTATTTTGGCATCGGTGCTTCGATCTTTATGATCGCCATCTTATTTGCCAATCTCTATTATCTGCAGATCATCTCCTATCATGACTATCAGACCCGCTCTAATGAAAATCGCATTAAGGTGGTGCCGGTAGTGCCTAATCGTGGCATGATCTACGATAGAAATCACGTGGTGCTCGCTGATAATGTGCCGGTTTATCATTTAGTGATGTTCCCTAACCGTCAATATGACACTAAGACCACGATAAATGATCTCAATGAGCTCTTAAATTTAGAGCTCAGCACTCACGAGATCGATCACTTAGTCATGGAGTCCCGCACCCGCAAGCGCTTTACCGGCATTGAGATCTCAAACTTTCTCTCAGAGCAGCAGATTGCCTCCTTCAGCGTGCATTCCTATCGCTATCCAAATGTTCAGATTGTCGCAAGTTTAAAGCGCGCTTATCCCTTTGCCGATATCGCCACCCATGCCATAGGTTATGTCTCCCGTATCAATCAAAAAGACGTCGAGCGCCTCACCGAGATGGGTAAAATCGACAATTATGAAGGCTCAACGGAAATTGGCAAACTCGGTATTGAAAAGTATTATGAGGATCTGCTCCACGGTAAGACCGGATCTTCGGAAATTGAGGTCAACAGTCACGGACAGGTCATCCGTACCCTCAATTATCATGCCCCCGAGTCAGGAAAAGATCTTATCCTCACCTTAGATATCCGCCTGCAATATTATGCTCAGGAAATCTTTGGAAATATGAAGGGTGCAGTTGTCGCTATCGAACCTGCCACAGGTGAGATTTTAGCGATGTATTCAAATCCCTCTTACGATCCTAATCTCTTTGTGCGTGGTATTCGCTCTAAGGAATACTCGCGCCTTTTAAATAATCCCGGGCATCCTCTCATCAATCGCGCCACACAAGGTGGTTATGCCCCAGCTTCGACGGTAAAACCGCTTTTATGCGTCATGGGCCTTAATGAAAAGCTCATTACCCCCTCAGGTTCTTTCTTTGGACAGCCTTATTTTAAATTGCCCAATTCCACCCATAAGTTCCGCGATTGGCGCTCTTGGGGTCACGGTTGGCTCGATCTCTATCGCGCTTTGGAAATCTCCGCCGATACCTATTTTTATGATCTTGCCTATAGAGCTGGCATTAATAAAATTCACGATTATTTAGATCGCTTTGGCTTTGGTCGCAGTACCGGTATCGATCTTGCAGAAGAATCCTTAGGCATCAATCCTTCCCGCGAGTGGAAGCAAAAGCGCTTTAAGCAAAGCTGGCATCTAGGTGACACCGTGCCTATCGGTATTGGTCAGGGTTATTGGACTTCTACACTCATGCAATTAGTCAAAGCCCATACCATCTTAGCGAATAAAGGCGAGATTAAAACCCCGCATTTATTGAAAATGGCGCTCGATCCGGTTGACAATAAGGCCGATCCTTATGTGCAGACTGAAGAACCTAAGTTCTTTGAGGTCAATGACAACTCCTATTTTGATCATTGCCGCAGTGGCATGTACTTAGTGGTCAATGGCCCTGAGGGTACCGGCCGGCGCGCTTTCTTTGGAGCTAAATATAAAGCTGCCGGTAAATCTGGTACTGCACAGGTAGTCTCCATCAAACAAGGTGAAAGGTATGATGCGAGCAAGCTTAAAGTCGAGCATCGCGATAATGCCCTCTTTGTAGCTTATGCACCTTTCTTCAAGCCCCGCATCCTCGTTGCGGTCATCTTAGAAAATGAAGGTGGTGGCTCCACTAAAGCCGCGCCCATTGCCCGCAAGATGATCGATAAATATCTTTTAGATCTCTACCCTAATGGTTATATGGGTGAGCCTAATCCTAAGCTTGTCAAATTTGGCATGGGCGGTACGGTGGTATTGCAGTGAAGCACGAACAACAACAAAATCGCGAAACTCTCGAGCAGATTAATTCTAATGTCCAAAAAGGTAGTTTCTTTTTTCGCCATCATGTCGATATTCCGCTCCTTTTAGGCTTATTGATGAGTCTATGCTTTTCGCTCTTTATTCTCTATTCAGCCTCAGGTCAGCATATAGATATGCTCGTGCGCCAAATTACGCGCACCGGAGCGGCCTTTGTGCTGATGATACTCGTAGCGCAAATTCCGCCTAGAATGTTCGTCAAAATCTCCTTTTGGCTCTATCTTATCGGCATTATTCTCTTAATATTAGTCGAGCTCTTTGGTGATATCTCCAAAGGAGCCCAAAGATGGCTCAATTTAGGCTTTGTGCGCATTCAGCCTTCGGAGATCTTCAAGGTGGTCATGCCCTTGACCGTAGCGGTCTTTCTCTCGCGCTCCTCGCTTCCGCCTAAGCCTTTAAACACGCTCTTAGCCTTTGCCCTTGTAGGCGTGCCGACAGTACTTGTACTCTTACAGCCTGATCTAGGTACCGCCACCTTAATTGCAGTCTCAGGCTTTATCGCTATCTTTATTGCCGGCCTTTCATGGTGGTGGATTGCCGCAGGTATGGCCATAGTAGGCGCAGCTTTGCCGGTAATGTGGAACTTTGTCCTGCACGATTATCAAAAACAGCGTGTCTTTACCCTCCTAGATCCTAGCTCAGATCCCCTAGGCGCAGGTTATCATATTATTCAATCGAAAATTGCCATCGGCTCTGGAGGCTTATTTGGTAAAGGCTGGCTTCAGGGTAGTCAATCGCAATTAGACTTCTTGCCTGAGCCGCATACAGACTTTATCTTTGCAGTTTTAGCCGAAGAGACCGGCCTTGTGGGCTTTTTAATTTTAATGACCATCTATACCTTTATTCTAGGTCGCTGTGTCTATATCACCCTCAATGCCAACTCTGCTTTTAGCAGAATTCTCTGCGGGGCTTTTACTTTTACCTTTGTATTTTATATATTTGTTAATATCGGTATGGTAAGTGGTATTTTACCTGTAGTAGGTGTGCCCTTGCCCCTAATCAGTTATGGTGGTACCGCCATGCTTACCTTAACGGTATGCTTTGGCATGATTATGTCCATCCATACACATAAGAAAGTCTCATTCTTTAGAAAGAATTAAGCGAGTTTTCATGAAAAGCCTTACACGCTCAATTACCTTAGCGGCGCTCTTAGCCCTCAGTGCTCAATCTATAGCCGCTACCCCAGATCTAAAAGAGCTGGCCAATTATGCTGGCGTCAGCGAGTACAGCTTAAATGAGGCTTTAAAGCTGGCCACTTTACAACCTAAGATTATCGCTACCATGACTCGTCCCTCTGAGGCTAAACCGTGGTGGCAGTATCGCAAGATCTTTATCACCACCTCACGTATTCAGGCGGCTGTCAAATTCTATGAAAAGTACGAGCGTCAGCTCAATGAGGCTTATGCGCGCTTTGGAGTACCCCCGGAAATCGTCTGTGCCATTATCGGTGTAGAAACCTATTTTGGTAAGAATATGGGTAATTTTAAAGTCTTAGATGCGCTCTATACCTTAGGCTTTAACTATCCACCACGTCAGAGTTATTTCTCTAAAGAATTTGCCAATTTCGTGGCCTTATGCCTGCGTGAAAACTGGGATATTACCTCTGTCTTAGGCTCCTATGCCGGCGCTATGGGCATGGGTCAGTTTATGCCGAGCTCTTATTTAAATTATGCCATCGACTTTGATAATGATGGACATGTCAATCTATTTAACGATCCTGACGATGCTATAGGCTCTGTGGCAAATTATTTCAAAGCTCATGGCTGGCAAAACGGCCGCGGTATTTATTACCCCGTACATATTAAAAATGCTAACGCTCAAAAGCTTATAGATCTAAAATGGGATTTAACCCCCGAGGTGCTCTATGCCGAAGGTGCTAGCACTAAGGTCAATTTAAGCCCTGATCAAAATATTCGCTTATTTGCCTTTGCGCTTGAGGATGGTACTACCTCCTATGCCGTAGGCTTAAATAATTTCAAAACCATCATGCGTTATAATACCAGTCCCCTCTATGCTCGCGCTGTATATGAGTTATCTGAGTTTATCCGCATGGAATACATCAAACATAAAAACGCCGGTGGAATTGCTCTTCACCCGCAAGGACGTCAACCGTGATCAAAAAAGGTAGTTGTTTATTTTTAGCTAGTGTCATCTCGCTAGGCCTCATTATCTCAGGCTGCTCCTCCTCAGGTGGTAGCCATAGTAGTAGTGGTGGTGCTTATTCCTATGGTACCGGCCCAAATAACACCCGCCCTAAGCCACAAAGTTCCCCTGTCAATCTCAGTGGAGTCAGTGGCTCGACCATTCGCTATGAAGTACAAAAGAGCAATGGCACCAATAAGGACTATACTGTCCTCGGCCAAAATTATCAGGTCTGGCGTGGTACCCATTCCTATATCGAAGAAGGTACCGCCTCTTGGTATGGCCCAGGCTTTCATGGCAAGAAAACCTCATTAGGTGAGACCTATAATCAAAAGGGTTTCAGTGCCGCCCATAAGAATTTACCCTTACCGTGCTATCTCCTTGTCACTAATTTACACAATGGCAAAAAGATCATTGTCAGAGTCAACGATCGTGGTCCCTTCCATGGTAATCGTATCTTAGATCTCTCAGAAGGTGCCGCTCGTTATCTCAATGTCACCGCTAAGGGTACAGCTAAAGTGCGTATTGAGCTTATCGATGTACGTGAGGGCAATGTCTTAGCTAATGCTAAAGGCACCCCTAAGGCCAATATGGCAATTGCGGCTAATACTGTAAAAAATGAGCATCCTAGCGTAAACTATACGGGCTCTAAAGCCGGTCGCGATTATGTACAATTAGTCTCCAATCGAGATTATTCTAAAGCCTTAGAAACCATGCATTATGTCAAAAATAAGGTCAATTATCCGGTCATCGTCATGCAAGATGGCAGTGTTAATCGCGTCCTCGTCGGACCTCTAGCTTCAGCTGAAATCGCCGATGCTGTCAGCTCCCTTAAGGATTTAGGCTTTAACGATTGTTTTACCAAAAAGTTATAAGGTAATGATTTTTAAATGTATAAATTAGTAAAAGGTCTTTTTCTAGGTCTTATTTTTTCTACAAGTATTGTCTACGCCGCCTCAGAGGCTATTCCTGATCCTTTTGCACAGATGAAAGGCGGTAATCAAAACGCCGCTCAGGGTCAAACTCCGACTTTAAATGCTACACAGCCTGCCCCCATTGTCATTCCTGAGCCGCCGACCTTCGAGGCTCAGTCTTGGGTTTTAATGGATTATTTTTCAGGTCGTATCATCACCGAGCACAATAGCAATGAGCGTATTTGGCCGGCCTCTTTAACGAAGATGATGACTTCCTATGTTATCGGTATGGAGCTTAAGGCTGGCCGTCTGCACATGGATGATGATGTCGTCATCACTGAAGATGCCTGGTCTAAACGCTATAGCGATTCCTCAAAGATGTTCATCGAAGTCGGTAAGACCATTAAGGTTGGCGATCTCGTTAAGGGTATCATCATTCAATCAGGTAATGATGCCTGTGTGGCCATGGCCATTCACTTAGCCGGCACGCAGGAAGGCTTTGTGAGCGTTATGAATACCTATGCACAGAAATTAGGTCTTAAGAACACTCACTTTGCCAACGTCCACGGTCTTTATGATGAGGAAAACTATTCCACAGCTTATGACATGGCCCTCTTAGGTCGTGCGCTCATTCGCGATCTCCCTGAGGAATACGCTATCTACAGTCAAAAGGAATTCACCTTTAACGGCATCAAGCAGATTAACCGCAATCGCCTATTATGGGATACCTCCATGCACGTTGACGGCATTAAAACCGGTCACCTCTCTCAGGTAGGTTATAATCTCGTCGCCTCCGCAGTTGAAGGCAATTCCCGCCTCATCGCCGCTGTTATCGGTGCTCCGGCTGAGAAAAAGCGTGCAGCTTACTGCAAGGCTTTATTGAGCTATGGTTTCCGTTATTTTGAGCAATACACCCCCTACAAGGCTGATATCTCTTTATTAGAGAGAACTGTGCGTATGGGCAATCAAGATACCGTTAAATTAGGCTTAAAGAACGATTTAAGCTTGCTTATCCCGCGTGGCCGTCAGGACAAATTAAAGATCAGCTATCGCTTAAAGCAGTCTACCTTTGTCGCGCCGCTCAAAGCTGGTACCGTCTTAGGTGTCATCGATGTTAAGCTTGATGATGTGACCTTGACCTCATCGCCGCTGGTTGCCCTTGAGGATGTAGGCGAAGGCAGCTTCTTTAGCAAAGCTTGGGATCGCATTGTCATGTTCTTTATTTCTGATAATAAATAAGGCAGGTTTATCATGAGTGATGCTTATCAAAAGCTCGAACACCTCATCGAATTTCCGGCAATTATTGACTTTAGAGTCATTGTCATTGCCTCAGATACTGAGGCTTTAGATAAAGTCAAATTAGCCTGTGATCGCATCGAGCACGGCAGTGTCCATAAGATCACAGAGCCACCGCGTAAAAGCCGCAATGGTCAGTATCTTTCCTATACTGTGCCCGTCAGAATTAAATCTCCGAAACATTTGAAGATTGTTTATGAAAATGTCGGAGCTTTAGACTGTGTTAAACATATAATGTAAGGTGTCTAAGTGAGAAAGTACCGGGAGCGTGAGGAGATCTTCGGACGCGATCTCTCCTCCTTCATGAAGATCCTCACCTATTTGTTTATGGTTGCGATCTTAGTGTTCGCCCTCTTTATCATGCTGTCGTTATTTAGGATTTCAAGCTATGCTTTTAATACCTACGATAACCTCAATGATATGCCCCACAATAAGGTAGGCTTACTTTTAGGTACTTCTCCTAAAGAGAGCTCAGGTCAGCCTAATGACTATTTCACCTATAGGATCTTAGCGGCAGTTGAGCTCTATAATGCCCACAAGATCGATTATATTTTAGTCTCAGGTGACAATCGCCATGAATCCTATAATGAACCGCGCCAAATGCAGCGCTCTTTATTAAAGGCAGGAGTTAAGCCTGAGCATATTATCTTCGATTTTGCCGGTATCAGTACCTTAGATAGCGTTATTCGCGCCAATAAGGTCTTCTTACAGCAAAACTTCACCATTATCTCGCAGGAATTTCATAATGAGCGGGCGCTCTTTATTGCCGCTCATAATGACATCAATGCCGTAGGCTATAATGCGCTCACCCCTGATTATGGTCCCTTCTCTAAAGTCGCCATTCGCGAGCTCTTTGCCCGCATAAAATGCATTATGGATGTGTATTTCCTCAATACACAACCGCATTTCTTAGGAGATCCCATCACTATCGGAGCCTCACCTTTGCCTAAGCAAATCTCCAATAAGCCGCGTGTGCCGACCTCAAAGATTAAGCTCCCTACTGATAATGCCGAGATCCTCAAATCACAGCAAGATTTTGAGACCTTAAAGCTCATAGCTAAAAAGCCTAGCGATAGCGCCCGCTATCAAAAGGCCATTGAGCAATTATCAGATATCAGCCGCGATAGCACCGCAAGTCAAGAAGATGAGCTCTTACAGGCACAGCTCTTCTCTGAGGAGCAAAATCAGGCTATTGAAGACTCACAGGAGCATGCTGCAGAAAGTCTCTCTCAGGGCAATAATACCTATATCGATCCACAAGAAGACATCTCTCAGGAGAAAAAGGCGCCCCCTAAACATCAAAGGCGCCGTATCCGCACCGATATTAAGACCTTCAATGGTGATCCTTGGGATTATTACTAGATAAAAGCTGTAAAGGCTCTGAAAACACCCTTTCAGAGCTTTTTTATTACACCGAGCGCCTTAACAGACCGCGGCTAGTGTAATTCATAATCACCACTTCTTTAATGGCGCCACGCTTTTTAATATCGCTATTGATACTGCGAGCAACGTCGATATACTCAAGCTTAAAGTGCTTTTTATAGAGATCTTCAATAAAGTCACACGCACTATTGCTCTGCATGAATTTAATCCCACGTCGATGTAATTCACAGCAAAACTCAAAGAGCTTGATCTGACTGTCTTCAACCCAGGTATTAGGCTGATAGCTTGTAAAGCTTGAAGTCTTAGACAAGGGATAATAAGGCGGATCTAAATAGACAAAAGCCCCTTTAGGGATCTTATCTAAAAGCTCGTGATAAGGCAGATTATAGATCTGCGTATCAAATTTATTTAAATACTCCGAGCAACTATCTAATACCGCCTCATCGCAGATATTAGGTTTGACCTTACCAAAAGGAGTATTGAAATAATTTTTGGAATTGACGCGATAGAGCCCATTAAAGCAGGTCTTGATAAGATAGATAATGCGCGCGGCGTGTTCAACCTCAGGACGTAAGGCAAAATCAGCCTCGCGATCCCAAGCTCTTACCTCTAAAAACATCTCTTTTTCATTTTTAAAGGTGCGCAAAATCGACTTTAATTCCTCAACATTATCGCGTATCTGTCTATAGGCGCAGATAAGCTCGGAATTTAAATCATTGATAATGGCATGCTTAAAATTGAGCTTAAAGAACATCGCGCCTGAGCCGACAAAGGGCTCTACATAGGTATCGATATGCTCAGGCACCCAGAGCGCAAGCTTATTGACGCTACGGCTCTTACCGCCTACCCATTTGATAAAGGGACCATACTTGTGGTTTTTGTCGATACTATGCATATACGGATCTTATTGATAATAGGCACAAAATAAGGCCTATTCTAGCAAGAAATACTTTTCAAAAAAAAGGCCCGTATTTCTACGAGCCATTTTTATTTAGAAATATTCAATCTAAATTACTTAGAAGGAACGATCTCTAAAGTGATGTCGATCTTAACATCCGGGTGTAACTGTAAGGCGATAGCATACTCACCAACAGAACGTAAAACACCCTCAGGTAAACGAACTTCAGACTTGTGGATCTCGACACCAGCTGCAGTAACAGCATCGGCGATGTCGCGAGTACCGATAGAACCGAAGAGCTTACCCTCATCACCAGCTAAAGCAGCGATGGTGAACTTGCCAATAGCAGCAATTGCATTAGCACGCTCAGTAGCAGCGCTTAACTCAGCAGCGATACGAGCCTCGAGCTCAGCACGCTGAGCCTCAAACTTAGCTAAGTTCTCTTTGTTAGCGAGAACAGCCTTTTTCTGAGGTAATAAGAAGTTACGAGCAAAACCATTGCGAACTTTAACCTTATCACCAAGACCGCCTAAGTGGGCAATCTTATCTAACAGAATAACTTCCATTATGTACTTCCTATATCAGTTTAGCGGCCTTGCAGGTCAGTGTAAGGCAATAAAGCCAGGTAACGAGCACGCTTGATTGCGGTAGCGAGCTGGCGCTGATACTTAGCACTAGTACCGGTGATACGGCTAGGAACAATCTTACCGGACTCGGTAATGTAGTTCTTTAAGAGAGCGACGTCTTTGTAATCGATCTCAGTTACGCCTTCTGCAGTGAAACGGCAGAACTTACGACGGTGAAAATAATGAGCCATGGTAATTCTCCTTATTCAGCCTGAGCTTCAACAGCTTCTTCGGCAGTCTCGGTCTCAGCCTCAGCCTCAACCTTACGAGCAACGCGCTCGCCTTCCTCATCACGAGGACGACGCTCATCACGAGCCTTCATCATCGGGGACTGCTCGGTTACCGGCTCTTCGGTACGCAGAACGAGGTTACGAATTACAGCGTCATTGTAACGGAAGTTCTCTTCGATAGCATCGATGGCTTCCTGAGTGGCCTCTACGTTCATTAAAACATAGTGAGCCTTGTGTAATTTCTGAATAGGGTAAGCCAGCTGACGACGGCCCCAATTCTCAAGACGGTGTACTTTACCGCCAGTCTTCTCGATTTCGCCAGTGTAGCGCTCGATCATACCTGGAACCTGATCGGACTGATCCGGGTGTACCAGGAAAACAATTTCGTAGTTACGCATTAAAATGCCCCTTACGGATTAATAGTCTGATAAATCAGTCAAATTATCAGACAAGGAAGCTGATGTGGTCTAAAACCACATGACTGAATGGCGAATATTATAGTAAATTTAAAACTATTATCAAGTTTTTTTTACAAAAATTTGGCATAAAAATGGCTTGCAGATGCCATTTTGCCCTATCTGCAGTAAAACTTAGATAAAGTCGCCCTCCTTCCTTAAAGAAAAGCTTTTGGCCTTATAAAATTTGCATCTAAAAGCGCATTTTTCTTCTGAGCTTTAAAATGCAAAAATCTCGGTTCTAACGGATCTCTGTGGTCACTTAAAAATCCAATGAAAAAAGTGAGTTTTT
>USBR01000018.1 GCA_900552905.1 uncultured Succinatimonas sp. | reverse complement strand
CGGACTTTTAATATTAGCGGATTGCCGTGTCATAAAAAACTTACAAAATCCGCGAACCTTGCGATCTCAGCCTCTTAAATCTTTCTCATCTCAAAGACTAGCGTTTTAAATCACACTTTAAGTATTGCTCAAAAGCCTGACTATAACGACCTACAGCCTTACCGTCCTTATACTCAATGGTATAAATCGGCACTTGATACTTATTAGCCCAATCTAAAGCCTTATCTGCACCTAAAACTAAAAGACCTGTATCTAAAGCATCGGTAGTTAAAGCTGAGTGGCCGATAACAGTTACAGAGACGGTTGAATGATCAACCGGACGCCCGGTGGACGGATCGATAATATGGGAGTAGAAGGTGCCGTTCTTTTCATCCTTAAAGAAATTACGATAGGAACCTGCCGTAGACATAGCCTGATTGCGCGGACAAACTACTGCAAAAACATTGTGATCGGGATTTGTAGGGTCCTCAATACCCACACGCCACAGCTCGCCCTTAGGATTAAAGCCACGCGAGCGATTAGCACCGGCGACATTTACAAAGAAGTCCTTTACGCCCTCTTTAATTAAAATAGAAGCTACAGCATCAGCACCTAAACCCTCACCCACAGTAGAGAGATCTAATCTGACATTCGGATCCTTTTTGATAAGTAAGGAACCATTAGGGGTATTGCGTACTTGATAGACATCTAAGCCGACTAATTTCTGAGCCTCTGCAATTTGCTCGGCACTTGGACTTTGATGTGTGGCTTTATCCTTACCAAAGCCCCACAAATTGACTAAAGGTCCAACTGAGATATCCATAGCGCCATCGATACGACGGGAAATATGATTACACTCTTGAATAACGCGAGCTAAATACTCAGAAATCGGAAATGGCGAGGTGGATTTATGCTCATTGAAAAGAGCTAACTCTGCTTTAGGATCGAAAGTTGAAATAGAGTCGCAAATCTTTTGGAAAGTATCCTCACTTAATTTGCGCAGTTCAGCCTCGCCTTTGCTATAACCTCCAGGGACAATAACACCATAGAAAGTACCCATGGTCTTACCGCTAATACGAGTAACCTGCTGTGCCTGAGTTTGGCTTTGAGCACCTTTGCTTTTACTGTCAGAACAACCATTTAGGCAAAGAACAGCTCCTAAGCCTACTGCTAGTAGCGCTTTACAAATCTTTTTGTGCATTTGAGAATTCCTGAGTTGATGTGCCCTAATAATAAAGCATTATCAATAAATTTAGGCGTGCATTATCGGCAAAAACGATCTTATTTTTCAAAAAAATACTTAAATAATAAGCGAAAAGGTGGATTTTTAAAGAAAAAGTCCCCACAAATGGTCTGTAGGGACAAAGGAAAACACAAGGAGAATATTTAATTCTTAAAAATAAATCTGTCTGAAAGCTACTCTTCCTGACTTCATAGTCAAAAGAGGAACTAATAGGTTTTCAACCTCAAGGCTATCTCCATAATTGTCTGCTAAAGTAGTCTTAAGTTGCATATTATCTAAAATAGCAATATCAGCTATACCTCCCTCACGGAGAATACCAACCTTGTCTAAACCTAAAACTCGAGCTGGGTTAATGGTTACAGCTTGTAGGGCTTGTTTAAGTGGCATACCGCAAGCAATATCCATATTTAAAGCATAGACTAAAGAAAAACCTGGTCTTACATATTCACTGATACGTACAGCATCTGAAGATATTACATCAGGGAAAAATCCCTGAGCAAAAGCACTCTGCAAATGCTTAATTGTCCAGTGTACACGACCATGACAGTCATCCATGATGACACCGCGCTCTTTTGCCTCTAATACAGATTGCTTAATTGAAAAATCTTCATTAAAGATAGTCTCGCGTTTATTTTGGAAAACATGCGCGACTACATCTCCTTTACGCATGGCGCCAAAAAGGTCAGAAACCTTAACATTATCGGGTAAATTGTCATAATGAACAGCTACCGGGCAACGATAGCCACGAGATATGAGTTTTTCACTCATATCTAAAGTAGCTAATAAAGGCTCCATACCGAGTTTATCGCCTAAAGTTCCCTGACACATTCTGACCTTCAATCCACGAATGGTCGAACCATATTGCTCAAAGCATTTTAAAATCAGATCAAAACGAAAATCTTTAGGATCATGATCTTCTTCGTGTATGCATAAACTCTTGTTTCCAAATGTAGAAACATTTAAATAAGCGAAGGTTGATGCTTCATAGCGAACGATATTAGAACGATAAAATAAGGGGAAATTGGAAACACCACAAGTTCCGCCATCACAGGCTGTAGTGACACCACTAGGAATACATACGGTATCACCATTAACACCAATAATGCTCCCCTGATAATCTAAATGCAGATGCTCATCGACTAAACCAGGACACACCAATTTTCCATAAGCATCTATTACCTGCTTTGCCTCATGATCAGCACTTGAAATTTCAGCAATAATTGAGTCTTTTACATAGAGATTAGACTCAAAAAATTCACCTTTTTCAGCATCAAAGATTTGACCATTTACGATTTTATAATCAAACATTGCTATCCCCTAACTACATCATGTTCGGAATGCACATAGCAAAGAACGGCACATAGGAAATCAACAGCAAGGTTGCCAGCAAGATCAAAACAAAAGGTAAAACATGCTTTGATAACTCGACAATGCCTTGACCTGTAGCCGGAATTGCCGCAAATAGACAATTACCAAATGGCGGTGTAGCTTGACCAATAGCTAAGTTAAATACAATGATGCAACCTAAATGCACCGGATCAATACCATAGCCTACAGCCATATTGTAGATAAGCGGGGCTAAAATCAGGATTACCGCACCAGAATCCATAAACATACCTAAGACTAACAGCAGTAAGTTTAGGAATAATAAGAAAGAATACTTACCGGTAATAAAAGCACTTACAGCATTGGTAAACATGGTTGGAACTTGATAGATGGTTAATACATAACCAAATAAAGATGCGCCCATGATAATCATTAAGATATTTGCTGTGCCTTTAACAGAATCAATAACAATATCGCGAAGCTTACTGATGCTTAATTGTTTATGAATAAAACCAGCTACAAATAAACCATAAACCACAGCAACAGCGGCTGATTCTGTAGGAGTAAAGATACCAGTATAAATACCACCTAAGATGATAATAGGCATGAGTAATGCCCACACCGCATTCTTAGTTGCAATGGCTAAATTCTTCCAAGAAAATTCATTAGACTTGGCAATCTTATTTTTACGAGCATAGAACCAAGCATATAAAATCATGAATAGACCAGCCATGACACCTGGGACTACACCTGATAATAAAAGCTTCGAAATTGAAGTTCCGGTTACTGCACCATAAACCACGAATACAATAGAAGGAGGAATAATAATACCTAAGGTACCACCAGCAACCGGTAAAGCTGCAGAATACCCCTTTGGATACTTAGCTTTTACAAGTTCTGGATAGAGCATACCGCCGATAGCTGCAGTAGTAGCGATGGAAGAACCAGATAAAGCAGCAAACATCATGCATACAGCTAAGACTACAATGGATAAACCACCACTTACATGACCTAATAAAGCTTTAGAAAAATCTACTAGTCGCGACGATATTCCTCCATGTTGCATGATAGCGCCAGCAAGCATAAAGAAGAAAATCGCTAACAGCGTATAGCGTGCACCTCCGTTATACATTTTCTGCATTAAAGTCATCATTGGGAAATTGCCAACTAAGCACATGGTGACTAAACAAGAAAAAGTTAAGCTCCATACAAAAGGAACACCCATAATCAGGGTAACAGCAAAGAGCACTAAAAGAATTACAACAGGGCTCATGATAATGACACTCCCTTGTCAGTCTTAATTCCTAAGAAATTAAGCACATGCTTAACAGATAGAACCAATCTGTCTAATAAAACCAAAACAAAACCGAATAACATTACGATATAAACGTGGTAGGTATATAAGGGCAAAGGAGTTAAACGCTGACGATTTTTCATTACCGCTAAAATAGTGTCAGATAAGCCCTTCAAACACAGAATAATGGTAAAAATAGTGATTACATCAATTACTATTTTTAAAGTACCGTCTGCTTTGGGAGATTTGAAACGAAAGATCTCAATCTTAATTTCATTGTCGGCTTTTACCGCAATATTGGCACCTAAAACCACAATGAACATAAATAAAACTACACTTAAAGTCTCACAATAATTAAGACTATAGTTAGCTAAGTACCTTAAACAGACATTAACAAAGTTGACAACTACTACAATAAAAACAGCAATCATCAGCAAGATCTTTTCTATCTTAAACAGCGCATTACTCAGCGCCACAAGCTTGTTATAAATTACTAGCATAAATTTCCTCTCTTCTCTTAAATAACAGCTAGAGTAAAACTGCTCTAGCTGCCTTAAATTGGGGTAAAAAGAGAATTATTTACCCATGAGCTTTAATAACTCACCAAAATTGCCACGATACTGGTCATAAACGCTCTTAGTAGCATCGAGTAACTGCTGATGATCAAGCTTTACAAAGGTCATGCCCTTATCGATAGCACCCTGACGGGCTTTTTCGTTATCCTCTTTAGTGACCTGCCACTCAACGTCAGAGGCATACTTAGAAGCCTCAGCAATCCACTGCTTTTGCTGCTCGGTAAATTCATCCATAGTTGCCTTTGAAAAGACTAAAGCAGAAACTTGGAATACATGATTGGTTTCAATGAGGTATTTCTGTACATCAAAGTAAGTATTGTTATAAATATTTACGTACGGATTTTCCTGAGCATCAACTGTTCCCTGCTCTAATGCGGTATAAAGTTCAGAGAAGCTAATAATGGTCGGAGATGCGCCTAATGCTGAGAAGATATCCTGATGAACTTCATTTGACTGAGTACGGATCTTAATGCCCTTAAAATCAGCTAATGAATTGATTGGCTTATTAGAAGTGACTTCACGGAAGCCCATGGTCAACCAATCACTGATTACCATATTTTGCT
Source organism: uncultured Succinatimonas sp. (assembly GCA_900552905.1). Taxonomy (GTDB): domain Bacteria; phylum Pseudomonadota; class Gammaproteobacteria; order Enterobacterales; family Succinivibrionaceae; genus Succinivibrio. The sequence goes on along the minus strand of USBR01000018.1, from coordinate 14,607 downwards.
CAGCTAACTTACCCTTTAAATAATTACCGGCCTCGCCATAAACTACCTTATAAGCATCATCGTAATCGGCAAATAAGAACGGTAAATCAAAGACTCCCATCTCCGGGCAGAGATCAACTAAAGAGGAAGTTACAATTAAGGTTGCATCGCAAGCTCCCTGTTGTAACATGGCAGGAATCTCAGAAATTGCACCTAAAGTACCATTTGGGAAAGGGGTTACAGTCATTTCACCACCGGAAACTTCTGCTAATTTATCAGCAAAAGCAATGGCGGCTTTACCAAAAACAGAATCTTCAGGATCTGCATAAGCTAGCATAATATTATCTTTAGCAAAGGCATTAGCTGAAGCTAAAGCTGCGGTAGTAGCAAAAGCTAAGGCGGCTAACTTAGTCATAGTTTTATTTAACATAAGAAATTCTCCTGTTTGTTTGAAAGCTTAAAAGCTTTTGGACACATATCTATTGTTGATTATAGAAAAGCATTAAGTACTTCAGTGAGAGCTATTTCACACTTTATGATTAAATACAGTCAAAATGTAGATTGTATATAATCAAATATAATTTTATTTTCTAAAAAACTGCGCTTTTAACTAAACGATCATCAAAAAACTTTTACTCAAATTTTTTTCAAAAAACAGTATATTTTATGCACTAAATTTGTATATAACAACTTGATATATAAAACAAACATTCAACTAAACATATTTTATCAATAATAAAAAAATTTTTTCACCCTCTAAATTTAAAAGCATATTTCGTGATATCGCTCACTTTTAATCATTATTTATTAATTATAATCATAACTATATCAACTTTAATCATAACCTATTATATTCAATCAAAGCACTCTGTTCTAAAGGAGTTTCCCTATGCAGATTCAACGTAAACTAAAATTAGCTATCGCAGCTATCGTTGCCGGAAGTATGGTCTTATCCGGTTGTGGCGATGATGGAAAAAAGGCTGAAACCGCTAAAAACGCAGCCTCTGCTGTTGTTAAAGAAGAACCTGTTGTAATTAGACTTGGACATCAGTCAAATCCTGGCGAACCCTTTTACGCAGGTTGCGAAAAATGGAAACAATTAGTTGAAGAAAGATCCAAAGGCGCTGTTAAAATTGAACTTTACCCGTCTAATCAGTTAGGCTCTAAAGAAGATCTTTTAGATCAAATGGTTGCTGGTGAGCCGATCTGCACCTTAGCTGATGGCGCTTATTTCTATGATCGTGGTATTAAGGATTTAGGTATTACTTTCGGTCCTTACTTATTTAATTCCATGGAAGAAGCTTACAAGCTTTATAACAGCTCTTGGTTTAACGATCAGGCCAAACTATTAGCCGATAAAGCTCAAATGCAAATTTTAGCTTCTAACTGGCGCTTTGGCGTTCGTCATACATTAACCACAAAACCTTTAAATAGCCTTGAAGACTTTAAAGGATTAAAGATTCGTGTCCCTACTAATGTAATTCAATTAAAGGGACAAGAGGTTTTAGGTGCTCGCCCTACCCCTATGCCTTTAGGAGAGGTATATACCGCTTTACAACAAGGTACCATTGATGGCGTAGAAAATCCTGTAGCTTTACTGTACTACGGTAAATTCCACGAAGTTGCAAAATACCTACTCTTAGATGCTCACGTTTACAACATGACCACTTTAGTTGTCGGCACCAAGTTCTACAACAGCTTAAAACCTGAAATTCAAAAGCTCTTAGTGGATACCTGCAAGGAAGCTGGTGCTTATCAAAACGAATTATCAGAAAAGGCTGACACTGAAATTTTAGAGAAGCTTAAAGCTGAAGGTGTAACTGTAATTGAACCTTCTCCTGAATATAAACAACAGCTTATCGATGCCTCAAAATCCTTCTATTCCTTACCTGAATTCAAGGATTGGACTCCTGGCCTATACGACACTGTTAAGAAGGCCATGCAGTAATAACTACTGCTCGATGCCGCCTTATGGCGGCATCTTAAATTAGGAGCAAAAAATGAAAAAATACCTAATAAATTTAGATTTAGTTGTAGCAGGCATATTTTTCTGCATTCTCGTTGCCGTTACCTTTGTTAACGTCATCATGCGTTATATTTTTTCAGATCCAATTACCTGGACTGAAGAAGTTCAGATGGGAAGCTTTTTATGGGTAATTTTTTTAGGAGCTGGTGCTGCCTTCCGCTATGGTTCTCATGTTGCAGTTGAGATTGTTTTTGATCTTTTAAAACCTAAAGCTAAATATTTATTGGTTATTTTTAACTATATCTTGATGATTTTGCTTTTAGCCTATCTAGTCTACTTAGGTATCAATTTAGAAGAATTACTCTATTCCATGAGTAAGCATACCTACATCTTGCAAATTCAAGTATGGATGATCAATGCCATAGTTCCTGTAGGTTGTTTCTTTATGATGATTTGCTTAACTATAAGCACCTTAGAAGAATTAAAGCAATTACGCCAAAAGATGAATTGTGAAGGCTTAGGAGAATAATATGGATACCGCTATTGCTTTAAGTTGCATACTCCTTTTAGTATTTCTTTTCCTGCGCATGCCAGTCTTTATTGCTATTTTAGGCGCAGCTGCTACTTATTTCATTTTACATACAGATTTAAATCCACAATTTATGGTACAGCGTATTATCGCCGGTACCCAATCTAATGCTCTATTAGCTATTCCCTTTTTCGTCTGTGCCGGCGTCTTTATGAACTATACCGGTGTTACTAAGCGTATCGTGGATTTCTGCGAATCCTTATTAGGTAACATCGTAGGCGGTATAGGTCACGTTACCATCTTAGTTGCTACCATCATGGGTGGTTTATCCGGTTCTAATCTAGCTGACGCCGCCATGGAAGCTAAGATGCTAGCTCCAGAAATGGAACGTCGTGGTTTTTCTAAAGCTTTTGCTTCTGTTTTAGTAGCAACCTCTGCCATTATCACCCCGTTAATTCCACCAGGAATTGCGATGATTATCTATGGTTCTATAGCTAATGTTTCCATTGGAAAACTCTTCGTTGCTGGTATTGGCCCGGGACTTATGTTGTGCGTCTTATTGATGCTTTTAGTCTCTTACCTTTCCTATAAACGCGGTTACCGCTCTACTAAAAAGGTAGATACCTCCCTAGCTCGTGTTTGGTCAACTTTTAAGGGCGCATTCTTACCTTTATGCTTACCTATCATTATTATCGGTGGTATTCGTATCGGAGCTTTTACCCCGACTGAAGCTGGTTCTGTAGCTATTGTTTACGCTATTCTCTTAGGTATCATATACAGAGAAATGAAATTCTCTGACAGCATTAAAGCTATCAAAGAAACCATTTTAACCACATCTGCAATTATGCTTATTGTAGGCGCAGCCTCTGCTTTTGCTTGGGTTCTCACCCGTGAAAAAGTACCTCAATATTTAACTTCTCTCTTTATCGATCATTTAAATAATGCAGTTATTTTCTTACTCTTAGTGAACCTGTTTTTGATCTTCATCGGCATGTTTATCGAAGGTACAGCGGCTATGATTATCTTAGTACCGCTGTTAGCTCCAATTGCTCAACATTTCGGTATTGATGAGATTCAATTTGCCATGGTTGTAATCTTCAACTTCTCTATAGGAACTCTAACACCACCAATGGGTACGTTGATGTTTGTAACCTGTTCTATCACTAAATGCCCGATGAGTACTTTCATCAAAGAAGCAGTTCCTTTCTATATGCTCTTAGGTTTAGTTCTCATTGCCTTAACCTTTGTACCGGTATTTACCACTGGTATTGTCAACCTCGTCTACTAGTTAGTAAAATCTTTTAAAGACCGCTACGGCGGTCTTTTTTTTAATAGGATACATATATGACCACTCCCTCTTTACTTATAAAAAACGCCTTAATTTACGATCCGTTACAAAACAGCCTACAAGCAGAAGATTTAGTCATTCAAAAAAATCAAATTTTACAAAGAGGAATAAATCTTAATGTTGAAGCTCAAAGAGTTATAAATGCTGACGGCTATATTCTCGCTCCAGGATTTATCGATCATCACTGTCACATCTATCAAGGTAGTGATAATGGACTTAAAGCTGATAATTATGCTTTACCTTTAGGTTGTACTGCTTTAGCCGATGCTGGTAGTACTGGTTGTTCTAATTTCAAAGATTTTTATGAAAATACTGTTTGTAAGAGCACCTGCGATATCTATACCTATTTAAATGTAGGCTCTTCAGGACAAATAAATGAAAAAGCCCCTGAAAATGTCTATGCCATAGAGGAAGAACGTATTTTCGATTTATGCCAACGCTATACAAATATTCGCGGTTTAAAACTTAGATATGATAACTGTTGTGTTAAAGACAGTGATTTAGAGCCTTTATTGAAAGCAAAACATTTAGCTAGCTCATTAAAGCTACCTCTTTGTGTACATTTTTCAAATCATCCTAAACCTTTAAATGATATCTGCTCAGTTTTAGGCTCAGGAGATGTACTTTGTCATACTTTCAATGAGCAAGGAGAAAGCATAATTGATAAACAAGGGAAAATCCTACCTTGTATCAAGGATGCTCGCGAAAAAGGACTTATTTTTGACTCTGCTGATGGTTTTAAAAACTTTTCATTTAGAGTACTAAGAGCTTCTTTAGAGTCAGGATTTGCTCCTGACATTATCAGTACCGACATAATTAAACCTCGCGCTTTTACGTCTACCTCCTTTGGACTTCCCTATACCATGAGTAAATATTTAGGCTTAGGTATGGATATAAAGGACGTTTTAAAGGCAGTAACAATCTCGCCTCTAAAGGCTTTAGGTGTAAATATAGACAATATTATGCAATCTGGAGCTTGTGCCGATTTATGTTTATTTAAGCTTCAAGATATTGATAAATTTAGAATTACCGATGCTTATGGTGAATTTTTAGATTTAAAACAACTAATTATTCCAAAAGTTACCATATGCAAAGGACAAATAACTTTTGCAAGTCTGGAAATATGGGGAAATAATTTCTAAGACTATTAGCTGATGCCATCTTTAGATGGCATCATAAATTTGGATCATTTAGAGCAAGAAATATTTAAACTAAATACAGCTCTACTCCTAAAGCCTTAATCTGCTCTTGAATCTCTTTAGGTAAGGCTGCGTCAGTAATAATGATATCGACGTTTTTTAAAGGAGCTACCTCATAAAGCTGACTCTTACCATATTTACTGCTATCTGCAACTAAAATGCATTTTGAACTTATTTCAGTTAAAGCGCGCTTTAAATTTGCTTTTTCTATGGTAGGAGCGGTAATACCACACTTAAGATCCCAAGCATTACAACTTAAAAAAGTATACTTTGGATGAATAGAATCAATTACTTCGCGAGCCTTATCGCCAATACAAGACTGCGAGGAATTATCTATAGTACCGCCGGTTAAAGTTACCTCAGATTTAGAATCAGTATCAGCTAAGAGAATACCGATATGAAGATCGGTAGTGATTACTTTTAATGATAATTTAATTAGATTGCGCGCAATTTCAATCGTCGTGGTACCGGCATCAAAAAGTACACTATCACCATTTTTTATAAAAGAAGCCGCCTTTTCAGCAATCTTTAATTTTTGCTCATGCTGCAATAATTGTTTTTCTGAAGTAGTAGGCTGACGGCTAAGAGAATCTTTTAAAGTTACACTTCCGTGTACTCTATACACAACTCCTGCCTTATCCATTTTAACCAAGTCACGTCTAATGGTTGCAGGAGAGGCTCCTGTTACCGCTACTAAATCATCAACGGTAGCCAGATTCTTAGTCTTTAAATATTCCAATATTTTTTCTTGTCTTGATAGAAACATAGCTGATAACTCTAAATAAACCAAACTCAAAAACTTTAAGCTTATATTAGCAAATTTTCTTTATTCATAAGGTGACATTGATTAACAATAATCAAAAATTATCATTTTTTGATTATATATTTCAAAATGCGTGATTTTATTCACACATTATTTAAAATGATTGACTATAATCATAATTGTTGATTATTTAAGATTATTTAGAGGAATTTATGGAACTGAAAGTCGCAATTATTGCAGATGATCTTACCGGTTCTAACGATAGCTCAGTGCAATTTGCTGCCCGTGGTATGAGTGCGGCGGTAGCAGTTCCTGGTGTTAACTTTGAGGAGATCAACTCCTGCGAAGTTTTAGTAGTCGATACTGAGTCGCGTGATATCGATAATCAAAAAGCATATGATGCTGTATATAACACCACTAAATCTTTATATAAATTAAATAAAGATGTCCTCTTTTATAAAAAAGTCGATTCTACCTTACGCGGCAATATCGGCTCTGAACTTGAAGGTCTTTACAATGGCCGCAAGCCCCAATTTATTATCTTTGCCCCGGCCTTTATTGAAGGTGGCAGAACAACCTTAAACGGTATCCAATTCTTACACGGTAAAAAGCTCGAGGATACTGAGCTTGCCAATATTCCCAAAAGCCCAGTTGACTGTTCTTATATACCGGAAATCATTGCTAAACAATCTAATTTAAAAACCGCAGTTTTAGAGCATGAAGTCTTAAAGCAAGGAGCTCTCGCTGTAAAAAAGGCTTTAGATAATTTTGCTTTAAATCAAGTTCAAGTAGTAATTTGCGATGCTATCAAAGTTGCTGATTTAGATTTGATCGCAACTGTATCTCAAAGCTTTGAAAATATTGCTTATGCCGGTTCTGCAGGTTTAGCTAAAGCCCTATCTAAATTATTACCTGAAGGCTCTGTAGAGACTGTCAAACCACAGGCGCAAAAGGTTTTAATTCTTGCCGGATCCATCAGCGCCATTACTCGCAATCAGAGTATAGAGCTCATCTCAAAGCGCGAACTTAGCTTTATTAAGGCAGATCCGATTTTATCTATTCAAGATCCACTTAAGGCTGCAGCTAATACCGCCTTACAAGTTTTTGAAGCTTTAAAGAATCATAAATTGATCCTTGTTAGCGGCGCTCCTCAGGAAGAAGACGTTAAGACCTCAGCTAAAGCTGGTGCAGCTGTCGGCTTAAATTATTTCCAAACCGGTGAGCGTATGGCCATGTTCATGGCTGAGCTCATGCGTCTGTGCGCCGCCTCTTTTGACGGTTTTGTTATCACCGGAGGTGATACCGCTATCCATGCCTGTCAGGCCTGTGGTGCCAATTTATTAAAGATTATCACCGAAGTTCAATCTGGCATTCCCTTAGCCTGTATTGCCTCAGGTGATCACAAAGGAAAGTTTTTAGTAACCAAAGCAGGAGCTTTCGGCAATCCTGATGCTTTTGTCGATGCTACTGATCTTTTAACTTGCAAAGGAAGTACTCCTATGAAATTACCCGCCCTCGGTTTAACCATGGGTGATCCTGCTGGTATCGGTTCAGAGATTATTGTTAAGGCTCTCCTCGATCCGCAGATCTACACCAAGGCTCGTCCGGTAGTATTCGGTGACGCTTATCAGTTAGAGCGCCTTGCCAAAATTTTAAAGGCTGATGTAGAAATTCACTGCGTCAATGATATTGAAGAGGCTCAGCCTTCTGTAAAACGTATTGAAGTTATCGACTTGCACAATGTCCCTCACGACATTCCTTTTGGCAAGATTAGCCCTGTTTGTGGTAATGCCGCCTTTGAGTATATCGAGGCTGCCATTAAAGCTCATATGGCCCACAAAATTCAGGCTATTGTCACTGCTCCTTTAAATAAGGAAGCTTTACACGCAGGTGGTCATAATTTCCCCGGCCACACTGAGATCTTAGCTACCCTCACTGGTACTAAAGATTACTCCATGATGTTAGTAAGCCCCAAGCTCCGTGTAATCCACGTCTCCACCCACGTTTCCTTACGTGGTGCCTGCGATGCTTGCAAGCAAGAGCGTGTTTACCGCGTCATCAAGCTTGCTGATGAAACCATGAAGCTCATGGGCTTTGAAAATCCGCGTATCGCTGTTGCCGGTCTCAACCCACACTGTGGTGAACATGGCTTATTTGGCAACGAAGATACCGAGCAGATTGTACCGGCTGTGGAGCAAGCTTTGGCTGAGGGTATCAATGTTCAGGGTCCTATTGCTCCTGATACCGTCTTCCATCGTGCTGCTAACCGCAAGGAATTCGATATTGTAGTAGTACAGTATCACGATCAAGGCCACATCCCGCTTAAAGTCTTAGGCTTTAGCTCTGGTGTTAACGTAACTGTGGGCCTCCCGATTATCAGAACCTCCGTTGATCACGGAACTGCTTTTGAAATTGCCGGTCAAGGCATTGCCGATCCTGAGTCCATGAGTGTTGCTATGGATATTGGTGCTCAGATGGGCTCTGTCAAATTTGCCGACGAATTAGCTTAATTTAAAAAATATTTTTTGGAGATTTCTATTATGTTCAAACCTTATGGTGTTATTACCCCTGTTTTAACCGCTTTAGACGACAATGAGAACTTTAACAAAGACGCTTATCAGAAATTTATCGATAAGCTCATCAAAGCCGGTGTTCATGGTATCTTCGCTTTAGGTACTAACGGCGAGTTCTATGCTTTCAACGCTGAAGAGAAGATCGAGATCATTAAGGCCGCTCGTGAAGCTGTTGATGGTCGCGTGCCTTTCTATGCTGGTACTGGTTGTGTTACCACCAAAGAGACCATTGAGCTTACCCAAGAAGTTTCTGCTTTAGGTGGTGTTGACTGCTTATCCGTAATCTCCCCGTACTTCGTCGGCATCAGTCAGGACGATCTCTATCGCCACTACAAGGCTGTAGCTAACTGCACCGAATTACCGATCCTCCTTTACAATATTCCGGCACGTACTGGCAACAATATCGACTTTAAGACTGTTAAGAAGCTCGCCGCTGAGTGCCCGAACATCATCGGTATCAAGGACAGCTCTGGTAACTTCGACAACACCTTAAAGTACATCGAAAACACCGATCCACGCCTCAATGTTTTAGCCGGTTCTGACTCTCTCATCCTCTGGACCTTACAAGCCGGTGGTGCTGGTGCTATCTCCGGTTGCTCTAACATCTTCCCTGAGCTCATGGCTTCTATCTACAACCTCTGGAAGGAAGGCAAGTTTGACGAGGCTAATGAGGCTCAGAAGAAGATTCGTCCGTTCCGCAACGTCATGCAGATGGGTAACCCGAACTCCGTAGTTAAGCGCGCTTCTGCCTTATTAGGCAATGGTACCGGTCCCGCTCGTGCTCCGTCTAATATCGAAAACAAGGCTATCGACGACGCTTTATTAGAAGTCTTCAAGCTTTACAAGTAATTCTAGGTGCAGAGGTTTTAAATTATGTCTAAGAAAGTTGTTATTACTCAGCCTCTGCACAAGGATGGCGTTGCCATCCTTGAGGCAGATAACTTAAACATCGAAGTTTCCAACACTGGTGAACCTAATGAATACTTACCCTTTGTTCAGGATGCTGATGGTTTAATCATCCGTATCGGTCACATTGACCGTGCCACCATGGAAAAATGCCCGAACTTAAAAGTTATCGGTCGTCCGGGTGTTGGTGTTGATAACGTTGATGTTAAAGCTGCAACTGAGTTAGGTATTCCGGTTGTTATCGCTCCACGCGCTAACTCCCGCTCTGTTGCTGAGTGCGCTTTCACCATGATGTTCGCTGCTGCTAAGGATATGGTTCGTGCTGACAAGGAAACCCGTAAGGGCAACTTCAAAGTTCGTAGCGAATACAAAGCCTATGAAATCGGTGGCAAGACCTTAGGTCTTATCGGTTATGGCAATATCGGTAGCATCTTAGCTCAGATGAGTGCTGCTGTTGGCATGTCTGTCATCGTCTACGATCCTTTCGTAAAGCCTGAGGTTGTTGAAAGCTTAGGTTATCGTTATGTAACCTCCATCGATCCTATCCTCAAGGATGCTGATGTCATCTCCTTACACGTACCTTTAACTGACGAAACCCGCAACTTAATCTCCAAGCCACAACTTGAAGCTATGAAGTCCAACGCCATCCTCATCAACTGCGCACGTGGTGGCATCATCAATGAAAAGGATCTCTATGAGGCCTTAAAGAATAATGTCATCCAGGCTTGTTGCTTAGACGTATTTGAAAAAGAGCCGGTTCCTGCTGATGATCCACTCTTATCCTTAGACAATGTCATAGCTTACCCGCACATGGCCGGTCAAACCCGTGAGGCAGCTTCTAACGTAGCTACTGGTGCAGCTCGTGGTGTTGCCGCCATCTTACGTGGTGAGAAATGGCCTGCTGTTTGCAATCCTGAGGTTTATAAGCACCCACGTTGGGCTGATAAATAAGGAGGACAAAAAAATGGCTTTATACTCACAAACCTCTATAAGACGCATTATCGGTGGTGCTGGCTCTATTGCTCAGGCAGCTGATGTTGCCAAATCCTTCAATGCTAAGAACGTCGTTTTAATCACTGATAAAGGCGTTTATGGTTTAGGCCTTACTGACAGCGCTCAGGAAGCTTTAAAGCAGGCAGGCTGTGCTGTTCACGTTATCAATGATGTACCGCCAGAGCCCTCTGTAGCTCAGGTAAACCACATTTTTGAGCAGGCTAAAGCTGTAAACTGCGAACTCTTAGTCGCCATTGGTGGCGGTTCCTCTATGGATACCACCAAGCTCGTATCCTTAATGCTCAAAAACGATATCACCTTAGAGCAAATGGTTAAAGGTGCAAAGCCTACCGTTCGTGGTGTGCCGACTCTCATGGTTCCAACCACTGCTGGTACTGGTTCTGAAGCCACTCCTAATGCCATTGTTTTAGTGCCTGAGGAGAACTTAAAGGTTGGTATCGTCTGTGACTTTGAGGTGGCTGATGCCGTAATTTTAGATCCTGAATTAACTAAAGGCTTACCTCCGCACATTACCGCTAATACCGGTGTTGATGCCTTATGCCACTTAATGGAATGCTATATCTCTAAAAAAGCCAATCCTTTATCTGACGCCTTTGCCCTAGCTGGTATTCGTTTAGTCGGTGAAAGCTTACGCAAGTGCTACCTCGAAGGCTCAAATTTAGAGGCTCGCGAAAAGATGCTATTAGCAGCCTGCTACGGCGGTATCTGCATTGCTTCCTCTAGCACCACCGCTATTCACGCCCTGTCCTATCCTTTAGGCGGCCGTTATCACATCCCGCATGGTCTCTCTAACGCCATTTTAATGCCGTTAGTCATGGACATTAACAAGAACTCTTGCTTAGACAAGTACTATGAGATGGCCGTGGCCTTAGGCCTTGATGTTGTGGGTAAGACTAAAGAAGAAGTCGCTCAGTTATTTGTTGATGAATTATATGCCATCAACCGTGACCTTAACGTTAAATGCGACCTTAAGGCTGTAGGTGTAACTGCCGATGTCATCGACTCTTTAGTTGAGGGTGCCTCTAAAGTAACGCGCTTACTTAATAACAATCCTAAGGATTTAAGCAAAGAAGAGATGCGTGTTATTTACGAAAAGCTCTTAGCAGCTAACTCCTAAGTCATTATAAGGACCGTCACATGAAAAATCGTACAGATTTTATTACTGGAATAGTATTGGCGGTCTTTTCCATTCTCTACTATATGCAGGCTTGTACCGTGCGTATCTTCCCGGGAATGGGAAAGTCTATCGTCAATTCCCAGACCATGCCAAAGGTATGGGCAGTCTGCATGTTATTACTGGCTCTGTGCTTAATTTCACGTCCTTTCCGCAAGAGCTTTAAAGACGAAAAGACTGGCGAAAAGAAACCTTTTAATCTGGTAGCTTTATTTAAAGAAAATTCCCAAATTATCTACACCTTTGGTGCCTTATTCCTGTATGCAATTACTTTGGAATATGTAGGCTTTATCATTTCAAGTGCTGTCTATATTTTCTTACAGACCTTGATTTTAATGCCGGAAAAAGAACGTAGTTTTATTAAAGCCGCACTCTTAGGTGTGGTCAGTGGCGTCGCTGCCTTCTGTGTATTCGTTTACTGGCTTGATGTCTTGCTCCCTGTTGGCAAGCTGTTCGAGTAAGAGGATATCATGACTGAAGTTTTACAAGGACTTTTATCTGTCTGCGACTTAACGGTGATCTTCTTCATCATCGTCGGTGTATTCGTAGGCATCGTTTTCGGTTCAATTCCGGGACTGACTGCCACCATGGCTATCGTCATGTTCCTGCCTTTGACCTATACCATGACCCCGATTCAGGGTGTTTCTACCTTAATTGCCCTGTATATTGGTGGTATTTCCGGAGGCTTGATCAGTGCGATCTTACTAAATATTCCAGGAACTCCATCATCTATTGCTACCTGCTTTGACGGCCGTCCAATGGCCTTAAAAGGTCAAGCTGGCAAGGCTTTAGGTACCGGTGTCGTCTTCTCCTTCTGTGGCACCATCGTCGGTATCATCGTCCTTATCGTAGCAGCCCCACTTATCGCTGCTGTTGCCATTAAGTTTGGTCCCTACGAATACTGCACCTTATCCCTGTGTGCCTTATCACTGGTAATTTCCCTAACCGGTAGAGATCTTGTAAAAGGCTTAATCAGTGGTCTTATTGGTGTGATTTTAGCTACCGTAGGTTTAGCCCCGGTTGATTCTGCTAAGCGTTTTACCTTTGGTACTGCCGAATTAAATTCTGGCTTTGCCCTCTTAACTCTCTTAATCGGTCTTTTCGCTATCACTGAAGTCATTAAGGCAGCTGAGGAAGCTAAGCATCCAGTTGAAGCTACCATGAATGATAGCAATGTAAAGATTAAGGGCTTTGGCTTTACCTTACCTGAGTTCTTCGCTCAAAAATGGAATATGCTCCGCTCTTCCTTCATCGGTATTATTATCGGTATTTTACCGGGTATCGGTGGCGCTATTTCCGGCATGCTCTCATACACTGCCGCTAAGAATCAGTCTAAGCACCCTGAAAAATTCGGTACTGGTATCATGGACGGTGTAGTCGCTTCTGAATCTGCCAATAACGCCGGTATCGGTGGTGCTATGATCCCGATGTTAACCTTAGGTATTCCTGGTGACGCCGCTACTGCCATGTTATTAGGTGGTTTAATGGTGCATCAAATTGCCCCAGGTCCGCTCATTTTCGATAAGAACGGTGTTGAAGTCTTCGGTATCTATGCTGCCATGATCTTAGCCTCTATTGCCATGCTGTTCTTAGAATTATTCGGTATCAGAGTATTCGTTAAGATCTTAAAGTTAAAGAAATACTGGTTAATGCCTGTCATCATCATGCTGTGCATTATCGGTGCTATCGGCAACGCCAACCGCTTATTCGACGTTTGGTCTGTCATGGCCTTCGGTTTCATGGGCTATGTCCTCTTAAAGGCTAAGATTCCGCATGTACCGATGATTTTAGGCTTCATCTTAGGTCCGATCTTTGAGTTGAACTTCCGTAGATCCGTACAGCATTACAACATTGATCCTTCTAGTGTTTTTGAGCATCCGATCGCTATTGGTTTCTTAGTGTTCACTATTTTTGTAGTCATCTATTCTCTGATGCGTCAGAAAAAAGAATCCGCTTTAATCCAAGACGAGGAATAATAAAAATGAAAAATGTAATCAAACAAACTTTATTAGCTTCCGCCACAGTCATGTTATTTAGTGCCGCTCCTGCTATGGCTGACGACGCTTATCCGAGCAAGACTATTACTATGATCTGCTCTCATGGTGCCGGTGGTGACACCGACTATAACGCTCGACTCATCTCTCGTTTATTAGAAAAAGAGTTAGGTGTTTCCGTAGTCGTATCGAACGTAACCGGTGCTAACGGCTCTATCGCCTTAACTCAGTACAAGGATGCTAAACCTGATGGCTATACCTTAATTGCCACCAATACCGTATCCTTAGCCTCTAACGAAGCTTCAGGCCTTTCTGACTTTGGTTATGATGCTTTTGAACCGGTTGCTATTTATGGTAAGCAGTGTGGTGAGAACATCATTGTTCAGGGTAATTCCCCCTATAAAGATCTCAATGACTTAATTGACGCTACCAAGAAAAATCCTGAAACCATTAAATTAGGTGTGGCTATGGGTGGTTCCTCCTATATTGCCGCCTTAGTTATGATGTTAGATAAGGAAGCCCAATTTGCTATGGTTGATGCCGGTGGTGATGCTTCTGGCCGTATGACCTCACTTTTAGGTGGCCATATTGATGCTACCATCGCTCCGTATACATTAGCTAAGGAATATATCGAGGCTGGTAAGGTTCGTTCATTAGCAACCTTAATGTCTGAGAAACTCCCTGCCACTCCGGATATTCCTACTGCTAAGGAATTAGGCTTAGAAAACCTGACCATTGATACCATGTACGGTATATTCGCCCCTAAGGGCACTGATCCTGCTATCGTTGAGAAGATCAACGCCGCTGTCTTAAAGATTGCTAATGAAAATCAGGAATATAAAGACACCATCATGAGCTTCAACTATCAGGAGCCTTATGCCTTAAATGTTCAGGATACCATTGCTAGACTTAAGCAGCAGCGTGAGCACTTCATGAGCTTCTCTAAGTATCTCCAATAATCAGAGTTTTACTGCCAAGATAAAGTGAAACGACAGTTTTACTCCCTTATAGATTTTCCTATAGGGGAGTTTTTTTTATAAGCGTAAACCGCGCTATTAGACCAAAATCAGAACATTACAAAGACATTTATTAACCTGAAAACCGTGTAATCTACACTCAATCAGATTCGTCGAAGAAGAGCTCTAGGAACAGCTGGTCTCTG
>USBR01000017.1 GCA_900552905.1 uncultured Succinatimonas sp. | reverse complement strand
GGACTTTTAATATTAGCGGATTGCCGTGTCATAAAAAACTTACAAAATCCGCGATGCAAAGCATAGAAGTTTGTAAAGCTCTAAGTTTTTCCTAATTTTTTAACTTGATAATGCTTTTATTAAATTAAGGAGAGAACTTATGCGCAAAACCACCATCTTACTTATAAGCATTGCCTTATCTCTATTGACGCTCAATGCCTGTACTGTCGCCTATCCTAAACCACGCCCTCACCCTACAGTAAGGCCTTATCACTATAACTATCCTCAGCATTATCATAAGCATCATCGCCACTATGATAGCTTTAGTTTAGAAATGGATGTCAACTTGTGGGAAAACGACATAGTAAAGGAGCTTAAAGCTTAATCATTCCAAGCTAAGCTTTAGGGAGGAAATTTTTGCAGCTGGCTTTTTTATGCCTATACTTAAGTAAAGCTTAAAAAACACCGTCATCTTCTAAGAGACTAAGGGGAAACTATGATTAAATCTAAAGTACTATTGCTGATAGCCTTTATGACGCTCTCGCTGTTTGCCCTCAATGCCTGCACGGTGCATTATGTTGATGACAACGGCTATCATAAAGGTCACTATAAGGTAAAAAAGAATAAGCACTATTATGACGATGATGACGACGACGATGACGATGATTATCGTCGCGGTCGCCGCGTCCATAAAATCGAGCTTGATGATCTAGAGATAGACGATCTTGATTTTGATATAGATCCTGAGCTTAAAATCAAGATTTCCGGTTAAAAGGCTCTATACCTAAAGTTAAATCACCAATAGCGCTGAGGGCGGCGATCACAGTCTGATCGCGCACCTCTTCGCGAGTGCCTGCAAAGACAAAACGCTTAGCATAAGGCTTTTGTCCTCTATGCATAACCGCAATCCACACTGTACCTACAGGCTTTAAGTCACTACCACCATCAGGTCCGGCAATACCGGTGACGGCTACGGCAATATCGGCATGTGAATGCTCTAAAGCGCCTGCTACCATCTCTAAAGCGGTCTCATCACTCACAGCGCCTACAGCCTTTAAAGTCTCATCCTTAACGCCTAAAAGCTCCATCTTCGCTTCATTTGAATAGGTGACAAAGCCGCGATCAAAATAGGCTGAGGAGCCTGGGGTATTGACTATGCTTGAGGAGATGAGACCGGCAGTTAGAGATTCAGCCGTGGCATAGATCTTATGATATTTAGCATATAGAGGCTTTAACGAAGCCCCTAAACGCGCAATTTCCGCTTGATAATCCATAAAAGCCTCTTAGCTGCGACGAGAGAAGGAATCTAAAATACGCAAAAGCTTAATTAAATAAGCAAAGTCGATGTATTTCTCACGATAATACTCCTCAGCATAGGTATGGATGAGCATGCCGTGGGGTAATTTTTCATGCACTTCTATATGATCACGCAATTTAGGTAAAGCTACATATTCAAGCCATTGATGAAAATCCATGGTATCCATAAAAAAAGGAACAGCGCTTGCAAAAGCTTGCTCTTCAGGTCGGCCCTCAGGGCCTCCCCATAGCTCTAATTTATGGAGCTCCTCTTCAATCTCATCTAAGATTGCTAGAACTTTATTCTTGTCCATGTGCATACTCACTAAAATACTGCTCTAAGATTGAGGCGGCTGCAGCTGCATCGATACGCCCTTTATCCTTAGCTAAAGCTCTAAAGCCCCCTTGGGAGAAGATCGCATCCTTAGCCTCACAGGAGGTCAAGCGCTCATCGATAAAGACCACCTTAAGCTTATAGTTTTGCGCTAAACGATTGCCAAATTTTTTAGCTTTAAAGGTCAGAGGTTGCGTGGTGCCATCCATATTTAAAGGTAAGCCTACCACTAAAAGCTGCGGGCGCCACTCATTTAATAAATTCTTGATATCCATATCATTGGGAATACCATCACGGGCCTTGAGAGCTTTGAGGGGCGATACGGTCTTCGTAACATCATTACCCACCGCCACACCAATATGTCCGGTACCAAAATCAAAAGCGATAATTGCAGCCATATTAAATAATAGGAACTCCTTCCACAAATAAAGGGGCACGACGGCTATTGCCATAGAGTATATTCGCGCTCACCTGATATTCTTTAATCGCCTCATAACAGCTATCACCTATGGCCTGATGCACAAATTTAAATTGTACTGGCGTTGAGATAACTATATGTAGCTTTTTTGCTAAACGATAGCGTAAAAGCTCCGAGAAGATCTTTTGATCAAAGATGGTCAAGCCTTCATTATTGCCGCAGAGATCGTCAATAAAGAGCACATCTACCGAGCAATAGCGCTCCCAGTTTTGTTGCTTTTCGGCATTAAGCTCAATGGAATCTTTATTAGTGAAGATACGACAGCGCTTAAACTCGTCATAACTTAAAATCAGGACATTGCGATTGCTAGTATCGAGAATATCATTAGCAATTGCATGTAAGAGCGCCGTTTTACCAGTACCCGGCCCTCCTTGCACAAAATACATCAAGCTTGTTTCAAAGATTTTTAAATTCTTACAAAAGCTCTTAGCATTATCGAAGGCATTATGATTGCTAGTATCGCAAATGAGTTTTGAAAAAGTCCACTGCGCATTGACCTCGCCACTTTTGTGTATATCTTCAATTTGGAGCCGGCGATTTTCACGACGTTGAGCTTGTATTTCCTGACTTGCAAGTAAAGCCTCATGACGGCGCATGGCTGCAAGATCGATTTTCTCACGCGGAGCATTGAGATCGATCTTAATCTGTCCCATCTCTTCAATAGCATGAATTAAGCTATCAAAGCCGCCTTTAACTTCATATGTATTTTTCTTCTCAGCGTCCATAGCAATCTCCTTTAGCAGGATTTTAGCAAAATACCCACGCTTATGTCTAAAAGCACAAAGCCCCCTTAGAAAGCTATTCTAAGGAGGCCTTATTTAGGAGTTTAGATTAAACTCTTAGATCATCTCAAAGTGAGTACCGTTGCAAGCATGGGTCTCAAAGATGGTAGCGTCACGGCCAGCAATTGCCTTATACTTAGCCTTAACAGCTTCCTTAACCTTCTCAACATTCTCAGGCTCAACTACAGCGACACAGCAACCGCCGAAGCCACCACCGGTCATACGGACTGCACCCTTAGCAGTACCTAAGGCTTCGCGCACAATCTCAACTAAGCCGTCGATCTCAGGGATGGTGATCTCGAAATTGTCACGCATCGAGCAGTGAGAGGCATACATTAAGTCAGCAAGTTTAGCGAGATCGCCGCTTTCAAAGGCCTTTGAGGCCTCTAAAACGCGCTCATCTTCAGTGATGACGTGTAAAGCACGACGATAGACAACATCGGTCATCTCAGATTTGTGAGCTTCTAACATCTCTAAGCTTGCATCGCGTAATAAGTCAACGCCGATGATCTTAGCGGCCTCTTCACAATCGTTACGACGATCGTTGTACTCAGAGCCGACTAATTGATGCTTAACGTTAGAGTTTAAGATCAAGATGACGAGATCCTCAGGAACCTTAACCTGAGTGAGCTCATAGCTCTTGCAGTCGATACGTAAAGCGTGATCGGCAACACCGCAAGCGGAAATGGTCTGATCCATAATGCCGCACTTCATACCGATATAAGCCTCAGAAGCCTGACCCATGAGGGCGATTTCCTGCAGACCTACACCTAAATTGAAGGCGCCGTTTACTAAGTTACCAAAACATACCTCTAAGGAAGCGGAGGAAGATAAACCAGCACCCTGAGGAATGTCACCGGAAATGGTAACATCTAAGCCCTGAACCTTATCGCCACACTTTTGTACTAAGAGCTGAGTCATACCGCGCAGATAGTTTACCCACAGCTTATCGGCATGCTTCTCGATATTAGAGGAGATCTCAAACTCATCGTAATCATTGTCTAAATCACAAGCAACGATGCGCATCTTATTAGTACCATTAGCTTTAGCAGCCATAGAGGTACCATACTTAATGGCGCACGGCATGACGAAACCGCCATTATAATCAGTGTGCTCACCGATGACGTTTACACGGCCCGGAGCATAGCACTGCATGGTCGGCTTCTCACCGAATTTTGCTACGAAGGCGTCGATAGTTGCTAAGGTTACATTTGCCATAAGTCTAGTCTTCCTCTCTTATTTGTTCTCAGTGTAGTGGATATCGGATAAATCACGCAGTCTAGCTGCAGCCTGCTCAGCAGTTAAGTCACGCTGCTTTTCAGCTAAAAGCTCAAAACCGGCGACAAACTTCTTAACAGTAGCGCTACGTAAGAGAGGCGGATAATAGTTAGCATGTAACTGCCACTCAGGGTGCTCATCACCATCGGCAGGAGCATTATGCCAGCCCATGGAGTACGGGAAGGAGCACTCAAAGAGGTTGTCATAGCGGCAGGTTAAGCGCTTGATGGCAACAGCTAAATCATCACGCTGCTCAGAGGTCAGCTGATCGATGGTCTGTACCTTAAACTTAGGTAAGAGCATAGTCTCAAACGGCCAGAAAGCCCAGAACGGTACTAAGGCCACAAAGTACTCAGTCTCGAAAATGATGCGCTCTTTTTTCTCTAATTCAGCATTGACATAATCTAAGAGTAAAGGAGTATTGTGCTTAGCATAATATTCCTTCTGGCACTTTAATTCCTTGAGGATTTCCTCAGGTAAGAAGCCACAGGCCCAGATCTGTCCGTGCGGATGCGGGTTAGAGCAGCCCATGACGGCGCCCTTATTCTCAAATAACTGAACATACTTATAGGTCTTAGATAATTCAGTTAACTGATCGGCCCATAAATCAACAACGCCGCGGATGGCTTCAACCGGCATTACCGGTAAGGTCTTGCCGTGATCTGGAGAGAAGCAGATCACACGCGCAGTACCGCGAGCCGGCTCAATCTTAAAGAGATCGTTGCTCTCAGGAGCATCTAAAGGAGTATCCGGAGTTAAAGCAGCGAAGTCGTTAGTGAAGACATAGGTGCCATTGTATTTAGGGTTATCATCACCACTGACACGGGTATTGCCCGGGCACAGATAGCACTTAGGATCATAGCTAGGACGGATCTCAGGCGGTAATTTCTCGACCTGACCTAACCACGGACGCTTAGCGCGATGCGGAGATACTAAGATCCACTCGCCAGTTAAGGCGTTATAACGACGGTGCGGATGGGATGTTACATCAAAGTTGCTCATTATATTTGCTCCTACTAGTCTTCGTAGCCGTTAGGGTTGTTCTTCTGCCAATTATAAGAGTCTGCGGTCATGTCGTCTAAGCTCAAGGTCGCAGTCCAGCCTAATTCTTCCTTAGCCTTAGTAGCATCGGAGTAGCACTGCACAACATCACCCGGACGGCGAGCGGCAAACTTGTAAGGAAGCTCACGGCCAATAGCCTTAGAGAAAGCCTTAACCATGTCTAAAACGCTATAACCTACACCTGTACCTAAGTTGTAGATATGGGTACCGGCCTTATTGAGGCAGTGATTTAAAGCGGCAACGTGGCCCTTAGCTAAGTCAACAACGTGGATATAATCACGGACGCAGGTGCCATCGGGGGTCGGATAATCGTTACCAAAGATATTTAAATACGGCAGACGGCCTACAGCAACCTGAGTTAAGTACGGCATGAGATTGTTCGGAATGCCACGCGGATCTTCACCGATGAGGCCAGACTTGTGGGCACCAACTGGATTGAAGTAGCGTAAGAGCACCATGGAGAACTCAGGAGTGGCCTTCTGTAATTCCTGGCACATATATTCAATGTCGACCTTAGTCTGGCCGTACGGGCAGTTAGCACGCTTTACCGGAGAGTTTTCAGTTAAAGGTACGCTATCAGGCTCGCCATAAACGGTAGCTGAGGAGGAGAAGATGAAGTTATAGCAATTGTGGGCCTTCATGACGTCTAATAAGACACGAGCACCATTGACGTTATTGTCATAATACTCTAAAGGCTTCTTGACGGACTCACCTACTGCCTTTAAACCGGCAAAATTGATAACGCCATCGATCTTATAGGTATTGAAGGCGACCTCTAACTGCTCACGGCTTCTGATATCGCCGCAAACAAAGGGGACGTTCTTGCCACAAATCTTGTTGATACGAGCTAAAACTGCTGGCTTAGAATTGCAGAAATTGTCAAAGATAACCGGCTCATAACCTGCATTGACGAGCTCAATTACAGTGTGACTACCGATATAACCTGCACCACCAGTGACCAAAATAGTTGCCATATTTAATATCTCCGTAAAGCCGTTAAAAAAGCTGATGTAAGCGTTTACATGAATTTATTATAGGATCAATTTAACTCTTTTGGTGATTTTTTTTGTGAAACTCTTCACGCTTTTAGATTTTTTTTATTTCATGCAAGCTTTTTTGCGTTCTGTGTTTAGACAAATAGTGTGTAAACGTTTACCATTGAAGGTACTAGCTAGAGGAAAAAACAGAATGTCAGAACCAAACCTAAACCCGGAAAAGGCCCCTACCATCCGCGATGTTGCCAAACTCGCGCAGGTATCTGTAGCCACAGTCTCCCGTGTTTTAAATGGTACGGCCAAAGTCAGTCAAAAAGCGCGCGATGCCGTTTTAAACGCGCAAAGAGAATTAGGCTTTTATCTCAATGCCAATGCTCGCGCCTTAGCCCAAAAAGACAGTGAAATCATCGGCGTCTTAGTCTCCGAAGTGTCAGATCCATACTTTGGGGTCATGGTCCGCTCCTGCGAAGAGGTAGCGCATGAAAACGGTAAAGCGCTCTTAGTGGCGCAGGGTTTTCACGATCCTGTACGTGAGCAACGAGCTATTGAAAACTTATTATCCCATCAGTGCTCAGGCCTTGTGATCCATGCTCTAGCCATACCCGATCGCGTGCTTGCCCGCTATATGCAGGATTTTTCCTATATGGTGATCATCAATCGCATTTTGCCGGGCTTTGAAGATCGCTGTGTCAATATCAATAACTTCCAAGGCATGTATTTAGCCGTGTCCACTCTCATTAAAAACGGCCACCGCAAGATCGCCTTTATCAATTCCTCGCACCATATTGTCGATGCTTCTGAACGTTTAGCCGGTTATCTCTGCGCTTTGCGCGATAATAATCTTGAGGTTAATGAGCGCATTATTCTCTCAGAGCTTCCCCTTTTAGAAGGTGGTGCTCGCGCCGCTGAGACCTTGCTTAAATACCGCGGTCAATTTACCGCAGTGGCAGCCTATAACGATGCCCTCGCCGCCTCCTGCATGGCCTCCTTTATCAATGCCGGCATTAAAGTACCTGAGGAAGTCTCCTTTATAGGCTTTGATAATCTCTTCCTCTCCTCATGCCTAAATCCGGCTTTAACTACCATTACTAACCCCGTAGCCGACATGGGAGCCTCCGCAACAAGGCTCTCACTTGCTCTTTATAAGCATGACTATAGCTTTAAGCTTCCGGACTTTTTAACAATTCTTATCAATCGTAAATCTGTAAGAAACTTAAACTTAGGCTAAAATAACAGGGGGAAAAACTTCATTAAAATTAAGCCTAAGTTAAATTTTAAAGAAAAAACATATGCCAAAAAAACCAATCAATTTACATCCAAGCTGGCAGAAGAAAGCTGCCGAAGAGAAGGAAAAAAAGCGTTTCACCATTGTTCAGAAAGGTTGGGGTAAAGGTTTTGTCGATAAGGCCATCTTTGTCAAACAAATGCTCCATCCACATTTCTGGGGCGCTTGGCTTACTATCTTTGCCTTATATCTCATTGTCACCATTCTTCCCTATCCATGCCTCATGTTCTTAGGGCGCAAATTAGGCCGCCTCTTAGGCACCATTAGTCCTAGCCGCAAATATGTCTTAAGACGCAATTTAGAATTAGCCTTCCCTGAACTTAATGACAAGGAGCGTCATACTCTTTCAAAGAAGGTTCAAGAAAACTCAGGTCAGGCCATTTTTGAAACCGGTATGGCCTGGTTTTGGTCTGAAAAGCGTTTACTTAAACACTCCTGTATCGATGAGGAGCAATTAAAACGGGCTCAGGAAATCGCAGCCTCAGGTCGCCCTATCTTAGTTTTAACCGCTCACTTTGTGCATTTAGAAATCATGGCCCGTCTCTATGCGCTCTATGTCACCCCCGGTATCGGCGTTTATCGTCCTACCGATCACCCTGTATGGGAATGGGCACAGGTTCATGGTCGTTTAAAAAATAATCTCGCTTTAGTTGACCGTCGCGATCCGAGGAGTATGATCAAGGCCCTAATGCGTAATTTACCGATTTGGTATGCTCCCGATCAGGATTATGGTAAAACCGCCTCGGTCTTTGTACCTTTCTTTGGTGTCGACAAGGCCGCTACGGTCGTAGGTACTCATAATTTAGCTAGGGTAAAAAACACCCTCGTACAACCGTCTTGGACCATTAGAAAAGACGGCAAATATCAATTATTTGTAGGCGAGCCTTTAGAGAACTTCCCTACTGAGGATGCAACACAAGATACCATCTTGGTAAATCAAGTACTAGAACAGATGATCCGTATGGCTCCTGAGCAGTATTTATGGTTGCATCGTCGCTTTAAAACTACTCCGGAGGGCGAGGACAATCGCTATCCCATGATTAAGCATTAGCTTTAAAGAGAGAAATTAGAGGAAATTTATGAAAGGCTGGTTACTTCCGGTAGCAGCAACATTAGCTTTAAGCCTTAATGGTTGTTATTCAGATCTAGAAATTGCCAAGGCCAATCACGTTATGACCGCTTTGCCTGAAGAAGTACAGGGTTGTACCTTCTTAGGCAATGTCGATACTGGCCCGGTGGGCACTATTCAAACTGCCCGTTTTCAGTTGCAATATGATGCCGCTAAATTAGGTGCTACACACCTAGTTGAGACCCACGCTTATGCTGGCGCTTTAACTTTAAATCTCGTCGGTGTTGCCCTCTCAGGCCGCGCCTACAAGTGTCCAGCCGGTCTTGGCCCTAAGGTTGCCAATAAAAATGGACAGTTAGAATTTGAAATCCCGCCTGCCCATACTGTCTTTGCTGATGATCCTTTTGACATCAACGATTAGGAGAAAACCCTCTCCCAAATCTTAGCAATCTCCACGCAGACTTCCGGGCGATGCTCAATGGCTACAAGGCGCGGTAAGTCGGCAAGTGAGATCTGATGATAGCATTCGCGCAGATCTAAATAAGCTTGTTTAAGCTCATTACATAGCTTTGGATCTAAAAGATTTAAGCGCGCACATTCATCAAAAATACGTACATTATCTGACCATAAGCACATGCCCTGATGTAAAGGCGCTTCTCTTAAGGTCAGATATTGCGCGATAAACTCAATATCCACCATGCCCCCGCGGCTTTGCTTTAAATCAAAGAGCTTGTCGCTACCTCGATCTAAATGCTTGCGCATCTTATTGCGCATCTCTAAAACCTCAGCTTTCAATTTAGCGCCATCGCGCGGTGTTCTTAGAACATCGTTACGAATACGATTGAATTCAGAGATGATCTTGCGCGAGCCGGCAATAGGACGGGCACGCACTAAGGCCTGATGCTCCCAAGTCCAGGCGCGTTTTTTCTGATATTGCTCAAAGGAGCGAATATCGGAAATGAGTAAACCTGAATCGCCATCAGGACGCAGACGCATATCTAAGTCGTAAAGGACACCACCTGTAGTGCGGGTCGCGGAGAGATGAAGCATACGCTGTACTAGTCTTTGATAGAACATAAAACAGCTGACGCTATTTTCTCCCTGCGTATATTCATCGGTACTATCGCAGATAAAGACCATGTCTAAATCTGACTTATAACCTAATTCAATACCACCTAACTTACCATAAGCGATGACAGCCATACCCGGATCGTCAACTGAGCAATTAGGCGGCTCGCCGTATTTAGCGACGGTCTGATGCCAAGCTAGGACTAAAAGCTCTTTGACAATAGCCTCAGCAAGCCAAGTTAAAGCGTCGGAAATCTTCATCACCGGTAGTGTCTGGGCCTTATCTGACATAGCGATTCTAAAGATCATGATCTTCTTAAAGAGGCGCAATTCTTCCATCTGCTCCTCTAAATCGTCATTTTCCACCCGCAGCATGCGCTCTTGTAGCTTTAAGAGATTTTCCTCACAGCTAGGCGGGGTATGATAAAACTGAGGCATCAATAACTCATCTAGGAGTATGGGGTGAGCGGTGATAAGCTCAGAGGCAAAGACATTGCCTCGAATAAGGCCGATAAAGCGCTGTAAGACGCTATTATTATCCGCTAAAAGTTGCATATAGGGCGTACGTGTCGCTACCTGCTCCACTAAGCCTGCAACCTTTTTAAAGAGATTAGGCGCCTCACTTTCAGCACTTACCGCTAAAATAATCTTAGGCATCAAACGCACTAAAGTCTCGCGTCCGACAGGGCCTACTGGATAACGGGAAAGGGTCTTTTTAAGAGAGACTATACCTTCAGCTAAATCTAAAGCTTCCTCAGGATTTTTTAAATATTGTTTTAGATCTGTGGCTAATTCTTCCTTAGTATAATCGCTCTCCCATAGATCGATACCGACGACATTATCCTCATCCTTACCATCATCAGAGACTACCTGACAGAATTCCTGATGCACAAAGGCCATGATCTCGCGTAAAAGCTTTAAAAAATCCTCTAAGGAATTTTGCTTCATGGCAATGAGCATACGCGCAATATCGCGCTCACTATCAGGTAAAGTCTGCGTCTGCTTATCTGAAAACTCCTGAATAACATTCTCTAAGCGGCGCAAAAAGGTATAGGCATCATCAAGTTTTGTTGCGACGCTACCTGGTAAGAGCTCTAAATCAGCTAGAGCTATGAGGGTCTTACGCAAAGAGCGCTCACGCAATTCCTCATAACGGCCACCGCGCATAAGCTCAAAGACCTGTGCGATAAATTCGATCTCTCGGATACCGCCTTCACCTAATTTAAAATTATTGAGGCGACGCTTGCGTCTTAATTCAGCCTCAATCATATGCTTAAGCTTACGTAAAGACTGCACGGCCCCATAATCTAAATAACGGCGATAGACAAAGGGACGCAAAAGTCCTACAAGTTCAGGACCATATTCACCATAAACACTATAACCGCCTAAAAGACGGGCTTTCACTAGAGCATAGCGCTCCCAGGTGCGACCTTGCGTTTCATAATAAGTCGCCATGCCATCGAAGGTTGAAACCATAGGGCCGGCATCACCAAAAGGACGCAGACGCAAATCGATACGATAACAGAAGCTATCGACCGTAATATCTGAAAGGAAATTGGCGCTTCTTTGTACAATGCGCGTGAAGAACTCTCTAAAGCTTAAAGAGCGCGGACCGCCTGTAGTCTCACCTTCTTCAGGATAGGCAAAGATCAGATCGATATCGGAGGAGAAATTGAGTTCGACGCCTCCAAGCTTACCCATGCCATAGGTTAAAAGCGGCATCTGTGAACCGTCTTTACACAGAGCATCGCCATAGGCGCGCTTAAAGGAAGAGCGCACGACCTCGATAGTTCTTAGGACTATATGCTCAGCTAAGGTACTTAAAGCCCCCATCACCTCTTCAATCGTAGCCATACCGGTAAGATCGCGCCAGGCAATTACCATAGCGCGAGTACGTCTTAAAATACGCAGACGCTTTTTAAATTCAAAATCACTAAGGCCTGTGACTATATAGCTATCAGTTACAACCTTTAGATCATCTTCAAAGCAGGGTTTATCAAAAGCGCCCTTATCTAAAAGCTCACAGCACTCTTTAGGATAGGAAAATAAGGTATTAGCCACAAAATCCGATAAGGCTAATACATATAAAAACTCAGAGCGGGCGGCAAATTTTGCAAAAATTTCCTCAGGAAGATGCTTTTTTAAACGCTCATATTGATTATCGCCCTCCTTTTGCAGAATTTCAGGCAAAGGCGGCAAATTTAAAGGATCGGGCTTAATATCGTACGGCATCATCCCTCCACAACAAAGATCTTAGTATCTTTGATGATTATACCTAATCTTATGGAGTATAAATTTAAATGATCTCGCATTTTTCATGCTAGATCAAAGCATTAGAGACAAAAAAAATTCCCCTCGCACAAGTGAGGGGAAGCTTTAAAAGCTGCTTATATATCAGAGGAGATATATAAAGAAAAAAGCAAAGATAGAGTATCTAAAATATATAAAGCCTATAAATTTAAAGCAAATATAATTTTTTATAATATAGATGTATTTAACATTATTTTAAATAATATACTTTCAAACTATTTAACCAACATGGACATTAAAAGTCTTAGCTTCAAAGGAATTAAGAAAGCCTGATAGCGGCATTCGACCTTACGCATAGCCTCTACTTGCTCTTGAACCTTATCATCGCGATGCGCTAAGGACAGCTTAGTTAACTTCTCTTCGATGACATTACTCTTCTTATAGAGAGACTTTAAGATCTTGATAATGATCTTTAGATCATCTAAATAATTCACAGGCTCACGCTCACCCTGAGCAAAGGCGGCCTTACCGGATTTTTTCAACTGCTTTAAGGCGCGGATCATGGTGTAGAGTGTGGAATTTAAATAGGTAAAGACGAGCGGATCGTGCTTGACTAAGAACAGACCATATAATCTCTCAAAGCACTTAATGAGCTCTAAAATATAATCATTTAAAGTAGTAGTTTCCGAGAGATTAGAAAAATCTAAAGAATTGCGGCGATTTTGCAATACTATAGTGGCTCGATGCATCTTTGAGAAAGGCTCTAAAACTAAGGGTAAACCGCGCTCGGCAAATAAAGTCGCTAAGGTGCTAAAGAGCATGACGATCTCATCATCAGCAACTGTAGTCTCTTTAAGCTCCACCTCAAGCTCGTTAATAGGATATAAAGAGCCATCGGCCATCTTAATGCCACCATGATCGTAGCAAACCTCAAAGGTGCTATTCATGATTTCAAAATCAAAGCTATGGCGCACAAAGTCGATTTGACATACAGCCTTAAGCTCAGCTTGTACTCCCTTAACATCAAAATCAGGACCCCAAGCCTCTTTAGGGAATAAAGATAAAATCGGGGTTTTAGTATCTGAGGGAATAGGAATATTGTATTCACCGCGGGAGTGAATACCGGCAATATTCTCGCCCTTAACCTTTAAAGTCTGCTCAGTATAGGTATCGGCGCGGCGAATACGCACACCCGCCTGTACCGCAAAAAGGCGCTGATCGGTAGTATCAAAATAGGTATTAGAGAGATTTTCAGTTCTCTCGCCTGTAACCTTACCCATGCTCGATAAAATGCGCAGTAAGTTCTCAGGCTCGCCTAAAACACCAAATTTAATTTCAACTTCTTTATTATTCATAAATTTCTCGCTCCCGTTTTTTCAAATCTTAACAAACTTTAAAGAGGAGATCTTCAAATCGATGTAAAAGAAAAAATCAAAATTAAATCTAGGTTAAAGAGCCTTACACAAAAGATTTTTAGCGCTTAAATTTTAAATAAATTTAACTTAAGCTAAGGCTCGTCTTAAATGCTGCCTTTAGAGGCCTTTATGCTAAAATTGAAACATTGTTTTTTCAAAGGAAGAGATAAGTGTTAAAGAGTTTCTCTAAAATCGCCGCCTTAGCCTTGCTATCCTTAGCTGCTAATATGACCTTAGCTGAGCCTTTAAAGGCCAATAGCGATGTCTATGTCTCCGATAGTGCTAATGTCTGGACCCGCTCAGGACCTGGCAATAACTATCGCATTACCGGCATTCGTCATGTCGGTGATAAATTAAAGTTCATCCGTTATAGCGATAATGGCAAATTCGTCTTAGTTGAAGATGAAAACGGCCAAAATTGGATGCAGACTAATGACGTGCAGCAAGATCCCTGCGGCAAAGCCCTCGTCGATATTTTGCAAAAGCGTGTTGACGAGCTTGAATATAAGCTAGCTAATTATGATACGCAGTTATCCCGCGATTATGCTGAGGCAAGTTCTAAGCTTGCTGTTTTAGAAAAGGAAAATGCCCAGCTTAAGGCCTCCGATGCGGAAAAGAATGCCACCATTCAAAAACTCGATACGCAAAGACGTGAATACGCCGAGAAGCTTGAAACCCGCGATCTCGATATGCAGATGCGCTGGTGGCTTCAAGGTGCCCTCATCGCCCTAGGCGGTGCTATTATCGGTATTGTCTTTGTCTTTATCCCCCGCCCAGGTCGCAAAAAGCGCGAGCGCTACTAATTTAGATAAAGTCCCACCCTTAAGGTGGGATTTTTGTCATTAGCTTAGCTTAGCTTTGTACCATACAAGTTCTTAATTTTTTTACAAATTGATAAAATTTTTGCGTGTTTTGCGCGTGCGTATTTGCCATAATGGAAGATACACATCAAAGACAAGGCAAAAGAAAAAATGCAGGTTTATTTAGTCGGCGGTGCCGTCCGCGATCAACTTTTAGGAATTCCCGGAGCTGACAGGGATTATGTGGTGGTAGGCGCAACTCCCACCATGCTCTTAAATGCCGGGTATGTACAAGCCGGACACGACTTTCCAGTTTTTCTTCATCCTAAAACCCATGAGGAATATGCTCTAGCGCGTACTGAGCGCAAAAAGGGCTTTGGCTATCATGGCTTTATCTGCGACTTCAATGAAAATATCACCCTCAAAGAAGATCTAAAGCGCCGCGATCTCACCATCAATGCTATGGCTATGGATGATAAGGGTAATATTATCGATCCTTATGGAGGCAAAGCTGATTTAGACAAACGCCTCCTGCGCCATGTCTCAGAGGCCTTTATTGAAGATCCACTGCGCGTCTTACGTGTAGCTCGCTTTGCCGCGAAATTGCATTGCGAGGGCTTTAGTATCGCTCCTGAAACTTTAGAATTGATGCGTAAGATCGCGCTTTCAGGAGAACTAGACGATCTGACCCCTGAGCGCATATGGATGGAATTGCACAAGGCTCTGTGCACACCTAATCCTGAGGTCTTCATTCAAACTCTGCGTCAATGCGAGGCCTTACGCTATGTACTGCCGGAAATCGATGTTCTCTATGGTGTGCCTGGTCCTAAACGCTGGCACCCTGAAATTGACTCCGGTGTCCATACTTGCATGACGGTACAGCGTTTATGTGCTGAGACTGACAATCCTGTCACCCGCTTTGCGATGCTCTGTCACGATTTAGGTAAGGGTCTTACCCCAAAGAAGCTATGGCCACATCATCGCCTTCACAATGAATTAGGTATTGCCCCCTTACGCGCTATGTGTAAACGTCTGCATGTACCTAATGAGTATGAGGACTTTGCCTATTTTGTCATTCTCTATCACAGCGAGATGCATCACCTCTATCGCCAAGGACCTTCAGGTATTGTCGATCTCTTAGATCATTTAGATGCCTGGCGCCGCCCTGAGCGCATTAAGCCGTGGGTATTATGCTGTAAATGCGACTTCTTAGGCCGTAAGGGCTTTGAAAACCGCCCCTTCCCACGTGCCGATTATTTCTTAGGTATGTTCTCCCTATGCTCTACTGTTAAGGCTAAAGAATTTGTCGAACAGGGCTATAAGGGGCGTGAGATTGGCGAGATGATGCGCTTAAAGCGCATTAAACTTGTGGAAGATTATTTTGAAATCCTGCCTAAAAGCGAGATCGACGACTCTAGCAATGAGATGCCGGCTCTCTTACCGCCTAAGAAATTCCACGAGGCTTCCTTCCACGATCGTAAGCCTCAGCCTTTAAAGGCGAAAAAATTAAAACCTTATTATCGGGCTTTCTTTAAAGTAAGATGCGATTAAAAAAATGGGGACTGCTAAAGTCCCCTTTTTTTTAAACTAATTTAAAAGCCACAAAAGCACGCCACCTAAGAGCAGACGGTAGATTACAAATACCGCCATACCAGATTTGGCAATATAGCGCATAAAGAGGTGAATGACGGCTAAAGCGGTGATAAATGACAGCATTACGCCTAAACTCATAGAGAGAATATCGGCCTGAGCTAAAAGTTCAGGATGCTTATAGAGCTTTAAGCCTTCAAAGAGCGCTGAAGCGATAATGATAGGAATTGACAGTAAAAAGCTAAAGCGGGCAGCAGACTGCGGGGACAGACCTAAAAATAGGCCTGCAGTTAAGGTAATACCTGAGCGCGACGTACCCGGAACAATAGCTAAAGCCTGAGCAAAACCGATAATAATCGCCTGCAGATAGCTTAAATTATGCAGACTGTCAGGACGCTTACCTTCATCTTTAAAGTTGTTATGCCATAAAAGATGACGGTTAACATAGGAAGCTATACCTAGAAGTAAACCATAACCTATAGTAGCCCAAGCGATAACCGCTATCGAACGCCCCCAAGTTGAGATCTGACCTTCAAAAAGCAGACCTGCAATACAGGTAGGAATGGTAGCTATAATAATGCAAAAGCCAATCTTGCTTTGTACATTTTGCTTACGGCGAATACAGCATTCAAAAGTTGCGGCGGTAATTTTTAACAGATCGGAAAAATAATAAAAGATTACTGCCATTAAAGTGCCCACATGTACCGCTACATCAAAGGCTATGCCTTGATCAGGCCAGTCTAATAATTGCGCAGGAAGGATGAGGTGAGCACTAGATGAGACGGGTAGGAACTCTGTTAGCCCTTGAATAAGGGCCAACACTACCACTTGTAGAATTGTCATAGAGGTAAATTATTCCTCAGAGCCGTTCCAGCTCGGAGCTTCTACAGTCCAATCAAAATCGAACTTAGCAATGCGGTGATTATCAGGTAAACGCGGCTCCATCTCAGTCCAAATATCGCCGACTTTGATATTTAACAGCGGGTGGACTAAGTTAGCGTCAAGCTCGCATAACGGGCATAAAACGAACGGATAATCCTGAATATCGTGACGCGGCAACTTGCACGGAGTGGTGGTAATGGTATCGCCATAGACTAAGATATCGATATCTAAGCGACGCTTAACACCAAAGTTAGTGCCGTTATTGAACATTAACTCTTTACCAGCTAAAGCCTCAATGTCCATGATGGCATCGTATAAATCCTGTAAGGACATCTCGACATCACCACCTACAACCATGTTCAAATAATCAGGCTCAGCGGTGCGAATAGCATGGCTTGACCAAACTGAAGATTTGACAAAGTTTTTGAATAAAGGCTCTAAATTAGCAACAGCAAAGCGTAAGGAGTTCTCTCTATTTAAATTAGAACCAACACCAAGATATACTCTAGTTGTCATCGACAATCTCCGTTCATTTAACGTAAAGTTTTAGAAACTTCAATACCGGCACCTGTGGCCGCTTTTACCGCCTGAGGTTTATTTAATTTTAAAGTCACCTTCTGCGGCTTGAATTCTTTTAAGATCAAATCACAAAGCTCAACGCCGAGCTCTTCTAAAAGCTCAGCCTTACGCTCTATGACATAGGCCTCCACACGTGAGGCTAAGGCGGCATAATCGATACTTAAACTCAGATCATGCTTAATACCAGCTAAAGTTAAATCATGCTCTAAGCTGATATCGATAATTAAAGTTTGTGTATGTTCGCGCTCATAAGGCAAGATGCCGATGATACACTCAACTTTAAGGCCCTCAATAAAGATCTTATCCATGAAAAAATCCTTATAAAGGTTTTAAATCTGAAAGTGGCCAGCGCGGATAGACCTTGACCTTATAATCGCCAATTTCACCGGCCTTAAAGCGCATCATACCCGCCTGAGCTATCATGGCACCATTATCAGTACAGAACTCCCGGCGTGCAAAGAAGGCTTTACCATGCTCTTTTTCCATGAGCTTTTGTAGGCGATTGCGAATATCGGTATTAGCGCTGACACCACCTGCGACCACTAAAGTCTTAAGGCCAGTCATTCTTAAGGCCTTACGGCATTTATACTCTAAAGTATCAGCCACAGCTAAAGTAAAACCGCGAGCAATATCGGCTTTAACCTTATCTAAATTGTCCTTATGCTCTAAGACAGCATTTAAAACTGCAGTTTTAAGGCCAGCAAAGCTAAAGTCGCAATTAGGGCTCTTTAACATCGGACGCGGGAAATTAAAGGCCTTAGGATCGCCATTTTGGGCTAATTTTTCAAGGCCAGGGCCTCCTGGATAAGGGATACCTAGAAGCTTTGCGGTCTTATCAAAGGCCTCACCGGCAGCATCATCTACTGACTGACCTAAAAGCTCATAACAACCTGGCTTTGAGACCTTGATGAGCATAGTATGACCGCCTGAAATTAGTAAGGCGACAAAGGGAAATTTAGGTTTAGGATCTTCAAGCATCGGGGCTAAAAGATGGCCTTCCATATGATGGACTGGAACTGCCGGGATGCCTAAAGCAAAGGCGAGAGCATTAGCCTCCATAGCACCAGCGAGGAGAGCTCCAATAAGACCTGGACCTGCGGTATAGGCGATAGCATCAAGATCGGTCAATTGCATGGAAGCTTTTTCCATGACCATACGGACTAATGGCACGACACGCTTGATATGATCGCGAGAGGCCAGTTCCGGAACCACGCCACCGTATTGAGCGTGCATGGGAATCTGCGTGTGCAGGGCATGTGCTACTAAGCCCTCTTTGTCATCGTAGACAGCTACGCCGGTCTCATCGCAAGAACTTTCAATTCCTAAAATTCTCATCCTAAGTCCCCAAAGTCAGGCTATCAGTGTCTTTTTCTTTAAAAGACAAATAATAAACAAAAAAAGCCCTACATAGGCCTCACACAAATGTTTATTTTAGCAAAAAATAATCCCCTTTGCCCGCTTTTTAAAAAACGAATTGCCTAAGCCTCTAAAATAAAGGTAACAGGGCCGTCATTTATCAAGGAAACCTGCATATCGGCGCCAAATTCACCGCATTGAACCTGAGGCCATAAAGACTGAGCATAGGCGACGAGCTTGTCAAAAAGCACGCGGGCCTCATCTGGGCGCATGGCACTATCAAAGCTTGGACGCAGACCTGATTTAGTATTAGCCGCTAAGGTAAATTGCGAGATTAACAATAAACCACCCTCAATATCTCTAAGGCTTAAATTCATATGATCGTTATCATCAGCAAAGAGGCGGTATTTGAGCATCTTCTCCACAAGCTTATGCATATTAGCCTCAGTATCTTGTGGCTCTAAACCAATAAGTGCCACAATCCCCCGCTCGATAGCCCCTAGGCATTTACCCTCAACACTTACTGAGCCTTGTTTTACTCTTTGAATCACAGCCTTCATAAAAAATCCCTAAAAATTCATTAACTAAAAGTGCTTTAATTAATTTAATGCAAATAGAGGAAAAAATCACATTAATGTGATTATGCAAAATTGTGAAGCTATATCACAAAAAAACTCTGATTTAAGGTCAAAAAACTTAGTTAAAGGCTTTACTTTCAGCTTCCTTATATGTAGAATTGTTACGTTCTTTTTACTACTGATCCTGCGATAGGATTAGTGCTGTTATTTTATAAGTGAGGTGGTTTTCCACATGCCAGTCATTAGAGTACGTGAGAACGAGCCGTTCGACGTTGCCTTGAGACGTTTTAAGCGTTCCTGCGAAAAAGCCGGTATTCTGGCTGATGTCAGAGCTCGTGAATTCTACGAGAAGCCGACTACTATTCGTAAGCGCACTAAAGCTTCTGCTATCAAGCGCCACGCCAAGAAGATGGCCCGCGAGAATGCGCGCCGTACTAGGCTTTACTAATCACGCGCCTAAAGTCTAATTAAGACATGGCAGTGTTAGTCTGGCCTTAGAGGTTTAATCCTCAAGGTACACCTAAAAATCTATCACAGATTGAAAAAAAGGGACGAAATATCGTCCCTTCGCGGATTTTGTAAGTTTTTTATGACACGGCAATCCGCTAATATTAAAAGTCC
>USBR01000016.1 GCA_900552905.1 uncultured Succinatimonas sp. | reverse complement strand
CAAAATATATTATACAGAGACTTCGTTTTTATCCACAACTATGCACGAAGCCTCATTTATCTTAAAAATTATGGAACGTGGAATTCTTTTTGATCTCGATGGTACCCTCGCCGACACTGCCTTAGATTTGCTCTATGCCTGCAATCACACCCTAGATAAATGGCATTTAGAGGCTGTAAGTGAAAAGGAAATTAAAGAGCAGGTAAGCTCTGGCGTTAAAGCTATGCTGTCACTAAAAGTCAGCGATGCTATGCTTTTAGATTATCCGCGCGATACTCTCATGCGTCAGGAATTTTTAGATTTTTATCAAAAAAATATCTGCACTAAAACTGTTCTCTTTGCCGGTATTTTAGAGGTGATAGCTAAACTTAAAGAATTAGGTTTTAAAATTGCCGTAGTCACCGGTAAATACCATGATTTAGCTAAAAATCTTGTAAATACTCTAGGACTTAGTCCTTATCTTGACCTCATTGTAGGCTCAGATGAATGTATAAAGCCTAAGCCTCACCCCGATTCCTTACGCTTAGCGCTTAGCAAATTAGATTTACAGGCTGAAAACTGCCTCTACGTAGGCGATCATCTCAATGATATTAAAGCTGCCCATAATGCTAAAATGCAAGCTATAGCTGTAGCGTGGGGTTATGGTATTTATGATTGTGGAAATATCAATTTATGGCAAGCTGACTTTATAGCTTATGCACCTTTAGAACTTTTAGATCTTATTCATACGCATTTTAAGCTTTAAGATTCCATTAGCTAAAGTAGATCTTGTTATAATAGAGCATCTAATTTTTAAGAAAACTAAAATAAAATGAAGAAAAGCCTAATTGCAATGGCCCTGATGGCCACAATCTGCGGCGCACAAGCCGCTACTGTTTATGATAAAGATGGGACTAGTTTAGATATCTTCGGTAAAGTCGAGGTCAGCTATAAAAATGCGCATGCTGCCCATGCTGATAAAATTGCCGATTATCGCTCAAGCGATGGTGGCATTATGAATGCCGCCCGTATCGGTATGTCAGGTCGCAGTCAAATTAGCGATAATGTCTATGCTATAGGTATGGCAGAATGGGATGTAGCCTCAGGCGATTCCTTTGACGGCATGCACGCCCGTCATCAATTTATCGGTATTGATGCGCAAAACTACGGTACCTTGCTCTTTGGCCGTGGCGATAATGCTTTCTACACTGTAGCGGGCGTCAGCGATATCTTCCACACTTTAGATTTTGAGTGCGATGATTACTACCTCACAGGCGATCAGAACCCGGGTCTTATCATGTATACCCTCTCCTCCTTAGGTTGGGATCTGCGCGCTTCCTTTGGTAGTGCTAAATCAAATATCAATGACACCGGCCTTAACTATAAGTATCAAGCCGCTTTTGCCGCATCTACCCGTTTAGCCTCTGATATCACTATCTCCTATGCTCTTGCTTATTATAAGTTCAGCTATGAAGGCGATATCAGCCGTCAGCTTCAGTATTTTGCGCAGAAGATGCAGCCGATGTTCAATCTTAAAGATAGCGAGCGCGATGCTTATGCAAATAGCAATCGCCCTGAGCACAAGATCGACAAGGGTATCGCTATTTCCTATGGTACCTATGGCGATGGCTTATATGCCGCCTTAAACTTTGTGTCTACCCGCTATCAGCACTATAGCCACCACCTCTATTCCTATGAGGCTGTAGTCGATTATGCCTTTGACAGTGGCTTAGGCCTGACCGCAGGTTATGGTTGCAAGCGCTTTCACCACAGCAATATCCTAGGCGATCTGAATTTAGGCGTGCGCTATCAGGTCAATCCTAATTTCAATGTTTTTGCCGAAGCGCAAATCGATGTCAGCTCTCATCCTGAGATCTATTACACCGCCTCTGAAATTAACGAACGCGCCCTTGCTGAAAATAAAATGCTTTGCGGTGCCGAATTTTTATTTTAGAGTGATAACATAAGCAAAAATCAATTCACAGGAGATTCAATTTTATGTTTAGGAACAAAATTAAAGCCGGTTTACTCTTAGTTGCTTTAGCTTTTTCAGCTCCGGTATTTGCCGAGGGCGGTTTCAAAGTTCCGGTTCACTTCAATTTAGAATTAGTTGACGGTGTTACTAATCCTGAAAGCTACAGCCGCTTTAACCGCACTGTAGAATTAGAGCCCGGCCGTCATCAGATCGTAGTTTCCTTCAAGGATACCTTCGGTGGTGCTTCTGACAGTCAGTTAGTACAAGCTAGCAACCCGATTGTCATCGACATTATGGATCTGAAAAAAGATCAGATCATCACCTTTGAGTACAATATTCCGACTACTATCGAGCAGGCGCAGCGCTTCTCCCGTACTCAGAAATTGACATTAATCGATAAAAATACTGAAAAGGCTATCCCTAAGGCTGATGCTTCTTACTTCATCTTAGCCTCTGAGACTGGATTTACCATGATGCGTGACTATCGCACCGAGCTTTTAACCCTTAACCGTCTCTATGCCCCGACCTATGTTGCCGGTCACGAGCGTACTATGGGTATGACTGATTATGGTTCTCCTATCATCGAGGCCACTGCCGCTTCTGATTTAATGTCTGGCAATTATCAGCAAAATCAGGTTATGAGTGCCCCGGGTCTGAGCTCCTCACAGCAGTCTAATATGTCCACCTCTTCTAAGAAGGGCAATGCTAACGGTGGTGTTACCTTCAATCAGTTAGTTAAGCTTTACAATCAAGCTGATGATGCCACTAAGCTTCAGTTTGTAAAATATGTAATGTCTCACTAAGCTATAAGATCTCCTCACCTAACTTAAGTGAGGAGATTTTTTAAAGCTCGTGTAAGCTATCGTAGATAATCTCAGCTAAATCCTGACTGATACTCGGCACCTTAGCTAAATCATCAACTCCCGCACTTAAAATTTCACGCATACCCCCAAAATGCTTTAGCAAAGCCTGACGGCGCTTAGGACCTACACCCTTAATCTCCTGTAAAAGAGAATGGGTACGGGCTTTAGAGCGGCGCGCACGATGCCCGCTTATGGCAAAGCGGTGGGATTCATCGCGAATATGTAGGACTAATTGCAAGGCTTTATCGGCTAAAGAGAGATGAAATTCCTCATGGCTATAGCCTAAAATTAAGGTCTCTAAGCCCTCTTTACGCCCCTCGCCCTTAGCTACCGCCACAATAAAAGGAGCCCTCTTTTGAGAGGCACGAAAAGAAGCGGCAATGACCTCTTCAGCTTGTTTAAGTTGCCCACGTCCTCCGTCGATAAAGATGAGATCGGGGATCTCGCCATGATCGGGATCTTTAAAACGGCGCTCTAAGACCTGATGCATAGCCGCAAAGTCATCTCCTGGGGTAATACCTGAGATATTAAAGCGACGATAGCGCGCTAAGTCGGGGCCCTCGCGATTGAAACTTACACAGGAAGCTACAGTAAGCTCGCCTTGTGTATGCGAGATATCGTAGCATTCCATATGCTCAATACCTTTTAAGCCTAAGAGCTGTTCTAAAGAGGTGATACGCTCATATGCGGTGGTTTTATCCGCTAAACGCGCTTTAAGTGAGGCTTGGGCGTTTTCGACGGCTAAACGCAGATAGCGTGCTCTTTCAGAACGCACTTCAACTAAGAGCTTTACCTCACGCTTTGAAAAGAGCCTAATACCTTCTTTGAGGCTCTCTTTATTGTCAAGATCGCGATCTAAGATGATTTCAGATGGGATCATCGAGGCATGAGACTCATTGAGATAAAATTGCGTGATAAAGGCCTCTAAGATCTCATCTTCACTATCATTATTCTCAATTTTAGGAAAATACGAGCGCGTACCGATAATGCGACCGCGTCTTATAAAGAGCACATGCACACAGGCAATAGCAGCTGTACTCGCAAGCGCTACTACGTCCATATCGATCATAAGATCGCCCGCTACCGACTGCGACTCCTGCACGCGTCTTAAAGCTTGAAATTGATCGCGAACTAAAGCTGCCTCTTCAAAGCGCAAATCTAAAGCTAAAGCCTCCATTTTCTCTGCAAGGCGCGCTAAAACTTCCTTATTCTTGCCCTTTAAAAAGAGCCTGACATAATCAACCTGTACTCTATAATTGCGCTCTTGCTCATCGGTCATCGCCACACAGGGAGCTAGGCATTTACCAATTTGCGCTAAAAGACACGGGCGCGATCTATGTGCATAGACATTATCGGCGCATTGACGGATAGGAAAGAGACCTTGTAGAAGCTTTAAACTCTCTTTTGCGGCCTTAATATCTGGATAAGGGCCAAAATATTCACCAGGGAGCTTACGCAAACCGCGATAGAAATAAAGGCCCGGATGCTCATGCTTTGATAGATAGAGATAAGGGTAGGACTTATCGTCACGCAATAAAATATTATAGCGAGGCTGATATTTTTTAATGAGGTTATTCTCTAAGATTAAAGCCTCAGCCTCAGAGAAGGTCACCGTAAATTCAATATGGTGAATATGCTTAACTAAAGCGGCCGTTTTGGGGCTTACATCTTTAAGGAAATACTGTGACAGTCTTTTTTTAAGATCGCGGGCTTTGCCGACATAGATGACCGTCTCTGCATCCCCATACATGCGATAGGAGCCCGGACGATTAGGAACTGTTTTTAAAAAGCTTTTATAATCAAACAAAATCTAAAACCTTTAAAAAAAAGTTTATAAATATGGTCCCTTGCGGGACCATTTTAACTTAAGTAAAGCTTAGAAAGCCGGAACTACAGCACCCTTGTACTTCTCTTCGATAAAGTCGTAGGTTTCCTGAGACTGTAAAGCCTTAATGAGTTTGGCCATAGCGTCTTTCTTAGCTGAATTAGGGTTAGCAACTAAGATATTGACATAAGGAGAATCCGGTTTCTCTAAGAAGATGGCATCCTGTAACGGATTTAAGTTAGCACCGATAGCATAATTGGTGTTAATTACAGAGATATCCACCTCATCTAAAGAACGCGGTAACTGCGGAGCCTCTAATTCCTTGAACTCTAAGTTCTTAGGATTCTCTTTAATATCTAAAGCGGTAGCAGATAAATTGCTCGGATCCTCTAAGACGATTAAACCTGCGGACTGTAATAATAATAAAGCACGGCCGCCATTGGTAGGATCGTTAGGGATAGCTACAGTAGCACCATCCTTAAGATCTTTTAAGTCCTTGATGGACTTAGAGTAAATGCCCATAGGCTCGATATGCACAGCAGCAACTTCCTGAATATCAAGGCCGTGATCTTTGCAGAAAGCCTCTAAGTACGGACGATGCTGGAAATAATTGGCATCGATCTGACCGTCGTCGGTAGCGAGGTTAGGCTGTACATAATCGTTAAATTCAACGATCTTTAAATCAACACCCTCTTTAGCTAAGATGGGCTTTACGAACTCTAAGATCTCAGCATGAGGCACCGGAGTGGCACCAACACTTAAGGTCTCGTTGGCAAAGGCCTGGCCTTGAAAGACCAAGCTTAAGGCAGCGGCGCCTAAAAATGCGTTAAATTTGTTCATCATAAACTCTCCATAAAATTAGCGATGATCTACTTTCTTGGTGATAATGTCACCTATCCACTGCGTCAACTGCACTAAGAGGATTAAGATAATCACAGTCATGATCATGATCTCAGCCTGAAAGCGCATGTAACCATAGCGAATAGCGATATCACCTAAACCGCCACCACCAATGGTACCGGCCATCGCTGAACAACCGATAATCACAATGACGGTTAAAGTAAAGTTTTGCACCAACTCAGGTAAGGCCTCGGGAATTAATACCTTGCGGATAATTCTAAAAGGTCTAGCGCCTAAGGACTGGGCTGCTTCAATTAAACCATAAGGAACGGTTCTTAATGAAGTTTCGACCAAACGCCCCAAAAAGGGGATGGTAGAAATGGTTAAAGGCACAATGGCTGCGGTAGTACCGATACTAGTTCCCACTAAAAACTTGGTAATAGGAATAATCGCCACCATCAAGATGATGAAGGGAATGGAACGCAGCGCATTGACCACGGTACCTAATACCGCATAAAAACGCGGTGAATCCCAGAAATAGCCCTTAGAGGTTACCAGTAATAATACACCTAAGGGAACACCGAAAATTATGGACACTAAGGTAGCTAAAAGCACCATATAGAGAGTGTCGATAGTACCAATTGTCAAAAGTGACACAATCTTAGCATTAGCGCTAGATAAGCCTAAAGAGATTAAAAATGCATTCACGTCAACTCTCCTTAATACTCATAGCCTAAAAACTTAGTTTTAAACACACGCTGTTCAAACTCTTTTAAAGTAGTCTCAATCATATCCTGATGCCCCACAATAGCGACCACTAAGATACCTAAGGGCTCGTTTTGAATATGATTGATGGCACCTGCTAAAATCGAGATTGACGCCCCTGTCTGCTGTGCTACCTCAACTAAAACCGGATCATTGGCCTTATCGCCTAAGAATAAAAGCTCCACCCAAGCGCGGGCGCCCTCTTTATATTCAGTATGTAATTGTGAATAGGATAAGAGATCGACAATATCCTTACGCACAGCAGCT
This sequence comes from uncultured Succinatimonas sp., assembly GCA_900552905.1. Classification (GTDB taxonomy): domain Bacteria; phylum Pseudomonadota; class Gammaproteobacteria; order Enterobacterales; family Succinivibrionaceae; genus Succinivibrio. Next base: position 13,236 of record USBR01000016.1, on the reverse strand, counting down.
GTAACTAAGCGGCGGGTTAAATCGCGCTTAGGATTTGCAAAGACCTCTAAGGTCGGCCCCATCTCGGAGATGAGACCGCCATCGATGACAGCGACGCGATCACAGCACTCTTTGATAACTTCCATCTGATGGGTAATGATCACAATGGTTAAGTCTAATTTAGCTCTCAAATCTAAGAGCAATTTTAAAATGGCCGAAGTAGTCTTAGGATCTAAAGCCGAAGTAGCCTCATCGCATAATAAAACCTTAGGGTTTGAAGCTAAGGCACGGGCAATACCCACACGCTGCTTTTGACCACCTGATAATTGTGCCGGATAGACATCAGCCTTATCGGCAAGACCTACCATGTCTAAAAGCTCCATCACCCGCTTGTGGATGGCTTCTTTAGACATGCTCTCATCAAGCTCTAAAGGGAAAGCGACGTTTTCAGCTACGGTCATCGACGAAAGCAAGTTGAACTGCTGGAAAATCATACCGATAGAACGGCGCGCTTTACTGAGCTCTGAGGCATTGAGAGCGGTCATCTCCTGACCATCAACAACTACTGAGCCTGAAGTCGGACGCTCGAGCATATTAATGATACGAATAAGCGTAGATTTACCCGCACCGGATAAGCCGATGACGCCAAAAATCTCACCCTTTTTAATTTCTAGATCGATGCCCTTAAGCGCATGCAATTCTTGATGCTTATCGAGCTTATAAATCTTATGAATTGAGGTTAATTTAATCACGTACCTACACCTCAGGTAAAAAAAGAAGACTTAAGAATATTTTTTCTTTAAATTTCAAGTTATTAAAGTCGTCTTTATTAAGTTAATCACATTTTTTTCTCATAAGCCACAATTTTACACACTTTTCGCTTCATTTTGAAAAAAAATACATATATTTTTAGCCCAAAAGAGAAAATTTTGCACACTTTTTGCACAAAAATTTTGAACTTAAACAGTTTTTTTTACAAAAACAGCCCCACACGCAAAAGGCGACTTTATCCATCTCAGAATAAAATTCGCTGAAATTCATATTTGGCGGAATTTTATCTATACTTGCATATAAGTGAAATTTCAGCTGTACATAATGTGCTATTATTTACATGTTATGTTCCTGTTTTCTTAGCTAAAAATACTAAGGGGCGTGATGATGAGTAAATTCCCAAAATTGGGTTCATTTTTTCATAAGAAAAACCAAACTAATACCTCAGATAATGAGGTCTCATCTCTATTTAAAAATGTTTCCCTAAATGAAAATGTAGCGCTAGAGCAAGTAGAAAATCCTCAGGATCGCCCCGCTTCGCAATATGCTCCAAGGCCACAAGCCCCTGAAGCAGGACCTGCCTATGCCATCGGCATGGATCCTCAGCGCGAAAGCTATCGCTATACTGGCAATGATACCTATTTAAATGAAGCCGGCCGCGATAGCGATCATCTCTATATTGCTCCAGGCGAACCTCTAGTGCCGCAAAAAAATCGCGTGCAGGCACCAAGACCGCATTATCAAAATACCTATGGTATTAACGATATGCAAAATTCTCAGAACTTTGCTAACGCTAATGCTCAATTTGCGCCCAACAATCAGCAACAATTTGCGCAAGAACCTCAAGCATTTGCGCAAACTAATCCGCAATTGGCCGAAACTGAGAGCCAGATCTTCAATCAAGAAAAAGCTGAAAGAAATCTCTATGCTGAGGCTTCACAAGAAGCGGCCGCAGTTGAAAATCAGGCTCAGCCTTTTACCTCTAATGAGGCTTTAGATCCTCAATTTGCCGCCTTTAAGCAACAGCCGTTTTATCCACAAAAGACAGAGGCGCAACCACAAATTGTAGCCTCACAGGCCTTTGTCGAGCCTCCGGCCCCTCAAAGTGAGAGCCCTAAAGCTTCAGCTTCTAAGCAAAATGGCGCCGATATCTTCAATGCTCAGGCCGTACCGCCTAAGATCGACAATCAAAATATCGATCCTTTAGAGGGTAATGACGAGGGCTCACTTAAAAAAAGCCTGCAGCTTTTCTTATTTATAAGACAGCTCTTAGCCTCATTCTTTACCCATACTACGCTCAATATACTCGCCCCTAAATTAAGCTTAAAGTTTGGGCCTACCTATCCAAGCTCCATGCCCGTGCCCTATTTCTTTGTAGGCTTACTCCTAGGTGCCCTATGCTCGCTTTTTAATGACACCAGTCCCTTTTTAGTGTCAGCCTCACCCTTTATTTTAACTTTATTCTTATTGCTCACCGGTATTCAGGGCTTTAGAGGTTGCGGTACGCTTATGAGTATTTTCTCGCAACGCCGATCTGACTCCTATATGAAGATCACCTGTGTCTTAATTTTGACGGTTTTATTCTGCCTAAGCCTTAACTTTGCTTTTGCCTATAAGCTCTTTACCCTAAGCTTTAGCTTTGTCTTTGCCTCAATTTTAATGCTCAGTGCCTATACCGCTACCACTTTAAATTTCGCGCTTGAAGACGATCCGGTTGACACCTATGGCAGTCTCAGCCTTAAAGGCCTGCTCATTTCAGGTCTTTTATGCTTTGTCGTCCTCTTTTTATGCCTTTCCTTTACTATGGCCATCTCCCTGATAGGCTCAGCCTTACTCGTACGCATGATCATAGGCTATTATCTTAATTTACATAAAGCTAGGGCCTCACGCGATCTCATCTGCGGTATGCAGTACATCACCATGCTTATCTTGCTTTTAGATATGCTCCTTTTACATCTAAAATTAGAGATGCCCCTTTATAGCACCTTAATTGCAGGATAGATTAAAGCCCGGAAGATCCCGGGCTTTATCCTTACAAGAGCTTATCTTTATAACTTACACAGAGATCTTTAATAATACAGCTCTCACACTGAGGCTTGCGAGCTGTACAGACATGCCTACCATGCAAAAGTAAGAGATGATGCGCCGGAAGCTTAAACTCATCATCGATAAGATCAGCTAAGAGTTTTTGTACCGTCAGAGCATTTTTACCTAAGCACAGCCCCGTGCGATTGCAGACACGGAAAATATGAGTATCAACAGCGATAACGGGGATATTGAAGGCTACATTTAAAACTACATTAGCGGTCTTCGCCCCAACCCCAGGAAGCTTAATTAAATCATCAAAGTTATCTGGTACCTTACCTTGATGCTCAGTGACTAAAACCTCAGCTAGAGCTTTTAAATGCTTAGATTTATTCGCCCACAGGCCCAATCTTTTAATGATAGAAGCGATTTCATCCACTGTAAGCTGTGACAGAGCACGCGCATCAGGGGCCTTTGCGAATAAGGCTCCTGTTACCTGATTTACCGCAACATCGGTAGTTTGAGCTGACAGCACTACGGCACATAAAAGCTCAAAGGGATTTTTGAAATTTAGTGCCGGTTTAGGATTTGGATTATGGGTGTGCAAAATCATCATCAATTGGTGACGATCTTTTTCACTTAGGGCTGTGATTGGTACCTTTGTACCACGTATTGAGCTATCATAAGGCATTTTTATAAAACCCAACGTTAATGCGGAATGTTTTTTAAATGGTTAACCTGTTGATTTTGTTTTTTAGCGCCGCACTTGTCAATAACTTTGTGTTAGTGCGCTTTCTGGGCCTCTGCCCATTTTTAGGCGTATCAAATCGCCTGCAAGCGGCCACGGGTATGGGCTTAGCTACAACCTTTGTGCTAGTGCTCACCTCCATTGTGTGCACGCTTGTCAATAATTATCTCTTATATCCCTATGGACTCAATGCGCTCGATCTCATCATCGACATTACCATCATTGCCGTAGCTGTACAGGTAGTGGAGATTGCCATTCGCTTTATCTCCTACGATCTCTACAATGCTTTAGGTATCTATCTGCCCTTAATTACCACTAACTGCATTGTCCTAGGTCTAGTACTTCTCAACGGCAGTTTAGAGCATAATCTCCTCGAATCTACCGTTTTTGCCCTCGGTGCAGGTGCCGGCTTTACCTTAGTATTAGTCCTCTTTGCCGCGATCCGCGAGCGCTTAGCTATAGCCGATGTGCCAGCTCCTTTTAAAAACACCGCCATCGCTCTCATTACCGCAGGTTTAATGTCTATGGCCTTCATGGGCTTTGCAGGCTTTGCCGGGAGCGCTGCATGATCTCGATATTACTACATCCCTTTATTGTGGCGATCTTCACCGTCCTCATTATTATCGGTGTTTTATTATCGCTTTTAGCTAATTTTACTGACTCTAAAAATCAAAGCAGTGCCGATAAGCGCATTGAAAAACTCTTACCTAATATCAATTGCGGTCAATGCGGTTACCCCGGATGTCAGGCCTATGCTGAGGCTCTATCTAAAGGCTTAGCTAAACCCTCTTTATGTAAGCCTGCAGGTCCTGAGGTAGCCATGCAATTAGCCACACTTACAGGTCAATCTTTAGGTACACAAGCTGATTTTGAAGATGAGCTCTTTGAGCCGCGTGAGGTGGCCTTCATCCATCGCGAGCTCTGCACCGGTTGTAGCCGCTGTGTGCGTGTCTGCCGCTTAGATTGTATTAACGGTAAAATCCGCCAGCCGCATCAGATCGATGCTGAAGAGTGCATCGGCTGTGGTGATTGTATTAAAGCGTGCCCAGAGAAATGTATTGAAATGGTCAGACTTGAACACAATCTTAGCCATTACGACTGGAAGATCGTCGCCACCAAAATTGGTAATGGAGCTAAATAATGAGTGCCAAGCTATTAGTAGATAAAATTAAAAATGGCCGCATTTGGAAATTCTTTGGTGGTATCAGGCCGCGCGAGAATAAAAGCAATGCCTCTTTAGCCATTGAAAGAACCGCTATCCCGACTATTATTACGCTCCCAGTCGATCGCCATGTGGGTGCTGAAGGTAAGATCATTGTCAATGTCGGCGATTATGTCAAAAAGGGCCAGCCTTTAACTATCGCCGGGGGCAAACGTCTAGTCCCCTTGCATGCCTCAACCTCAGGTACTATTACTTCAATTGCCCCGGAGGTCTTACCGCATCCTTCAGGCTTTTGCGGTACCTGCATCAGCATTAAACCTGATGGCTTAGATTGCGAATATGAGAGAAGCCCGTGGCCTGATTATCAAAATCATAGCTCCGATGAACTCTTAGAGCGTATCCGTCAATATGGTATTGAAGGTCTAGGTGGCGCCCAATTCCAAACTGCCAGCAAATTGCGCTCAGGTCGCGATGATTGTGAAGGCGGGTGCAAGCTCTTTATCATCAATGGCTGTGAGTGTGAGCCTACCATCTGCAGTGACGATCGCCTCATGCAAGAGCGCGCCTTAGAAATTGTCGCTGGCATTAAGGTAATTCAACATATCTTAAAGCCTAAGCTTACTATTATCGCTATTGAGAATAATAAGCCGCAGGCAATAGCAAATATGCAAAAAGCCGCAGCTGGAATTGCTGAGGTACGTGCGCTACCTGTAGTCTACCCTTCAGGGGCTGCCCGCAATCTTATTAAGATCTTAACGGGCCTTGAAATTCCCTATGATGAGCACACCTCCGATTGCGGTATTGTGGTCAATAATGTCGGTACTGTTCTTGCCTGTAAGGAAGCTGTCATCGATGGTAAGCCTTTGACTGAGCGTGTAGTGACTGTAGCCGGTGAGAGCTTAAAGAGCCCTAAAAATCTCTATGTACGCTTAGGAACCTCAGTAAGATTTTTACTTAATACCTGTAAGCTCATGCCCGAGCAACATCAGCGCATTATTTTAGGTGGCCCGATGATGGGCTTTACCGTCAAGAATATCGATGTGCCGGTGACTAAGAGCTTAGGCTGTATCATCGCCCCCTCACATCAGGAAATTCCTTTCCATGAGGAAACGCTCAATTGCCTGCGCTGTGGTCGCTGTGCTCGTGTCTGCCCCTCCCGCCTTGTGCCCTATCAGATGTATCAGCAATCAAAAGCTGGCAACCATGCTGCCGCGCAAAAATGCGGAATTTCAGATTGTACTGAATGCGGCTGTTGCTCCTATGTCTGCCCAAGCCACATTGATTTGACCGCACAATTTAGATATGAAAAGGCTGTTGAAAAGCATTTAGCGGATGTAGAAAAGCGCAATCAAAGAGCTCGCGAGCGTATGGCTTTACACGATGAGCGTGTAGAAAAGGAGCGTTTAGCCCGTGAGGCTAAGAAAGCTGCCGCCTTAGCGCGCATTAAGGCCTCGCAAAATGCTCAGGGTGGCGCTAATGCTAGTGCTGAGCAAAGTGCACAGATGGCCGCAATCGCCGCCTCACGTAAGGCCGCGATCGAGCGCCGTCAGGCTTTAAAAGCGCAAATGCTCAAAGAGCAGGCTTTAATTTCTAAAGAAAAAGCTTTGCAAGATCACGAGCAAAATCAGATCTCAGATGCAGATAGAAGCCCCGATGTGACGGCGATTACCGCTTTAAAGGAAAAAACTAGTGCTGTTGAGATCATCAATAGCGCAGACACGCTTTTCGTACCTAAGAGCTTACTTAAGGGCGATAAAGCTGTCATAAGTCAGATTGTAAAGCCCTTTGCAGCCCCAGCTGAGAGTACCTCACAGCTTAAGATTGTCGGCCGCCTGAAAAACTCTGAGAACGGCGTTTTAAATCTAACTCCCAAAGCCCCGGCGTCTAAGGCTTTGCCTGAGGCTTTAAAGAAGAAAACTTTGAGAAATAATCACTAAGATGAATAGTAACTCTAACTCTATAAAGAATAATCTCGCCACCGCCCCGGCGCCGCATCTGCACTCGCCTTTGAGTACGCCTAAGATCATGGCCCTAACCTTGCTGTCCTTAGTACCGGCAGTCGCCGTTTCGGTCTATTTCTTTGGCACAGGGCTTTTATGGCAATTTTTAATCTCAGGCACTACCGCCTTAGTCTGTCAGCTTCTAGTAGGCTTTTTGCGTAAGCGTAGCCTCTATAAGTCTATAGGCGATCTCTCCTATCTTGTCACAGCGCTACTTTTAGCCTTGACACTGCCGCCTTTATTACCCTTTTATCTGACCATGATCGTCACCGCCTTTGCAATATTAATTGTCAAAGAATGCTTTGGTGGCTTAGGCATGAATATCTTCAATCCTGCTATGGCCGGCTTTGTCTTCCTATTAGTCTCAGCTCCGTCCTTTGTCTTTAATACCTATATAGCGCCCGCTCCTCAGGCCTATACAGTCGCCTCCGTAAGCTCGACTTTTGAGGTGATTTTTGCACATGGCGATCCGCTTGCCATTCACGATGAGATCTTAACTTTAAACGAAAATCCCGATGGACTTTCCGGCGCAACCTGGCTTGAAAGCACAAAGACTGCCCGTAAATCAGGACAGATGCAGTCTTTAACTCAGGTTAATTATCACGATGGCAATGAGGTAGGTTATCTCTATTTAGCCCTAGCCTATGCTCTTGGGGGCTTAGTACTGCTTGCCTTTAGAATTATCTTTTTACGTATGGTGGTAAGTTTCTTTATCGCTCTAGGACTCTTTGTGCTTTTAGGACAATACCTCTTCCCTAACTTAGTATTAGGCCTTGATGTACAGTTACTTTTAGGCGGTACCATGCTTGGAGCTTTCTATATCATTACCGATCCGGTTACTAATGCCGGCACCGCTAAGGGTCGTATTGTCTTTGCCATTCTCTGCGCCTTTTTAATCGTACTCATTCGCGCCTTTGGCTCCTATAGTGATGCCGTGGCCTTTGCTGTATTACTAGCAAATGCCTCAGCCCCACTCATCGATGTACTCACCCGTCGTCGCGCTTATGGTTATGGTTTCCGTAAGGGAGGTCTATAAAGATGGCAACTGCAAATAAAAAGAAGCCTAATAAATTTGTAAGAGCGCTTTTAAGTGGCCTGACCTTAGCCTCTATCGGAACTCTCTGCATTGTAGCGGTTTTACATACACAAGAGAGTACACAGCAGCTTATCGATAAGGTACAAGCTGACAAAATGGCCTCTAAGTTTGAAAAACTGTTACCGCCTGAAGCTCAGGGATCTGATGTGGCGTATAAATGCCATATCATTTCCGATAAGCTCATAGGTCAGAATATGCGCCTATATACTGCCACTAAAAATGACGACATTGTGGCCTATATCATGACCTATTCAACTTCCCGTGGTTATTCAAATCCGCTCGTGCTCATCGCCGGGTTTGATAAGGATAAAAATGTCTATCGCACCGATATTCAATTTTCCTTAGAAACCCCGGGTTTAGGCGATAAGGTCGATAGAGCTCATGGTAATTTCTTAGATATGCTCAATGGCAAAAATCTTGATAATGCTAAATGGGATGTAAAGAAATTTGGCGGTGACTTTGATTATATTACCGGTTCTACCGTCACCTCACGCGCCGTGGTCCTCGCAACCTCTGATGCCCTGAAGGCTTTAAATAAAACCTCTATAGCATCTCTTAAAAGCTGTGCTGATAATTAGGAATAAGCTTTATGACTAAGAACGATTTAAAAACAGTAACAGGCGTCACTGCCTCTGACATTAAGCCTAAGCCCGATGGTCTCATCAGCATCTTTTTAAAGGGCTTATGGTCAAATAACCCCGGTCTCTGTCAGCTTTTAGGTCTATGCCCCTTACTTGCGGTCACAACCTCAGCTGTCAATGCCCTAGGTTTAGCTTTAGCTACCTTACTGGTGGTCATTTGCTCTTCAGTGGTGATCTCAATTTTGCGCAAATGTATTTTCCGTGAGGTGCGCATTCCCCTCTATGTAGTGCTCATCGCCACCTTAGTTACCGTAGTGCGCTTTTATGTGGAAGCTTATTTTCCCGATCTCTATGAAAGCTTAGGTATTTATTTGGCATTAATTGTGACAAACTGCGTCATTATGGGCCGTGCTGAGGCCTTTGCCGGTCGCAATAATCCTTTGAGATCTTTCTTTGATGCCGCAGGCTCAGGCTTAGGCTTTGGCTTAGTTTTATTTGCCCTAGGCTCAATTCGCGAGATTATCGGTAATGGTACATGGTTTGCAGGCGCAAGCTCGCTTTTAGGCGAGGTGGGTAAAAGCTTAGAGTGTCAGATTTTAGCCTCTGATTACACCTTGCTCATCGGCATTTTACCGCCAGGAGGCTTCTTTGTTTTAGCCATATTGATTGCGCTTAAAAATGCCTATTCTGAGCATAAACGCTCTAAGCTTGAAAATAGCCTTAAGATAGATTCCGTGCGCTATTGATAAAAAATGGGGAGTTTAAACTCCCCCATTTTTTTAGGCAAGAGTAAAACCTAAAAGTGCTAAGCGCTCTTTAAAGGCCTTTGGCACATTATGTAAAGTTAAAGAGCTCATCTCACGACGTTCACGATAATTGACGCGCAACTTATCAAAGCTCTTGCCATCGACACAGCTGTTTTTAAAGAGATACGCATCAGCTCTCACATCATAGACACTAAAGACTAAGCGATTGATTAGATTTAAATCTAAAGTCTCGATCTTGCCTATATCTAGAGCTTGAAGCTCAGGGGTGGGCATCTTATAAGGCTTAGGGGCCTCTAAATGTAAAAGCTTAGACATAGAAGAGGCGAGCATCACAGAAGCGCGGCGCTTTGACTCATAGGAGTAGCCTGCAATATGAGCTGTAGCTCCTTGCAGATATGGTATCAATTCCCGCACCTTAATCTCAGGCTCACCTTCAAAGACATCGCACCACACCTTAAGATCGTGCCCTGATTTTAAAAATTCATACATAGCCTCATTGTCCATAACAGGACCGCGCGAAGCATTGATGACCAAAGTACCAGGCTTTAAAGCCTCAATGCGCTCTTTATTGAGCAGATGATAGGTCTTATCAATACCCTCTTTTTGTAGCGGCACATGGAAGGTGACGATATCGCAAGCTAAGGCCTCATCAAGCGTACCTTGGCAGCTAAGATCGCCATTTCTAAAGCGCGGCGGATCGTTTTTGACAATATTTAAACCCAAAGCCTTTGCTTTATTGAAAACCTGTGAACCGGTATGACCGCAACCGATAATACCAATGCTCTTACCTGCAAAATCAAAGCTATAGCGCTGTGCTAGAACTAAGAGTGTCGAGAGAATATAATCGCCAACACTCTCGCAATTTGAGCCAGGGGCATTATCAAAGGCAATACCCCTCTCATCTAGGAGCTCACAGTCGACATGATCAGTACCTGCCGTAGCGGTGCCGACAAATTTAAGCTTTGAGGCATAAGTCAAAAGCTCTTTATTGACCTTAGTGACTGAACGGATAATTAAGGCATCGATATCCTCTAAATCCCGATCTTCAATCTGACGCCCTGCCTTTAAAATTACCTCGCCATATTGTGAGAAAACTTCTTTAGCATTAGGTAAGGCCGCATCGGCTAAAATTCGCATACAAGCTCCTTGTTTTATGATCTAAAGGTCATTTTGTGCAGAAATTTTATCAATTTTAACGCAAATGCCTCAAAAAAGACCGGCTCAGGTATTAAAAATCCTCAAAGAAAATCAAGATCTTGCTATCAAATTTTAAGAAAAATGTTCCCTTAGTATCAATATCGCGCCTAGATAAACACTATAAGGATTAGCTTTCGACAAAAAAATGTATAATAGAGGCGATTTAACTTAATCGAGGAATTATTATGTCTGTGTCAACTGCAATTACTACCGATTACCAAAAGCAGGGTACCACTGCCCTTCTCTTAGGATCCGGTGAGCTTGGCAAAGAGGTCGCCATCGAGCTTATTCGTTATGGTGTCAATATTATCGCCTGTGACCGCTATCCTAATGCTCCGGCCATGAGTGTGGCTCAGCAGCATGCTGTAATCGATATGCGCGATCCAATTGCCCTGGAAAAACTGATCCGCCAGGTCAATCCTGACTACATCATTCCTGAGATCGAAGCCATCGCCACTGAAGTTTTAGAGAAATTAGAGCAAGAAGGCTTTAATGTAGTGCCGTCAGCCCATGCCGCTTTCGTCACCATGAACCGTGAGGCTATCCGTACTCTCGCAGCCGAAGAGCTCAATCTTCCGACTTCTTCCTATTTCTTCGCCTCCTCTGTTGAAGAGATCGAAGAGAATATCCACAAGGTCGGCTTCCCGTGCATTATGAAGCCGGTCATGAGCTCCTCAGGTAAGGGACAGAGCCTCTTAAAGAGCGCTGAGGATATTGCCAATAGCTTCAAGCTTGCCTGTGAAAACGGCCGTGGCGGCAAAGACCGCGTCATTGTCGAGGGCTTTGTCAAATTCGATCGTGAAATTACCCTTTTAACTGTAAGTGCTGTTGACGGCATTCATTTCTGCGAGCCTGTAGGTCACCATCAAGTCAGCGGTGATTATCACGAGTCCTGGCAGCCTGAACCTTTAACTGACGAGATCTTATTAGAGTGCAAGCGCATTGCCTCTGCGGTAGTCCGTGGTCTTGGTGGTTATGGTATCTTCGGTGTCGAACTCTTTATCTCCGGCAATAAGGTCATCTTCTCAGAGCTATCACCGCGTCCGCACGATACCGGCATGGTCACTATGATCTCACAAGATCAATCTGAATTTGCCCTGCACGTCCGTGCCCTCTTAGGCCTGCCTATTGGCAAGATCACCTTTATTGGACCGTCTGCCTCAGCTGCCGTCCTCCCTGAGGGTGATGGTAACCGTGTGACCTTCGATGGTCTCAATGAGGCTTTAGCTGTAACTCCGTCATCGCAGATCCGTATCTTTGGCAAGCCTGAAATCCACGGTGAGCGTCGTATGGGCGTCTGCTTATGCCGCGAAGACAAATTAGAGGATGCCATCGAGAACGTCAAGAAGATGCGCTCTATGCTTAAGATCACTGTTACTAAGGACTAATCATGGCCGCTTTGACTAATTTTGAGAATATGGATCCCTTTATTCTCCTCTCCGCGGTCAATATGCGTCTGCGTGATCAATATTCGTCTTTAGACGATCTCTGCAAAAGTGAGGAGATCGACAAAGAAGCCTTGATTAAGCGCCTAGCTGACACGGGCTTTAGCTATAATGAAGATCAGCGTCAGTTTAGATAATGCCTAGATCTTTATTTTTACTTCCGGAGGAGATTAGTCCTTATTCTCTCTCCGGACGTTTAGGGGCTTTGGCATTTTTCAATGGCAATGATCTCAGCCCTACATCCCCCCTAAAAACTCTCTACTGTAGGCTCCCTGAGCGAGTCCTGCCGCAACCACGCTATTGCTTTTTAAATGCGCTCAATCCCTTTTTATGTAAAGACGCAATACCTGAATTTAACTTCTACACAAAAGCTCAGGAACTTCTCTTAAAATCAGATCTCACAGTGCTCTGGTCCATGCGTCCTTTAAAAACCTTTGAGCCCATGCAATTGCGCTTATGTAAAGAAGAGAGCTTTTTTAAAGATGAAATGCGGCTTTTAGATCTGTGTACACTCCTTAGAGCCTTAAAGCTCTTTGAGATGCCTAAATTAAATTTAAGCGCCAATCTTTTAAAGACAGCAGAGCTTTTAGGCTTTAAAGGAGAACTCTCCCGCCATCAGCTATCATCGCGCTTAGAGGCCTTAGTCTTTTTAACCCAGCGCGCTTATGATATCTCCCCTAAGCTCTTTGCCTTTATGCATAGAAGTTTAGGTGATGTCAAAAAGTCCCTCACTCAGGCTCTTGCCGCTAAAAAGCCGCAGGTTTTAGTTAATAGATCAGGCGCCCTTAATCTCATTATGCCTTTAGAACTTAAGGGCTTATACCTAAGATATGTAAAACTTCAAGGACAAGAGTGCGTTATTGAGACTTTAGATCTTAAAGATGGACCGCTGATTGCTCCTGCCGCTGTCTTAACTGCAGAGCGTCAACACCGTTTAGACTTTAATTTAGATAAGGCTTTAGAGAATTTAGCTCTAGGCTGTAATGCTATCTCTGATCTTTTTGAAGAGAAATTTACCTCTTTAGAAGAGAGCTTTAGAGCTAAGCTTAATTGCTACGATAAAAAGCTCTACCACACGCTCTCAGAGACGCACTTTGATGTCGCCCCTATTCCTCAGGCCTCAGCTTTCTTTAAAAATTGGCTATTATTGTGCCGTGGTGATAATTTCCGCGCTACGCTTATCGATACGGAATTAGAGCGTTATCGCCATCTCACAGCTAAAGCTTTAGAGCAGCAGATTGAAGCCTTTAGTCGCGAGGTCTCATCCTTAGTACAGCTTATGGATGAAAATAGCGCTGAAGATGCCGCTTTAGCTGATCTCATCTCTAAATATCCACACTTTCTCAATTAAAAAAGGATCGGCGCGTGCCGATCCTCTTTAAATTCCCTAAGAGCAGACCTTTTGTAGCTCCGCGGATTTTGTAAGTTTTTTATGACACGGCAATCCGCTAATATTAAAAGTCCG
>USBR01000015.1 GCA_900552905.1 uncultured Succinatimonas sp. | reverse complement strand
AATCTTCTCTACCTTCTGCATCGGTAAATAAATACGAAAAAGGGAGATTTAACTAATCTCCCTTGTGCTATCTCTACATTAAATCTAAAGCTATTCTCTTTACAAGCTTAATATAACCTTCTTTTAACGCTTCAACTAAAGCCTCATAACCATCTGATTTTTGCATTTCCACGCTTTCATAGGCTTTATCTAAACGGATAAGCTCGCCCTGTTTCACCTTACATGAAAGAGCAATATAGACCTTACCGTCGACACTGCCATAGAATTGTAAGATCTGCAGGTCATACTCTAAATGAGACGGCAGAGCATAGTTATAAAGCTCGCTTATAGTCAGAAATTTAAGCTGCTCATCAAGGCTCTGAGCCCATTTGTGGCTATTAGTAACCCTCAGTCCCACATCAGAGGTTTTAACCACGATATTGCCCTTATTAAGCGGGGCTTTAACCTTGACAGTGACATTCATATCGCTATGTAAGGCATTAGGATTAATTCCATCAACTATGGTATAGCTGATAAAGTCATCATTAGTCACAGTGGTATTTAAACAGCCTGACAATAAAGCTGAGGCTACTAAAACTAAGCTTAATTTCTTAATCATTTTGAAACCTTAATTTCAGGATCGGTACTTTCAGCACCAAAAATAATTGAATTAGGATTTCTTCCTATCTTTTCAATTGCCGGTTGTAAATCATTGATAAGGCTATTGATATGCTCTAAGGTTCTATCAACTTCCTCATAGAACTTAGAGCTCTTGCTATAATCGCCAGTAGTCTTATTTAGAGTAACTAAAAGCTCATTGAGTTTTTGTAAAACCTCATTGATATTACCGACGGTCTTTTGATCATCAACAGACTTAGCCACTTTATCTAAATTGCTAATAAGTTTATCTAAAGAGGTCATAGCCTTAGACATCTCTGAGGAGAGCTTAGAAAAATCAATGGCCTTAATATTCTCTAAAACACTATTGATCTGATCGGTGATTGCCCCCTCAGATACGGCAGCAATCACTGGCAGATTACGATAGGTTGCATACTCAAAGCCACACTTAGACTCATTGAAGATAAGATCGATCTTATTGCCTGAAGTTATAAGTGAACTTGAACTTAATGAGGCGCATAATTTCTTATTTTTTAAAGCATTATTATAAAAATCTAAAATAAACTGCTCATCTGAAGCCTTTGAATCGATGGCAATTAAAACCGGAATTTGATTATTTTCTTTATATAAATCTAACTCGTTCTCATACCAAGCGGTGGCAATGACTTCACCTACATTGATACCCTTAAAGCTGACCTTGCTACCAACTTTAATATTTTTTAAATTATTATCGACCATTACCACAAAATTAGGCTTTTGCATCATGTAGTTTAAATGCGCCTTCTTTTTGTCGTCATAGAGCGTATAGGTTTCGATCTCAGGTTTACTCTTAAGATCACGGCCGTCATTGTCTAAATTGTCAAAGACAATGCCTCCTTGCAGAATATTTTGAATACTATCGATGCTAACATCGATACCGCTAGCGCCTAAAGAAAAATCCAAGCCGTTATAGATCCAAAAAACAGAGTTCTTGCCGACTAAATGCTTGTATTTTTCCTCAATATAGACGGTATAGCGAATGAGATTATGCTCTGTATCTAAAGCAACATAGGTAACAGAACCGACCTTAAAGCCCTTATAAATTAATGGATCGCCTAATTGCACCTTTTTGCTTTCAGGAGACTCTAAATAGATATTTTTGCCATAACCGCTTTCAGTTGATACCGGAGGGGTATCTAAGCAGACAAATTCATCCTCAAAATTCTTATCATCACCCTTTAAAAGCTGTAAATAGGCACCTGATAAAATGGTTTCTAAGCCTGAAACTGAGGTATTCTCAATACGCGGCTTAACCACCCAAAACTTGGTTTTATGGTTTAACAGTTCCTTAGTATCAGGTTTCATCTGTACGGTGAGCACTGTTTTAGAAAAATCCTGACTTAAATTGATTTCCTTAACCGTACCTACGACTACCGATCTGAATTTAACTAAGGTCTTACCCGCTTCCATGCCCTCAGCATCTGCCATAGTAATCTTAATGACCGGACCTACATTGATGGTATTGTTCCAAATCAACATAGCCGTGATGATCATAGCTAATAAAGGAATTACCCAAACTAGGGTAAAGCGGCGCGGCTTTTTAACGACTGCTTTGGTCATATCTTCATTGTTTTTTTGATTATTTTCTTGCATATTTATTATCCCAAATCAGTCTTTCATCAAATTCATCAGCAGCTAAAATCGTAATAAAAACCACCGCACAGAAACAGACAATGGCAAAGCCTGGCGAAATGGTCAAAAGGCCACTCATACGCACCACTGACGACATAATAATGACTACAAAGACATCAATCATCGACCAGCGGCCAATAAACAATACGATACGATAGAGCTTGCTTGCACGTTTGCTATTGATTTTGATGTTGTTCTTAACTGTATACAGAATAAGCCCTAAAGCTAGGATTTTAAAAATCGGAATGAAGATACTTGCTAATAAAATGACTAAAGCTACAAAGTAAGATTGCATATCCCACATTGCAATCACACCTTCAATGATATTAGCGCCGGTCTCTGAAAATAAAAACTCCGTGTACATTACAGGGTAGAGATTAGAGGGTAAATACAAAATTAAAGCTGCAATTAATAGGCATAAAGACTTTTGAAACCATTGATGGTTACGCCAATGCACCTTGCTACCACAGCGCGGACATTTGTCTTCATCACTTTCAGCATGAAAAGGCATACCACAGAAACGACAGACCTTAAGCTGTTGCTCTTTACCTCTAACTCCAGCCTGAGCTCCATCAATATTGTAAGCCATGACCCTATTCCACAAACGCTCAGGACGATAGCGGACACAACACCAAACCAGCAAAATTGAGAAAAGAAAAGAGATATAAAAGCCTGAGTAAAACTTCACCTCAGCTAAGGATGAAAGCTTAATGAGGCTTACTAATACGCCCAAAATAAAAACATCCACCATCGAGAAATAATGGCAAATGCTATAAATCTTTACTGTAAAGGGGCTAGGTTTATAGTCTTTAAAAATACCTAAAAAACTAATGATCATCAAAACTACTAAGGGCGAGATAAAGGTGACCATTAAAAAGACATACAAAAGCCCAGACCACTCATAATCGAGAATGGTGAAGATGGAAACTAAGCTTAGAGAAGATCTCACGCCCATCGAAGAAATTTCCATATAGGGCTGAAAAATGCAGATTATAGCTAATATAAAGGCAGAGATGGCCACAATGGCGACATTGAATTCGCTTTCGATAGTAGCAGGTCTTAACAGTGCCCCACAATTAGGACAAACGCATTGATAGCCCTTAGTATATGGCGGCAATTCGACTACTAAATCACAGGATTTACATAAGACTTTTGACATAAATACTCTTAGAAATGCCAAAGATTCTGCCTAAACTACGACAGTTTAAGAATTAATACATATTCTTATGCATTATAAACGAAAAGAAAGCGGGATATTTATAAGGATTAGGGAGGAGAAATTTTTAAAACAGATTTAATCTAAATGAAAGTAATTTTTGCGTCTACATTGAAGAGACGCAAAAATCTTTTTTAGACAAACCCCGACATCAATACCACTTTTGAGGCTTTCAGTGAGGCTTGCACATCGATAATTCTCTGATTTGTAGAGCCTCTAAAATCAATCATCATCGATTGCTTGCTCATAACAAAAGGGCCATCAACCACTACGTCTAATTGCTCTAGGAGCTCTAAACGCTTTTTATCACTTACAAGCTTATCGAAGGTATAGCCTGTATATGACCACAGGTTATAACCTTGACTACGCAAAAACTTAGCAAAGATAGTTAAAGGTGTAGTCTGAATAAAGGGCTCACCGCCTGAAAAGGTAATTCCGGTAATTAAAGGGTCACTTTTAATTTCTTCATAAAGAATACTCAGCTTGACATCCATACCGCCTGTAAGGCTTTGCGCCTGCGGGTTATGACAACCTTTGCATCTAAAAGGACAGCCTTGGGTAAATACCGTATAACGAATACCAGGGCCATCTACGATAGACTCACTAACAGCCCCAGCAATGCGTAAATAGGTATTCTCCAGAATTTTTAAGTCAGGATTGCCTATCATATTAAACGTGTAAGTGCTTTACGCGATCACGCTCTTCGGCTCTTTTACCGTTGTTGAAACGATCTAAAGTACCGACTAAATAACCAGTAACACGACGAATTCTTTCGAATTTGACACCTTCACCGACTACGCCATTATGGGGATGCAATCTAGTCTGCATTTATATTCTCCTAAGGTTAATAGTTAAGTTGTTCTTTAATTAGCAAGTGTAGGTACAACCTACGCCAAGCTTACGTAATCTTTCGATGGTTACACCCTCACCGTCATGACGACCACACTTAGGGCACACATCATTGATAACGCCAACGTAATTACATACTGGGCATCTATCAACCGGGTGATTGATGGAACCATAACCGACGCCACAATCCTTCATATAAAGGATTACCTTCTCAAAGGCATCGATATTCTTAGTTAAATCACCGTCCATCTCGACATAGGAGATAGAGCCAGCATTACACAGCTCATGGAACGGTCCTTCAATTCTGATCTTATCGGCAGCAGAAATATTGTAGTAAACCGGCACGTGGAAGCTATTGGTATAGTACTCACGCTCAGTAACCCCCTTGATAGCGCCATAATTCTTACGGTCAATCTTAACAAAACGACCAGATAAGCCCTCAGCTGGGGTTGAGAATAAGGAGAAGTTTAAGCCAGTATCTACAGTGTGCTTATCAGCAAGCTCACGCATGTGCTTGATAATCTTATAGCCTAAATCATAAGCCTCTTGGCTTTCACCATGATGCTTACCAATAAGGGCTACTAAGCATTCCGCTAAACCGATAAAGCCAACCGACATGGAGCCGTGCTTAATCACATCTTCAATCTTATCCTCAGGGCTTAAGCGCTCAGAATCAATCCACACGCCTTGTCCCATCAGGAACGGATAGTTTAAAACCTGCTTATTGGCAATCAGCTTGAATCTATCCATAAGCTGATCAAAGACCATATAGACGAGCTTATCTAAGGACTCAAAGAAGTGGCTGATAGAGCCGTGAGCCTCAATACCTAAGCGCGGTAAATTGATGGTGGTAAAGGATAAATTACCGCGGCCAGGGATAATCTGTCTGGTCTTGTCATAGTAGTTAGAAACTACACGAGTACGGCAGCCCATTAAGGCAACCTCAGTCTCAGGACGACCTGGAATATAGTATTCAGCATTAAAAGGAGCGTCTAAGAACGAGAAATTAGGGAATAAACGCTTAGCTGAAACCTTGCAGGATAATCTGAAAAGATCGTAGTTAGGATCACCGGGTTTGGTATTAATACCATCCTTAACCTTAAAGATCTGAACCGGGAAAATCGGGGTCTCACCACCGCCTAAACCAGCGTCAGTAGCTAAAAGCACATTCTTCATGATCATGCGCTGCTCAGGAGTAGTGCCGGTACCATAATTGATAGAGGAGAACGGAACCTGAGCACCAGCACGAGACTGCATGGAATTTAAATTATGAATTAATGCTTCCATGGACTGATAGGTCTCACGCTCAGTAAGCTTTAAGGCCTCGCTTAAGATATAGTCGATATCCTCAGACTTAACCTGATTTAAGTTCTTATCAGCAAAGAACTGTACTAAAAACTCACGTAATTGAGACTGAGCTTCAGCAGTTAAGCAAGAGTCCTTCTCGGAGTAAATCTGTTGACAGAAAGTCTTAATATCGGAAGTGTCGATCTCATCATCTCTTAAAACGATATTAATTACCTTTCTTAAGTGCTTGATATATGAAGAAACTACATAAGGAGCTAAATCATACTCAAATAAAGGGATAGACTGACCGCCATGCATGTCATTTTGATTTGACTGAATAGCAATACAGCATAAAGCGGCAGCTGAGAGAATAGACTGCGGCTCGCGCAAGAATCCATGACCTGTAGAGAAGCCACGCTTAAACAGATCCTTAAGACCAATTTGGCAACAGTTGATAGTCAACAGGTAGAAGTCGAGGTCGTGAATATGAATATCGCCACGAGTATGAGCTAAAGCATGCTCAGGACGCAGAATATAGCGGCGTACATAGTCCTTAGAGCCTTCAGAGCCAAAGCGTAACATTAAGCCCATCGGTGCGTTAGCATCGATATTGGCATTCTCACGCTTTAAATCCATATCAGCAGTGCTCTTAGAGGTTAAATCTCTATAGATCTTAGTGAGCTCAGTGTTATAGGTTCTGACATTAGTACGGTTTTGACGGTATAAAATGAAATTCTTGGCAACTAAAGCCATGTCATTTCTAATTAATACCTGCTCAATAATATCTTGGATATTTTCAACGGTCGGTTCTTCCAGATTTTTGTCTTCGATTTTGTTTAAAACCTGACCGGTTAAACTCTCAATTAATTGCTCCTCAGCCTCGCTAGTAGACTTATCATCGGGGTGAGTAGAAATTAACGCTTTTCTAATAGCATTAGAGATTTTTCTCTCATTAAAAGAGACCTTTCTACCATCTCTTTTAACAATTACTTTAATCATGGTCGGCCCTTGAATTCCAATAAAATTACACTAAAACAAATAATTAAGACTTATCTGATTTTTTATTTAAAGAAAATCAAAAATTTCTTTATTTTTTAATAACTTAGTTTTATTTATGATAGTATATTATGACCAAATGAAAGGCCATATTCAACCTAAATATTTTCATAAAAATGGGGCTAAAGTCTTGACATCAACCATACACGTATTCTGTGACGTCATTGATAATTTTGGCGATGCTGGCTTCTGTCTGCGTCTATCAAGGGATCTGAGTAAAAAGTACCAAGTGGAATTGTTCTGCAATAACCTTGAGGTATTGAAAAAAATAACTAACAAAGAAGATTTATCACTTTCAACATTGCATATCAATTGTTGGCCTGATAAGAATGATTCCTATCAAGTACCAGATATAGTTATCGAAGCTTTCTCCTGTAGAGCCCCTGAATACTTACTTGAAAAATATAAAAAACAGCCTCCGCTCATCATAGAACTTGAATATCTAACTGCAGAAACTTTCGCCGATGATTGCCACGGTCTAGCCTCTTATTCTGACGGTTTAGCCCGTTATTTCTTCTTTCCTGGCTTCAGTCCTAAAACAGGCGGAATCATCTTTGAAAGAGAGCTTATCGACACTATAAACAAGCATAGAGAGCCTAATACTAGTAAGCTTAAGCATCTAACCTTATTCTCTTATCACGAAGCTAACCATAAAGCATTAATTAAGGCCTTAAATAAGAGTTGCTATGATTTTGAAATTACTTTGTTTGAGGGACTACAACTGCAAGCTCTAAATAAGCTTCTTAATTGCAATTTAAAGGTAGGTGACAGCTATAAGCTTAGCAATATCACCTTTAATGTCAAAAACATGGTCTCACAGCGTCAATATGATGAGCTTTTAGCCAGCTCCGATTTTAATTTAGTTAGAGGTGAGGACTCGATTGTCAGAGCCATGCTCTGTGGTAAACCTTTTTTATGGAATATCTATCCTCAGGATGAGGATGCCCATAAGGTCAAATTGCAAGCTCTCTTTACGAAGATGCGAGAGTTTTTACCCAACATAGAAACTATAAATCAAGCAGAAAGCCTTAATCTAAGCTATAACCTCTATGGTAATGCCCTAGATGACTTTGATTTTGATAACTTCTATGAGAGCTGGTCACAACTCAGTTTACAGTGGTCAGCGCACTTACAATCATTAGGATCGCTGACGGAAAACCTCAGCGTATTTATAGAAAATAAGCTTAAATAGCGCATTTGATCTAAAAATATCATGATAAACGTAGCATTTTCTCTCCATAGATCTGTTAAAATAAGAGATTAATTTTTGCAGTATTGCATACTGTTAATGGACTTTAAGCTCTTAACTGCTTAAAGCTTTTATTCAATCAACCAAATATCCCTTAATCACAGGTGTACTAAATGAAATTAGCTCAAGAAGTTCGTGCCGGTAACGTTATTATGCTGAACAACAACCCTATGGTTGTGCAGAAGACCGAGTACAGCAAATCCGGCCGTAACGCCGCTGTCGTTAAAATGAAGTTAAAGAGTCTGCTTTCTAACGCTGGCACTGAGACTGTTTTCCGTGCTGATGATCGTCTCGATGACGTTATCTTAGATCACAAGGACTGCACCTACTCATACTTCAACGATCCTCTCTATGTCTTCATGGACGAAGAGTTCAATCAGTACGACATCGAGAAAGACAACATGGGTGATGTTTTAAATTACCTCATCGACGGTATGGAAGACATCTGCCAGGTTACCTTCTACAATGGCAAGGCCATCAGCGTTGAGTTACCTATCAGCATCGTTAGAGAAGTTGAGTACACTGAGCCGGCCGTTCGTGGTGATACCTCAGGTAAGGTCATGAAGCCTGCTAAGTTAGCTGGCACTGGCTATGAGATTTCTGTTCCTGACTTCGTCAAGACTGGCGACATGATCGAAATCGATACCCGTACCAACGAGTTCAAGAAGCGCGTTTAATTAATACCTTAGGTATTTTAAAACGTACGATAAAAGGTGCTAGGAGAAATCCGGCACCTTTTATTTTTATCTAAAAAATCATCTTCTCTTTATTAATTCTGATTAATTTGC
Organism: uncultured Succinatimonas sp.; assembly: GCA_900552905.1. Taxonomy (GTDB): domain Bacteria; phylum Pseudomonadota; class Gammaproteobacteria; order Enterobacterales; family Succinivibrionaceae; genus Succinivibrio. The sequence goes on along the minus strand of USBR01000015.1, from coordinate 12,253 downwards.
ACTAAAAGCGTTCCTCTTTAGAAAATTTGGCAAAATTTTTTATAAAAACGAACTTTATCAATACCAAATAGCCCCACCTCCTAAGAAGTGGCGAAAAATCAATGCATTTTAAGCCTTTAACTAAAATTTCTAAAATTAACCCTTCTCAATTAATCCCAAATTAATATAATAGAAGCCCCGAAAAAGGAAAAAATTTCCTAAGCTTTTTAGTCAATTTTTGTACAATACCACCTGTAAAAAATCGGTGGGAAAACATCCTAAAAACCTTAGGAAAAAACTTGGATAAATCAATATAATTAATATGTTGTTGGAAAGTGCTAAGTTTCCCACAATTAATAAGAACACTTTTAACACATTAATGTAGGGATTAATATCATTAATCTTTTTGATTTTTAAAGAATTAATGAGTTTTCAACAAAACCCACATCATAATATTAATAATAATTAAGAAATATTAATAAGATTAATACATTAATAATTATTAATTATTAATTGTGGATTAATCCTGTTGAAAACTATCGCAAAGCATCGTTCAAAAGGCAGATCATTAATGAATAACTTTAGAGAATTTGACGTCATTGTTATCGGAGCAGGTCACGCTGGTATTGAGGCCGCTGCAGCTAGCGCAAGAATGAAGTGTAAAACCCTGCTTTTAACTCATAATTTAGAAACTATCGGTGAAATGTCCTGTAATCCAGCCTTTGGAGGCATTGGTAAAGGCCATTTAATTAGAGAAATCGATGCTATGGGTGGTGTTTGTCCAGAAGCTATTGATAAAGCCGGTATTCAATTTAGAACTTTAAACTCTTCTAAAGGTCCTGCTGTAAGAGCTACTCGCGCTCAGACTGATCGTCATTTATATAAAGAAGTAATGCGATCCTTATTATGGAATTATGAGTACTTAACTATATTTCAGCAACCTGCAACCAAGATACTTTTTAAAGATCAGACTATATGCGGTGTAACCACTGCCGCCGGTATTGATTTCCACTGTAAAGCCGTGATCATCTGCGCTGGTACTTTCTTAAATGGTTTAATTCATATCGGTCTTAATCACTACAGTGGTGGTCGTGCAGGCGATCCCGCATCCATCGCTTTAGCTGAGGATTTAAAGAATTTAGGTTTAAAGGTAGGTCGTCTTAAAACTGGTACTCCGGCGCGTTTAGTTGCATCAACCATTAATTTTGATAAATTAACCCGTCAGGAGCCTGAAAGCCCATTACCGACTTTCTCTTTCTTAAATAATGAGGAAATTCATCCAACTCAGGTTCCGTGTTATGTCACCCGTACGAATGAGAAGACTCATGACATTATTCGTGGTGGTTTAGATCGCAGTCCTTTATATTCAGGCATTATTCACAGTGTCGGTCCGCGTTATTGTCCGTCTATTGAAGATAAGATTGTTCGCTATCCAGATAGAACTTCCCATCAGATCTTCTTAGAGCCTGAAGGTTTGACCTCACCTTTAGTCTATCCAAATGGAATTTCTACCTCATTGCCTTTTGATGTACAGGAAAACTTTATCCGTTCCATTGAGGGCTTAGAGAATGTAGTGATTGCCCGTCCAGGATACGCTATTGAGTACGATTTCTACGATCCGCGTGAGTTATCTGTCTCTATGCAGTCAAAGAAGGTCTCAGGTTTATTCTTAGCAGGTCAGATTAATGGCACTACAGGTTATGAGGAAGCTGCCGCTCAGGGCTTATTAGCTGGTATTAATGCCGGTCTCTATATTAAGGGACAGCAACCGTGGTTCCCAAGACGTGATGAGGCTTATGTCGGTGTACTTATGGATGATCTCTGTACCTTAGGTACTAAAGAGCCGTACCGTATGTTTACATCTCGTGCTGAATATCGTTTAATTTTAAGAGAGGATAATGCCGATCTGCGTTTAACTCCTAAGGCCCGTGAATTAGGCTTAGTTACCGATGAGCGTTGGCGCTTCTTTGAGAATAAGCAAAATCAGATTGAAAAGGAAAAGGCTCGTTTGCGTATGACCATTATCAAGCCTTCTTCTGAACAAGGTAAGAGCATCAGTTCTATTTTAAGAGCACCTTTATCTCAGGAGCAAAGCTTAGAGGAGATTTTACGTAGACCTGAATGTAAGTTAAATACTTTGATACAATCTGCCGGTGTTGAGCCGATTGCTACTGAAAAGCAAGCCTCAGAGCAGGTAGAAATTCAGGTTAAGTATCAAGGTTATCTTGATCGCGAGCTTGAAGACATCCGTCGCAAGCAGGTAAATGAGAGAACCTTATTGCCTTTAAACTTTGATTATAAGCAGATCCGAGCTTTATCAAATGAGGTAGCTCAGAAGCTTAATGAATATCAGCCTGAGACTATTGGTATGGCATCAAGAATCTCAGGTGTAACTCCGGCTGCTATTTCTATCTTATTAGTGCACTTAAAGAAATTAGGCATGCTTGGTAAAAATTAATTTGAGGAAATAACCGTGAACCATAATTTAAAAAATCAATCAATTGACCGCGGTGAGTTCGAAAGTAAGCTTGAACAGCTGTTTGAGCAGACTGATATCAATTGCACTAAAGAGCAAATTGAAAAGTTGGTTATTTTGTTAGAGCTTTTATGCAAATGGAATGCTAGCTTGAATTTGACTGCTATCCGCGATCCTAAGCAGATGTTGATTTTACATATTATGGATAGTGCGGTTATTTCACCTTTACTTTGTGGTAATAATATTGCAGATGTTGGCACAGGTCCGGGTTTTCCAGGTCTTGTGCTTGCTATACTAAATCCTGACAAAAAATTTACCTTAATTGATTCTATTGCAAAGAAATTGTCCTTTGTCAGAACAGTGATGGTGTCCTTGCAGCTTAAGAACGTTACTATCATTAACGATCGCTGCGAGAATATAAAGTGTGAGCAGAAGTTTGACTGTATTGTCAGCCGTGCTTTTGCTCCTTTAGCACGTTTTGTCGGATGGTGTTTGCCTTTAATTGCAGATAATGGAACTTTTGTGGCTATGAAGGCTAATCTTGAGGAGCAGGAGCTTTTAGAGGTGCCGCCTTCAGTAAAGATTGATAAGATTGTAAGCTTAAAGGTTCCCGAGCTTGTGGCAGCACGTCAAGCTGTAATGATGTCACCGGTAAGTGCTCAGTAGATATGAGCTATAGACCATAACAAATTTTATAAATTTAGAGAAATTAGCAGACCATTATTATAATGAGAGCTAATTTCTTTAAATATGAGTTTGGTGAATTTTGCTATAGGTTTAATTAAAGCTCTGCTATGTTCACTATGATCATAGCCAATATCCTAGATCCTAAAAAATTTGCCATTTAATGCTAGGGTACTGAGTAGTTACAAAATAGGATTTAAAATGAGTAAGATTATTGCGATCTCCAACCAAAAGGGTGGTGTCGGCAAAACTACGACTTGCGTCAATTTAGCAGCCTCCTTAGCTGCAATGGGCAAGAAGGTCTTAGTTATAGATTGTGACCCTCAGGGTAATGCCACTATGGCCTCAGGCATTAATAAATTTGAGGTAAAAAATACCAGCTGTCAGGTACTTATTGATAATTTAGACGTTAGAGATGCTTTAATTGAAAAGACCAATGGCTCTTTCCATTTGATTGCCGCTAATGAAGAGCTAACGGCAGCTGAGGTTAAATTATTAGAGTTCTATGGTCGCGAGTTCAGACTTAAAAATGCTTTAGCTGATATACGCGATCTCTACGATTATATTTTTATCGATTGCCCGCCTTCTTTAAATCTTCTCACTGTAAATGCCATGTGTGCAGCTGATTCTATATTAGTACCGTTACAGTGTGAGTATTTTGCCTTAGAAGGTCTGACCTTACTTATCGATACTGTCGATCAGTTATCTAAAGCGGTTAATCCCAAATTACGCCTTGAAGGCATTTTAAGAACCATGTTTGATAATCGTAATCGCTTATCAACCGATGTATCAGAGGAGTTGCAGAAGAATTTTGGTAGCTTAGTCTATAAGACCATTATTCCACGTAACGTGCGTTTAGCCGAAGCTCCAAGCTTTGGCAAACCTGCAATGTATTATGATAAGTCATCTGCAGGTTCAAAGGCTTATTTAGCCTTAGCCGCTGAAATTGTAGAAAAAGATCAAGGCAAAGCTTAACACAAGGATTAGTCATGGCCGGTTTAGGTAGAGGTTTATCTTCGCTTTTAAGCGAAAGTAAAAAATATAAAGAAGAAAAAATCGTAGAGCCTGAGCTTAATAAAAAGGAAGATAGGGAGCAGGGGGGAGTCGCCGATGGCCGTATTGTCGACATTGAGATCTCAAAGCTTGAGCCTTCTATTTATCAACCGCGTAAGGCCTTTGATGAGGAGAGTATTTCTGAGCTTGCGCACTCTATCTCCGAGCATGGCCTGCTAGAGCCACTCTTAGTGCAGGAAAACTCTGAGGGTAAATACTCTATTATTTGTGGTGAGCGTCGTTTCCGTGCCTGTAAAATCGCTAATGTCAGTAAAATACCGTGCATTGTCCGCACTAATTTACAAAATAAAGCCTATGCTATAGCGCTCATTGAAAATATTCAGCGCGAGAATCTCAATCCTTTAGAACTAGCGCACGCTTTAGAATTGATGCTCAATGAGTGTAAATTAAGCCAAGAGGATTTAGCTAAGACTTTAGGTAAATCTAGAAGTTCAATTAGCAATATTTTACGTCTGCGTAACCTTCACCCTGAGGTACAGGAGCTTGTAGCCTCTGAAGCTATCGATTTAGGCCATGCTAAGGTCTTATTAGGTCTTAAGACCGAATTGCAACCACAGGCGGCTAAAATCGTCGTCAAAAAGGGCCTGAATGTAAGACAAACAGAAATTTTTGTTGAAAACATTAAGGCTGAAAAAAACGATAAAGAGGACGAAGTTCTTCCTTTTAGACCTAAAGAGTATGAGACTTGGGAAAAGAGTCTCAGTACCCGTCTTAACGGTGTCAAAGTGAAGTTTTCTGGTAAAAATGCTGATAATGGTAAGCTGACGCTGTCATATTCATCGCATGAGCAATTAGATGAGCTGTTAAAGCAATTAGGATTGCACCAGTAATGACCATAAATAAAAGAATATTTTTTGTAAATATTTTATTTATCTTGTTAGGTGGAGTGTTTGTCTATATCTTTCACACCAATTTAGTGCATTCACTCCTCATAACTCTAACATCTTACTTTGCTGGAATTTTTTCATATGTGATCCCGCAAAGCGTGTTTTTTTACATTGCGAATCGCCGCCATTTTAAAAAATTGTCTGCTAGTTTAATAGTTTATGACGCTATATACGGCTTTTTTTTGAAGCTAATGTTGGTTATTTTACTTTTAGGCATGGCATTAAAATTTTTTGAGCTAAACGACACTGTTGTTATTTTATCTTTTGTGTCTATGGTGATTTTTAATTTACTGATCTATCCTATTTTAACCATTAGTCAAAAATGACTTTGATGGTTGTCTGCTTTTATTTACATAGTACATACAAATAACACAAAAGGTGTTTTGACAAAATATGACGGTAGTCGTATTTTGTCAAAAATTACAAAGATTAAAAAAATCTTTTTCGTTAAAGTTAAGGTGTGAAAATCCATGTCAGAGAGCAACTCTCAGGAATATATTTCCCATCACTTACACTTTTTGCAATTAGATCTTCGTGATTTCTCTATCGTTGATAGCGTCAAGCCTGTAGATGCCTCTGCATTTGCTTCTTGCCTGACTTCAGCTTCAGAGCATGAATGTATTACTAAAGTTGCAACTGAAAAGTGTTCTTTCAGTGATCTCGGTAGCGGTCAGTGTGTAGCAGCCTTACCTGAAGGTTCAGGATCTTCATCTATAGTTAATCCCTATACAATCAATCTTGATTCTATAGGTATTACTGTAGTTTTAGGCATTGTCTTCCTCTTACTGTTTAGATATGCAGCCAAGAAAACCACTAGTGGTGTTCCGAACAAATTACAGTGCTTTGTCGAGCTGATTTTTGAATTTGTCCATAATTCAGTTACTGGTATCTTCAAGCGTAAGAGCAAGCTGATTGCTCCTCTGTCCTTAACTGTGTTTATGTGGATTTTCCTCATGAACCTGATGGACCTTTTACCTATCGATCTCTTACCTGAGATTGCAAAAGCAATTGGCGTTCCGTATTTGAGAGTTGTTCCGTCAGCAGATGCGAACATTACTTTGTCCATGGCCGTCGGTGTATTCTGCCTCATCTTCGTTTTTGCTTTCAAAAACGTCGGTGTTATGGGATTCATCAAGAGCCTCACCTTACATCCTTTCAATCACTGGGCCTTCAGCCCCTTAAACTTCGTGCTTGAGGGTGTGTCCTTACTCTCTAAACCTATTTCATTAGGCTTACGTCTTTTTGGAAATATGTATGCCGGTGAAATGATTTTCATACTCATCGCACTTCTGCCTTTATGGTGGATTCAATGGGTATTGAATGTCCCTTGGGCTTTATTCCACATTTTAATTGTGACCTTACAAGCCTTTATCTTTATGGTATTAACCATCGTTTACTTGTCTATGGCAAGTGAAGAAGAATAATTTTATATCTGTTTTTCAAGGAGAAAAAAATGGAATTTGTATATCTCGCTGCTGCAATCATGATGGGTTTAGCCGCAATTGGCGGTGCTATCGGTATCGGCATCTTAGGTGGTAAGTTCATTGAGGGTTCTGCAAGACAGCCTGACTTATTACCTTTATTACGTACTCAGTTCTTCATCGTCATGGGCTTAGTTGACGCTATCCCGATGATCGGTGTTGGTCTTGGCATGTACTTAATGTTTGCAGTCTCCCTCTAAGAAACCATAGATAAAGCGGGGCATTTGAATTGGAAATCAATGCTACATTTTTAGGTCAGGCTGTTGCATTCTTGATCTTCGCGGTTTTATGCATGAAATATGTATGGCCGCCGTTGATGAATGTCCTCGAGAAGAGACAAAAAGAAATTGCCGATGGTTTGACCGCAGCTGAAAAAGCTAAGAAAAATCTCGAGTTAGCCAACGAAGGTGCCAAAGACACCATGCGTCAGGCTCACGCTGAGGCTCAGAAAATTTTAGAAGATGCTAATAAACAGCGTTTAGCTATCATAGACAAGGCTGCTGAAGAGGCCATGTTAGAGAAGCAACGCATTTTAGCTCAGGCTAAAAATGAGATCGAAGCTGAGAAGAATAAAGTCAAAGAAGAATTACGTTCTGAGTATGCTTCTTTAGTTATGGCCGGTGTTGAGAAAGTTGTCAGCCAAAAAGCTGATGCTGCAACCGATCAGGCTATGCTGAAGAAAATTATGGAATCACTGTAGGGGTTAGCAGATGGCTGAAAATCTCACAGTGGCTAGACCATATGCAGAAGCTGCATTCATGTGTGCGGTGGAAGAGAAGTCTTTAGACAAATGGCAGGGTATGCTGTGTGCAATGGCATTAGCCTGCAAAGATGAGAGTTTAATGGCCGCTCTGAAAAACGCTCCTAATGCTACTAGCGCTGAGGCGATCTTAATTTCACTGCTTGACGATATTTTAGATGAGCAATGTAAAGAACTCATTAAAGTCTTAGGTGAAAATAATCGCTTTGAGGTAATTCCTGAGGTTTATGAGGAATTCCTCCATTTGCGTGAAAAGCATGAGAAGGTTTTAACCGTGCAACTTATCAGTGCACATCCTTATGCTCAAAGCGAAATTGACGCTTTAAAGAACAAGTTGGCCGCTAAGTATGATTGCTCCATTAATTTCGAGCAAATGATAGATGAAAGTCTGATTGGTGGTGCAATTTTAAAAGTTGGAAATGAAGTAATTGATGCTAGCGTTAAAACTGGCATAAAAAACTTATCTTCAACCCTCAAGTAATTTAGAGGAGTAATAATGCAACTTAATTCAACTGAAATTGCTGATTTAATCAAGCAAAGAATTCAGCAATTTAAAGTTGTGACAGAGTCCCGTAATGAGGGTACCATCGTTTCTGTAAACGACGGTATTGTCAGAATTCACGGTCTGTCCAACGTCATGCAGGGCGAAATGCTCGAGTTTGAAAACAATTTATATGGCTTGGCTTTGAACCTCGAAAGAGATTCTGTTGGTGCTATCGTTTTAGGCCCGTACGGCGAATTATCCGAGGGCATGAAGGTACAAAGCACTGGCCGTATTTTGGAAGTTCCGGTTGGCACTGGCCTCTTAGGTCGTGTTGTTAATGCCTTAGGTGAGCCTATCGACGGTAAGGGCCAGATCACTAATGATGGTTATTACCCAGTTGAGAAGATTGCTCCGGGCGTTATTGCCAGACAGAGCGTTTCCCAGCCAATTCAGACTGGTTATAAAGCCGTTGACTCCATGATTCCGATTGGTCGTGGTCAGCGTGAGCTCATCATTGGTGACCGTCAGACTGGTAAGACTGCTTTAGCCATTGATACCATTATCAATCAGCAGAAATATGGTGTACGTTGTATCTATGTAGCTATCGGTCAGAAGGCCTCCACCATTGCTTCTGTAGTAAGAAAGCTCGATGAAGAAGGTGCTTTATCTAATACCATCGTTGTTGTAGCTTCTGCTGCTGATACTGCTGCTTTACAGTACATCGCTCCTTATGCCGGTTGCGCTATGGGTGAGTACTTCATGGATCAGGGTGAAGACGCCCTTATCATCTATGACGATCTCTCTAAGCACGCTGTTGCTTATCGTCAGATTTCCTTACTGTTACGTCGTCCTCCTGGGCGTGAAGCTTTCCCCGGTGACGTCTTCTACTTACACTCAAGATTATTAGAGCGTGCTTCTCGTGTTAACGCTGAGTACCTCGAAGAGTTAAGCGGCGGCAAGGTCAAGGGTAAGACTGGTTCTTTAACTGCATTACCTATCATTGAGACTCAGGCCGGTGACGTTTCTGCATTTATTCCGACTAACGTAATTTCCATTACCGACGGTCAGATCTTCTTAACTACCAGCTTATTTAACTCTGGTGTCCGTCCTGCTGTAGATCCGGGTATTTCCGTATCTCGTGTAGGTGGTGCCGCTCAGACTAAGCTCATGAAGAAGCTCTCCGGTGGTATTCGTACTGCTTTAGCTCAGTATCGTGAGTTAGCCGCTTTCGCTCAGTTCTCCTCTGACTTAGATGAGGCTACTCGTAAGCAGCTAGATCACGGTCAGAAAGTTACCGAGCTCATGAAGCAAAATCAGTACGCTCCGTTATCTGTTGCCGAGCAGTCCTTAGTTATCTTCGCCGCTGAGCGTGGTTTCTTAGAGGATGTTGAGTTAGCTAAGATTCAGCCGTTTGAAAAGGCCCTGTTAACCTTCGCTCACTCTAAGTATGAGCAGCAGTTAAAGGATATCGATGCTAAGCCTGAATATTCTGATGCAATTGTTAAACAGTTAACCGATATCATCACCGACTTTAAGTCAACTCAGACTTACTAGGAGCTCTGAATGGCTGGAGCAAAGGAAATACGCACTAAGATTGCTTCTGTGAAGAATACACAGAAGATTACCGGTGCTATGCAAATGGTGGCTGCATCAAAGATGAGAAGAGCTCAGGATAAGATGTCCCAGAGCCGTCCTTATTCTAAGGGTTTGTATGAAATCATCGGACATATTGCAGCTAGCCATAGTGAGTTCCATCATCCATATATGGTTGAAAGGGAAGTCAAGAAAGCAGCTTTCATCATTGTATCGACTGATCGCGGCCTTTGTGGTGGTCTTAATATCAATTTATTCCGTAAGGTTCTTGCCAAAATGCAGGAATTAAATGGACAGGGAGTAAAGGTCTGTGCTGCCTTATTAGGTTCTAAGGCCGGCTCCTTCTTCATGCGTAGCGGTATTGATGTAATTGCCTCCCATGGCGGTTTTGGTGATGATCCAAAGCCTGAGAAGTTAGTTGGTGCAATCAAAGTTGTGACTGATATGTTCTTAAACAAGGAAGTCGATAGAGTTTATCTGGCTTTCAATGGCTTTAAGAACACTATGGTTCAGATACCGACTGTCAGACAGATTTTACCTTTAGCTAAAACCGAAGATGAGGCAGTGGCAAAGCATCACTGGGATTATCTATATGAGCCTGATCCTGAGGAGATCCTCAACGTCTTACTGGATCGCTATATTCAGCAGATGGTTTATCAGGCCGTTTTAGAGAATCTAGCTTCAGAGCAGGCAGCCCGTATGGTTGCAATGAAGGCTGCTACTGATAATGCAGAATCTTTGGTCAGTGATTTACAGCTTGAGTACAACAAGGCACGTCAAGCTTCCATCACTTTGGAATTGAATGACATCGTATCCGGTGCATCGGCGGTATAAAGAATTTAAGAGGAAATATAAATGGCTGAAACTTCAAATCGAGCCGGTGAAGTTGGAAAAATTGTCCAGATCATCGGTGCAGTTGTTGACGTTGAATTCCCGGAAGGCCATATTCCGGAATTATATGATGCTTTACAGGTAAAGGGCGACGGTAAAAATCGTCAGGATTTAGTCCTTGAAGTACAGCAACAAATTGGTGGTGGTGTCGTACGTTGCATCGCCATGGGTTCATCTGATGGTATGTGCCGTGGCTTAGAGGCTGTCAATACTGGTGCTGGTATTAAAGTTCCGGTTGGTAGAGAAACCTTAGGCCGTATTATGAACGTCTTAGGTCAGCCTGTAGACGAGCGTGGCCCTATCGGTCAGAAAGAGGATTGGGTTATTCACCGTGCTCCTCCTACCTATGCAGAGCAGTCTTCTACCACCGAGATTTTAGAGACCGGTATTAAGGTTATGGACCTTATCTGCCCGTTCGCTAAAGGTGGTAAGGTTGGTCTGTTCGGTGGTGCCGGTGTAGGTAAGACCGTTAACATGATGGAGCTTATCAATAACATTGCTAAGGCTCACTCAGGTTTATCTGTATTCACAGGTGTAGGTGAGCGTACTCGTGAGGGTAACGACTTCTATCACGAGATGCAGGAATCTAAGGTTATCGATAAAGTATCCATGATTTACGGTCAGATGAACGAGCCTCCGGGGAACCGTCTGCGTGTAGCTTTAACCGGCTTAACCGTAGCTGAGAAGTTCCGTGACGAGGGCCTCGATGTATTGCTCTTCATCGACAATATCTATCGTTATACCTTAGCAGGTACTGAGGTATCTGCGCTGTTAGGTCGTATGCCGTCAGCCGTAGGTTATCAGCCTACCTTAGCTGAGGAAATGGGTGTACTTCAGGAGCGTATTGCTTCTACTAAGAAAGGTTCTATTACCTCAGTGCAGGCCGTATACGTCCCTGCTGACGACTTAACCGATCCGAGCCCGGCAACTACCTTCGCTCACTTAGACGCAACCATCGTTCTGTCAAGACAGATTGCTTCCTTAGGTATTTACCCGGCTGTTGATCCTTTAGCCTCTACATCTCGTCAGCTCGATCCTTTCGTTGTTGGTAAGGATCACTATGAGGTTGCTCGTGGTGTTCAGACTGTATTACAGCGCTACAAGGAGCTTAAGGATATTATCGCCATCTTAGGTATGGATGAGTTATCTGAGGACGATAAGCTTGTCGTATCTAGAGCCCGTAAGGTTGAGCGTTTCTTATCCCAGCCGTTCTCTGTGGCTGAGGTATTTACCGGTACTCCTGGTAAGTATGTACCGCTCAAGGAAACCATTCGTGGCTTCAAGGGTATTATTAATGGCGATTATGACAACCTGCCTGAGCAGGCGTTCTATATGGTTGGTTCTATTGACGAAGCCGTAGAAAAAGCCAAGAACTTATAATCGCAAGGAGTGATGCATGGAAGGTATTTCATTCCACCTGAATGTCGTAAGTGGCGTCGGTACTATGTACTCTGGACTGGTTAAATCAGTTCGAGTTACAGGATCAGAAGGTGAGCTTGGCATCAGATACGGGCACACTCCTTTACTGACTACGATTAAAACCGGTATGGTATCTTTGATCGACTCTGAGGACAAAGAAGATCAGATTTACTTAGCTGGTGGTATTTTAGAGGTTCAACCAAGCTCGGTAACCATCCTTGCCGATACTGCTTTAAGAGCAGGCGATATCGATGAGGCTAAGGCTCAGGAAGCTATTCGTGCAGCTAAGGATTCCCTCGAAAAGAGTGGTTCAGGTGACGTTGATTATACTCACGCTTTAGCCCGCTTAGCTGACGCTATGGCCCAGTTAAAGGTTGTTGAGATTGCTCGTAGCCGCAGAAAGTAGTAATCAGTAAAGTTTAAAAAATATTAAAGTCTCCATGTTTTAGCTTTAGCCTAAAGGTGGAGACTTTTTTGGTTCTTCCGTATTGGTGTTGGAATCTCTGATGGGTAGTAACATAATTT
>USBR01000014.1 GCA_900552905.1 uncultured Succinatimonas sp. | reverse complement strand
AACTTTGGTGGTTAAGATCAAAGCTTACTGATGAAAGCCCGGCAAAATTTGCCGGTTTTTTTCATTTTTAGATGTAATCTGACCTTTCAAAAGGTTTATTATTTGATATCAAAGAAAATAATATAGTGGGAGCAAACAAACACAAGGAGTATACTAAACGCGTTTATTGAGACTTAATAAAAAAAAATGATTACGCTAAAAAAGGCCTTGTCCTGTTTGGGATTATCGTTCATTGTCCCCACCTCATACGCAGCTTTAATGTGGGAGATAGGTGAGCTTAATTATCCTAGCGGAGAGAGCGAGGTCTCTGCATTTATTAACACTGAAGGGCAGACTCAGCTGCAGACGGTGATGTGCACGCGCAATTTGCGCTACGATCATCGCTTTACGCTATTGCTTAAAGAACCATCAGCTGCCGACATGGTAATTCAGGTTCAGGTCAAATCTGACGGTCTTGAAAGCATTGCCTATGGTGAGGTTCAAGGTAATGCCATCGATTTTCAGATCGATGAGGAATTGCTTACTGACTTGCCTGACAGTTCCCATTTAGAATTCATTTTTGATAAGCTCGATGCGCAGTATCTAGGTTTACCTGAAAAATTAGAAGTGCCGATGACAGCGGCGGATTTTACTTTCCGCAAGGTTGCCGCTGAATGTACGGCGCTCAGCCTCAATAACGGTTATCAAAGCTCACCGCGGATTTTATCGGCCATCCTCTGGCCGCGTGATTTCTTTGCTAATCACAATGTCGACAATGATATCGATACCTTATGCACTAAGACAACTAAATCAGGCTCATTGCGTTTTAATCTAAGCGCAGGCTGTAAATTTGCGCTCGATCGCTTCTATCGTCATGAAGGTACTGGTCCTCTGTCCTTTTTAGACAATCTTTTCAATGGCGATGATAGCCTCTATGCTAAATATCAAAATGCTTGGAATACGGCGGTCAATCTCAGTCATCAGGGCGCTTTAAGCGCTGATGTCTATGCCCATGGGGAGGAGTGGTATTTAGCTCTCTATGCTCTAGTAAGCTCAAAGCATGTTTCAAATTTTACGCATTCTTATTATGAGATTAAGAATAATCGTGGCGATGCCACTACTTTAGTTTATGACATCGACAATCGTTATGAGATGGAGACGCTAAAGTACACCTCAGTCTTACTCAGACGCCTCAAAGGCTCAGTGCAAGCTCGCGAAGCTTTTGATAAGGCGATGAAGTACTGGGGCGATTTCTACCGCGAATTGCAAAATATTTTACCTAATATCAATCAGGCCCAATCACTGCGTCCGATTATTTATAAAAATATGCTCTTGCGCATCTGGCGTTTGGCTGGACGCCCGCAGGGCATCAATCTCTACCCTGAGACTACCTTCAGGCAAGGAAGCAATAATAAGACCGTTACTGGCGATTATTTAGAGAAAACCTGCGCCTTCTTTGATGGCGCTAATGGCGAGGAATTTTATTTTGCCTCTAATGACTGCCTTAAGGGTATTTTCTCCTCGCTACGCTCTGAGGGTCTTAAGACTGAGAGCTTTGAGGATTTACAAAAAGCATGGGATGCTTTTGCTAAAGCCTGGGATGAGTCCATCTTCTTTACCGATAGCATCGATGATGCTGTAGGCGAACATCCGAGATCAAACTTTGGTTTAGCCTTGATCTCCTTATTTAGGGAATATGGATTTGGCGATTATTTCCTCATGCGTCAATGCATTTCTAGTAAGGATGAGGATATCTGCGGTTATGAGGCTAAAAAGTCTTATGATGTCTATACGCAGGAATTGCAAAATCGTCTCGATGCTATAGCTGAGGTCAGCCCTGATGATGCTAATACGCTAAATTTGTTATCACAACTGTGGCAAAACTATTATCAAAAACTCAGCGCTTATGTCGATGATCTTGTTGCGCGGGGTAAAATTCTGCCGTGGCGTTCAGGCTTTGTGAAGGGAACGGCCATTGTGGTACAGACAAATGCGCTTTTAAGCTTCCCCTATGATCGCGAGGAGCTTCCTGATGAAAGCTTAGAAAATAGCGAGGATAATTTTTAAAAAACCATCTGCAGCTACAAGCTGCAGGCGGCTTTAACTTAGTTGTGGACTTCTTCCTGAGCTTGACGTAAAAGCTCATTGAGACCAACTTTAGAGCGAGTCTTCTCATCTACGTGCTTGACGATGATGGCCGCGTAGAGGGAGTACTTACCATCCTTAGAAGGTAAATTACCAGCAACCACCACCGAGTGCGGCGGGACATAACCATAGGAAATTTCACCGGTGGTGCGATCATAGATACGGGTTGACTTGCCTAAGAAGACACCCATAGAGATGACAGAGCCCTCACCGACGATGACGCCTTCAACGACCTCAGAGCGAGCCCCGATGAAGACATTGTCTTCAATGATGGTAGGACCGGCCTGAACTGGCTCTAAAACGCCACCGATACCAGCACCGCCGGCAATATGGACATTGCGTCCTACCTGCGCACAGGAACCGACAGTAGCCCAGGTATCGACCATGGTGCCGGCACCTACATGAGCACCGATATTGACAAAGGAGGGCAGTAAGATAACGCCCTTTTCTAAATAAGCACCGCGTCTGACTACACAGCCTGGGCAAGCACGGAGGCCTTCTTGTTCAAAACGCTCGGCAGTATAGCCGTTAAACTTTAAGGGAACTTTATCGAAATAAGCGCCACCGGGAATGTCAGTGATGACGCTATCATGCATACGGAAGGATAATAAAACGGCCTTTTTGACCCACTGATTAGTGATCCACTGGCCGTCAATTTTTTCAGCGACGCGGAGTTTGCCTAAGTCTAATTGCTCGATTACAGTCTCAACGGCATCTCTAATCTCGGCGCTAACGCTTTTAGAGGTGATGGAGGCGCGCTCTTCAAAGGCGCCTTCGATGAGTGTTTGTAATTGCTCCTGTGACATAAATTTTCTCTCCTCAAAAAATCTCTAATTCTCTGTAGTGCCGCCCTCTAGTACTTCATAGAGAGCTTTAGATAAGAGCTCTTGTTGTTTGGCATCTAGGGGCAGACCATTGACATCGGTAATCGCAAAGAAGTCATCAGCACGTTCACCTGTGGTGGCGATACGGGCTGCGGAAATCAGACAACCGCAGTTACCAAGCGTAATTCCGATCTTAGCTAGCAGTCCGGGGCTGTCAAGAGTGGAGATTTCGATGCAAGTCTGTTTAGAACCGTGATTTTTGAGGTAAGAAATCGTGGTCGGCACGTTAAATAATGACGAGGAAACTTTAGGCAAAGACCGCAATGGAGTGCTGTTTTTGAGGCCATCGAGTATGGTCTTTCTGAGGTTGTGCAGACGGTCATTATCGACGTGCTGTCCCTTTTGGTTTTGGAACTTTATGGTGCAGAGAATATGTCCATTATGGGTCAAAAAAATCTGGGCACTGAGCACATTGAGACGCTTCATCGCCATAGCATAGACAATTTTGCCAAAGAAGTCGGGCGAATTGCTTCTAAAGAAAATAAAGAGCTCGGTACCGATGTCTGGGATCTGCGCAAAGAGAATGAGCGGCTTTTCTAAATCGTTAAAGCGCAGAATATTGCGTGCATGCCAGGCAATTTCATCGGGACGATAATGGATGAAATAGGGTGCGGGGAATTGCGAGAGATAGCGATCCATCTCCGTGTGGCCAATATCGCGGGCAATCTTGCGTACCGATCTCTGGGTGTTTTGAACTAATTGCTCTTGCTGTCTGGTCGTGTCAGCATCGCTTTGATTGAGTGCCTGACGGGTGGAGTGATAGAGCTGTCTGAAGATAGTCTCCTTCCACGAGGTCCATTCTCTATCGTTAGTGGCGCAGATATCAGCTACCGTCAGGCAATAGAGCATATTTAAATGCTCCTCGTCCTTGCATAAGCGTGCAAAGCTTAAGATGACCTCAGGATCGCTGATATCACGGCGGGTGGCAGTGGTGGAATAGAGCAGATGCGATCTGATCACCCACGAGACCATGGCCGTTTCATAGGCAGAAAAACCGTGCAATTGACAGAAGTTCTCAGCCTCAGCGGCACCGACATCAGCATGATGGCCACCACAGCCTTTACCGATATCGTGTAAGAGGCCGGCGACGGTCAATAAAGCCGGGTTTTCTAAACGCCGGTAGATAGTTTTAAAGAGCGTAAAGATGGGCTCTTTAGATTCGCTTAGCGTAGCAAAATTGGTGAGCACGCGGATGGTATGTTCATCGACACTGAAGAGATGGAACATATCAAATTGTGTCAAACCCTCAATGCGTGACCATTGCGGCATATAGGCTGAGAGCACGCGGGTTTCGTGCATGAGGGGAATGGCATCGATGAGAGCTTTAGGTGAGAGCAAGAGCTTTTTAAAGAGCTTGCGGCACTCCGGCAATTCGATGAGATAGTGTTTAAAATTACGGCGGCTTTCACGTAAGGCGCGCAGGCAATTGACGTGAATGTCGGTAATGCCGTCATGTTCGGCAATCATCAAGAACATCGACAAAAGCTTAGGCGGATCGTATTTAAAAAGCTCATGATCGATAATATCGATGAGATCGCCGCGTTTGACGAAATTAGAATTTAAAAATACCGGCTCATGATAATTGTCGCCGATATGACCTTCAATGAGAAGTTCTGACTGTTGCAGCACAATGGTATTGAGCTCACGTACGCGGCGCAAGGTTCTAAAGAGCGCGCGCATCATAAGTTCAACTGGGAGATTGCCTTCAGTACCATAACCTAAGGCAGCAGCTACAGACTTTTGTACGTCAAGGGTCATGCGATTGCTATGCCCTTGCACATTATTACAGTGCAGAGCATAACGGACATTCCACAGAAAATCGCGGCAGGCGATGAATTCATCGAGCTCTGAGGCGGTGATGAGACCGACCTTTTGCATCTCCTGAGGAGTTAGAGCCTTAAATTTAATGATGGCAATCCATTGCATCAATTGCAGATCGCGCAGTCCCCCGGGGTTATTTTTGACATCAGGCTCAATTGAATAGACGGTATCGCGATAATGGTGATAACGCAATTTTTGCTCTTCGACTTTAGCCTGTAAAAACTTCCCTGCGTCCCAAAAGTCGTCATGATCGAGGGCTGAACACAGATCTTTATAGGTCTCCTCATCACCACAGATAAGATGCTTTTCTAAAAGATTAGTCTTAATGGTGACGTCACGGCGGGCCTCTAAGACGGTTTCGGCAATTGAGCGCACTGAAGTTCCGAGATCGAGCTTTAAATCCCACAGATAGGAAATCAAAGCGCCGATACGCTCTTGTGTCTCAGGTGGGAGCGGATCTTTATCATAAGCTATCAAAAGATCTACATCAGAGCCGATAAATTGCTCATTGCGACCATAACCGCCGACGGCGATAAGGGCTAAACCTGTGATCTTATCGAGGCCAAAGTGGCGATAGATTTTCGAGAGCGCATCGTCGTTAGCGCGCGAGTGTTCTTGCAATAAGGCTTCGACCTCATGACCATCTGCAAAGGCCTGCGCCATGAAGTTACGATAACGCTTGACGATCTCGCGTCCGGATTTGACGCTATAGAGCTCCTCATCTGCATACGCAAAGGGGCTAAGTTCAAAGGAGCTGTGTTTACGCGGTACTGCAATGACTTCGTACATTTTAGTGCTTGATGATGCGAGGGAAATCTTCATCTTGGCGTAAGGTCAGAACCTCAACACCGTCAGAGGTGACTAAAAGGGTGTGCTCGTATTGAGCTGAAGGCTGTTTGTCAGCGGTGGTGACAGTCCAACCATCCTTACGGGAGGTACGGCATTTCCAAGTACCGGCATTGATCATAGGCTCGATAGTAAAGCACATGCCTTCTTCAAGGAGGAGATCATAATTGTTCTTATAGTGTAAAACCTGCGGTTCTTCATGAAAGCCGATACCGATGCCGTGACCGCAATAATCGCGGACGATGGAGAAGCGGTATTTATCGGCAACTTTCTGAATGGCAGAGCCGACCTCAGTTAAATTGCTACCTGGGCGTACGGTCTTGATGGCAGCATACATAGCTTCCTGCGCACAGCGGCATAATTCGCGACAGCGCGGGGAGACATTGCCGACAAAATACATGCAGGAGCTATCGCCGTGATAATGATCTTTTCTGACAGTAACGTCGATATTGACGATATCGCCATCACGGAGCTTAGTATGCTCAGAGGGAATGCCGTGGCAGACTACTTCGTTGATACTGATGCAGGTAGCACGCGGATAACCCTGATAACCTAAATCGGCAGATTCAGCCTTTAAGTCCTTTTCGATATATTCAAGCATTCTATTGTCAAGCTCTAAGGTGGTGACACCCGGGACGACATAGGGTTTAATCATCTCTAAAACCTTAGCGGTTAAATCGCCAACAAGGCGCATCTTCTCAATTTCGCTTGGGGACTTTAAAGAAATATCCATGATTTTTTTTCCTTCTAAAACTCAAAGTAAGCTGTTTTGAGCATGTATTCTGGGTAAATTTTAAGGCCTGATAAGGCTTTGAGCATGTTTTTTTAAGCCTTTAGGGGATGCCTTGTTATATTTTTATTGATTGCTATTTTAGCACGCAAACTCCAAGCGCATTTTTTTATGATATTTTCTTCTTGAAGCGGTAAAAGATCAGGCAATTCATGGTAAAATACTTTGCCTTTGTGTGACCTACACTAGGCACAATTTTTTATCTTTATCTTCTGTTAAGAAAACACACACTGTCTTAAATAATATCGTTCTGGGTGCCACCTAGGTGGTGGGGCGATACGGGCAGTGGAGGCTTAACCCTAATTTTTTTTGAGGAATTTTAAATGTCAACCATTTCTATGCGCGATATGCTCGAAGCTGGCGTTCACTTTGGTCACCAAACTCGTTACTGGAATCCTAAGATGAAGCAGTACATCTTCGGTGCTCGTAATGGTATTCATATCATTAACTTAGAGAAGACCGTTGAGAACTTCGAGGGTGCCTTAAACTTCTTAAGCAGCACCGTCGCTCATAAGGGCAAGATCTTATTCGTTGGTACTAAGCGTGCCGCTTGCGATAAGGTCGGTCCTGCTGCTACCGCTTGCGGTCAGTTCTACGTTGATCACCGCTGGTTAGGTGGTATGCTCACTAACTGGAAGACTGTTCGTCAGTCCATCAAGCGCTTAAAGGATCTTGAGACCCAGTCTCAGGACGGCACCTTTGATAAGCTCACCAAGAAAGAGGCTCTCTTACGCTCTCGCGAGTTAGAGAAGCTCAACCGTTCTTTAGGTGGTATCAAGGACATGGGCGGTTTACCTGACGCTTTATTCGTAATCGACGCTGAAGTTGAGCACCTGGCCATCAAAGAAGCTAACAACCTGGGCATTCCGGTTGTTGCTGTTGTTGATACCAACTCCAACCCTGATGGCGTAAATTACGTTATCCCGGGTAACGACGACGCTATCCGTGCTGTTGACTTATACTTAAAGGGCGTTACCGAGGCTGTTAACGCTGCTCGTGCCGAGATGGTTCGTGAAGAGACTGAGGCTCGTGCTCAGGCTGAGGCTGCTAAGGCCGCTGAGGCTGCCGAGGCTGAGGCTCCTAAGGCCGAATAATTTATCTAAGGTTCAAACTTTATTTGACCTTAATATAGTAAAAAGGCCGGTATACCCGGCCTTTTGAGAATTTAGCTTTACAAGAGGAATAAACAACATGGCAAACGTAACTGCTGCTATGGTTAAAGAACTGCGCGACGCCACTGGTGCCGGCATGATGGATTGCAAGAAGGCTTTAGTTGCCGCTAACGGTGATATGGATGCTGCTATTGACGCCATGCGTAAGAGCGGTGCCGTTAAGGCTGCTAAGAAGGCCGGTCGTACCGCCGCTGAGGGCTTAATCGCTGTTGCTTCTGAGGGTAACAAGGTTGCCTTAGTTGAGGTTAACTCTGAGACCGACTTCGCCGCTAAGAATGCTGAATTCGTTGAGTTTGCTAAGAAGGCCGCTCAGGTTTGCTTAGACAACAACTGCGCTGACATCGAGGCCTTAAAGGCTACTGTTTGCGACGGTGTTTCCATGGCTGACGCTTTAACCGCTTTAGTCGGCAAGATTGGTGAGAACCTCCAATTACGTCGTTGCGCCTTAGTTGAGGCCGCTGAGGGCGAGACCTTAGGTGTTTACTTACACTCTAACAACCGTATCGGTGTTGTCGTTGTGCTCAAGGGCGGCGATGTTGAGGTTGCTAAGCACGTTGCTATGCACGTTTGTGCTTCTAAGCCTCAGTTCGTTAAGCCTGAGGATGTAGCTGCTGAGGTTGTTGAGCACGAGCGTAACCTCCAGATCGAGATCGCCATGAAGTCCGGCAAGCCGCAGGCTATTGCTGAGAAGATGGTTGAGGGTCGTATGAAGAAGTTCACCGGTGAGATTTCCTTAACCGGTCAGCCTTTCGTTATGAATCCTGAGATCTCCGTAGGCCAGATGTTAAAGGAGCACAATGCTGATGCTGTTTCCTTTATCCGTTTAGAGGTCGGTGAGGGTATCGAGAAGAAGACCCAGGACTTCGCTGCTGAAGTTCAGGCTCAGATGGCTGCTGCCAAGAAATAATGGAAGCCGGCATATGACAGCTGAGATTAAGAAACGTCGTATTTTATTAAAAATATCTGGCGAAGCTTTAGGTGGTGATGGCGAGTTCGGTATTGATCCGCAGATCCTCAGCGCCACTGCTAAGGCTATTCGTGAGGTACAGGAAGCAGGTGTTGAAACCGTTTTAGTCATCGGTGGCGGAAATATTTTCCGCGGTGCTGCCTTACAAAAGGCTGGTTTTGACCGTGTTTCTGGTGATCAGATGGGTATGCTTGCTACCGTGATGAATGGCCTTGCTATGCGCGAGGAGTTAAAGCGTCAGGGTGGTAAGTGCGTCTTAATGAGTGCTTATGGCATTCCGTCAATTACCGCTCAGTACTCAGCCTCTGCAGGTCGTGAGTTATTAAATCAGGGTAGCTCTCTGATTGTAGCTGGTGGTACAGGCGCTCCGTTCTTTACTACCGACACTGCTGCCGTCTTACGTGCCATTGAATTGCAGTGTATTGAGGTATTAAAGGCCACAAAGGTTGACGGTGTTTACACTGCTGATCCGATGAAGGATCCTACCGCTACTCGTTTTGATAAACTTAGCTTTAAGGAAGTTATCGAGCGTGATTTAAAGGTAATGGATCTGACTGCCTTTGCCTTAGCCTCAGAGCATCATATGCCGATCCGAGTATTTTCGATGAACAAACCCGGTGCCTTTATGAAAGCCGCTTTAGGCCAAGATGAAGGTACTGTGGTTGCAGATTAAGGAAAAAAGCCTATGTTAAACGAAATCAAAACAGATGCTGAAAACCGTATGAATAAGGCTCTTGTGGCCTTAGACAACCGTTTAGCTAAAATCCGTACCGGTCGTGCTCAGCCAGGTCTTTTAGATCCGATCATGGTTGATTACTACGGTGCCCTGACCCCTTTACGTCAGGTTGCCTCCATCACCGTTGAGGATGCCCGTACCTTAAAGCTGTCTGTTTTTGACCGTAACGCTATCAAAGATGTTGAGCGCGCTATTCAGAAGTCTGATTTAGGCTTAAATCCAGTCGTCGCCGGCACCGAGATCCGTGTTCCTTTACCTCCGTTAACTGAGGAGCGTCGTAAGGATTTAGTTAAGATCGTTAAGGGCGAAGTGGAGCAGACTAAGGTCGAAATCCGCAATATTCGTCGTGACGCTAATGCAGATCTCAAAGAGCTGCAGAAGAACAAGGAGATCTCTGAGGACGATCAGCGTCGTGGTGAGGAGCAGATCCAGAAGATGACTGATGCTTGTGTTAAGAAGACTGAAGACGTCTTAGCTGCCAAGCAGAAAGAACTCATGGAAATCTAATCTCCTCCTAATGGATAAGATCTCACAGGCGGGATCCGTAATGGTACCCCGCCATCTGGCAATCATCATGGATGGAAACGGACGTTGGGCTCAAAATCAGGGACTCAACCGCGTCCGTGGTCATCAACGCGGTGCTATAGCCGTAGAACGCATCATTAAATATGCCGCCTCCTGTGGCATCAAAGTTTTGACCCTCTTTGCTTTTTCTAGCGAAAACTGGAAACGCCCGGCATACGAGGTTCAGGCCCTGATGACGCTATTTGCCAGTTCACTTAAAAAAGAATGCAAATCACTTAAGGAAAATGGGATTAAAACCCGCATTGTGGGGGATGTCAGCCGTTTTTCCGAAAGTCTGCAACGTGCCATTGCCCATGTTGAAACTGAGACCTCCGCAGGTAGCACTATGGAGCTCAATATTGCCGCTAATTATGGCGGGCGCTGGGACATTTTGCAGGCTAGTCATAAAATACATGAGAAAATTGTTGCGGGTACTCTTAAAGCTGAAGAGGTAAACGAAGCGGTCTTTAAAGAGCATCTGATGGTTTCTGATGATGTCGATTTACTCATCCGTACCGGTGGAGAGTATCGCCTCAGTAATTTTCTCCTCTATCAAGCTTCCTATAGCGAAATTTACGTTGTAGATAAGCTGTGGCCAGATTTTGCCGAGGCCGACTTAGATGAGGCTATGGCCTTTTTCGCGCGTCGCGAACGTCGCTTTGGTATGACTTCTGCACAAATTCAACATAAGGACAGTTCATGCTAACTAGAATAATCACCGGCGTCATCTTGATCGCAGCGGTTTTAGCCTGGTTATTTATCGCCTCTTATCCCATTTTCACTATCGGCGCTTTGTTCATCTACATGGTCGGCGCTTATGAAATGGGACCGCTTTTAGGTTACAAATCAAAGTTACCTTTTACCGCTTTAGCTATGGTGGCCGCTAGTGCTTTATTCTTTATGGCCCCTCCGGGTTTATATATAGAGCAAGCTGTTCCTGCAACAGTTAAATATGTCATTGCCTCAGGCCTCATAGTGTGGATTACGTCCTTACCCTTATTGATTAAGTATCCGCATGATATTGCTTGGCATCAATATAAAGTCGTCAATACTATCTTAGGCCTGCTCATGCTCTTGCCGTTCTTAGCGGGCCTGCTCGTCTTAAGATCTCACCATTATCAAGAAGATCCCCTCGTAGGTGCCTATTTAGTCTTAGCTGTCATGGCTTTAGTCTGGTGTGCTGACAGTGGTGCTTATTTCACCGGTCGTTTCTTAGGCAAAACCCCGATGTTACCGCGCGTGAGCCCGAAAAAGACCATGGAAGGTTTAGCCGGTGGTCTTCTTACAGCCTTAGTGGCCATGATCATCTTTGTAAAATTTGGTCTCTTTGGCGATTATGGTAAGGATTTAGTGTCACTCCTCATTGCAGCTCCTCTGTGTATAGTCTTCTCCGTCGTAGGCGATCTTGTTGAGAGTATGTTAAAGCGTCTCGTCAATATTAAGGATAGTGGTAAGATTTTCCCCGGTCACGGCGGTATGCTTGACCGTATCGATTCACAATTAGCAGCCATTCCGATGTTTCTGACTGTAAGTATGCTTATAAGTGGAGATTTATTCTAAATGCGCAAGATTACGTTGCTTGGAGCTACCGGATCTATCGGCAGCAGTACTCTTGAGGTTTTAAGACTACATCCCGAGGAATTTTCCTTACATGCAGCTGTGGCCTCCGTCTCGGTAGAAAAGATGGTGGAGATTGTCCGTGAATTTCATCCACAGCGTGTGGCTATGGCTAAGCCTGAGGCTGCCGCCGTACTCAAACGCCGTCTGCAAGATGAGCGGCTCTATGCTGAGGTTCTAGCTGGGGATGAGGGCATTGTCGAAATCGCCGCTGATGGCGAGGCTCCGATTGTCGTTGCCGCGATTGTGGGCGCAGCTGGCCTAAAGCCTATCATGGCCGCGGTCAAGACTGGTTGTATTATCGCCTTAGCTAATAAAGAAGCCTTGGTGATGTCAGGCTCTTTATTCTTTGAGCAGTTAAAGAAACATCATGCTAAAGTTTTACCGGTAGATAGCGAGCATAGCGCCATTTTCCAATGCTTACCTTATGAAATTCAAGCTGATTTAGGTTATTGCGATTTAAAGAAGCATGGTGTTAAAAAGATTTTACTGACAGGTTCAGGTGGCCCGTTTAGAACTAAGGCTATTTCTGAATTAGGTTCTGTGACCGTACAGATGGCCGTAAGTCATCCTAATTGGTCTATGGGGCCTAAGATCTCAGTCGATTCTGCCACCATGATGAATAAGGGCTTAGAGTTTATTGAGGCCCGTCATCTTTTCAATGCCGGTTTTGATGATATCGAGGTTTTGATCCACCCGCAGTCAATTGTGCACTCTATGGTCAGTTATTGTGATGGCGCGGTGATGGCACAGCTTGGCAATCCCGATATGAAGACTCCCATTGCCGTAGCTTTAGGTTTCCCTGAGCGCATTGTCTCAGGCACTGAGAGTTTTGATTTTCTAAAGCATGGAAGCCTGAGCTTTGAGGCCCCTGATTATCAGCGCTATCCGTGCTTAAAGCTTGCTATCGATGCTTGCCATGAAGGACAAGCTGCAACCATTATTCTCAATGCTGCCAATGAAGTCGCTGTAGCTAATTTCCTCAATGGCCGAATTAGCTATTTAGATATCGCGCAGGTGGTGGCACAGAGTTTAGAGGCTACAGAGCGCTTTGATATCACCTCTTTAGATGCGGTCTTTGAATTAGATCGCCTAGCGCGCGCGTGTGCACGTAAGCAGATTGCGGAGCTTTAATGTTTAGTTTTCTTTGGGATCTGCTGCTCTTTTTTATAAGCTTAGGCATTTTAGTCTCTGTGCATGAGTGGGGCCATTTTGCGGTGGCCCGTCTGTGCGGAATTAAAGTCTTGCGCTTTTCTCTAGGTTTTGGCCCGCTTTTGTTTAAGCATACCGGTAAGAATGGCTGTGAATATGCGTTTTCAGCTATTCTTTTAGGCGGTTATGTCAAAATGCTCGATGAGAATGAAAGCGGTGTTAAAAATTCTCCTGAATCTTTTCAATCTAAATCAGTAGCTCAAAAGGCCGCAGTCATTGCCGCAGGACCAATTTGTAATATTGTTTTAGCGGTCATTATCTATACCATTGTCAATATCTGCGGTATTCAAACTCTAAAGCCAGTAGTAGGCGATGTCATCCCGCATTCTCTCGCCGCCGAAGCTGAGTTTGCGCCCTATGATCTAATTGAGTCTATAGATGGGGAAGAGGTTCGCTCGTGGTCAGAGGTTACCTATGATTTTATCGCAAAAGCCGCACAAAGCACCCCAGTTGAGGTTAGGGTTAAAGGCGATTTAGGTGAAGGCGCTACGCGTAATTTAAATTTAAATTTACGCTCTTATGATATTAGACCTAGCCAAAATCCTTTAGAGCTCTTAGGTCTTAGACCTTGTAATGGCACGATTAACAATGTCTTAACTTATGTCGATCCTAAGGGTGCAGCTTATGCCGCCGGTATTCGTGAAGGTGACAGTATTGTTGAGGTCAATGGGCAGAAGATGCAGTCATGGTACCGCGTCTCTGACAGCATTTTAGCTTCAAATGGTGCTAGCCTTAATTTAGCGGTGAAGCGTGAGGGTAAGATTTATTCTACTTATGTGATCCCGCAGACGCGCTATATTGAAAAGAAAGATAAGACTGTGCCTTTTATTGGTGTGGGTGTGAGCGTAGATCCTATTCCTGGTCTTTATTATGAGGTCCAATATGGGCCTTTTGAAGCCATGCTTAAGGCTTTAGGCGATACTTATAATATGAGTAAACTCGTGGTCGTTTTAACTAGCAAGACCATTAGTGGTGCCATTTCTACTGAAAATGTTTCAGGTCCTATTGCCTTAGCGCGGGGTGCAAGTGAGAGCGCCGATATCGGTATAATATACTTTATAAGTTTTTTAGCCGCGATTAGTGTAAACTTAGGTATCTTTAATTTATTACCGATCCCCGTTTTAGATGGGGGACAGTTATTATTTTTAGTCTATGAGGCTATAATGCATAGGCCGCCATCAGAGAAGATGCAGCGCTTGCTAACCTCTATAAGTGTTACGCTACTAATTATGTTAATGGCCTTTGCTGTTTTCAATGATATAAGGGCTTTATAAAACGGTTTGTTTTTTTTGGGTACATTTAAGATGAAACATCTAAGCTTAAAGAAAAATACGGCAATGTTCAGTGCTTTATTTTTAAGTATGAGCATGGTCATAGCTTCCTCGGCGCAGGCTACTACTGGAGCTGTAGTCGATAATATTCAGATCCGTGGTTTAAACCGTATTGCTAAGGGTGCCGTTTTATTAGCTTTACCTATTCGTGAAGGCGATGTCGTAACCCCGGAAAATACCGCTTTAGCGATGAAACAGTTATATGCTACCGGCGATTTTGATAACGTTTCTTTGGCTATGGATGGCAATACCTTCATTGTGAATGTAGTTGAAAGACCGACCATCGGTGAGGTCGATTTTTCGGGTAATTCACAGATGGCTAGCGACAATTTAAGAAAAGTTGTCGAGGATCAGGGCTTACGTTCAGGTGAACCTCTCAATGTTGAGCGTCTAGAGCAGATCAAACAATCCTTAGAGGATTTCTATCACAGCGCCGGTATGTATCAGGCCCGGGTGAATGTCGTCATCAATAATTTACCGCGTAATCGCGCTAATGTTAAGTTTGAGTTCACCGAGGGTGTAGCTGCTGAAATTAAGCAGATCAATATTGTCGGTAATAAGGCCTTTGATGAAGATGTGCTCTTAGCGCAGATGGATTTACGCGATGACGTGCCGTGGTGGAATTTCACCGCCTCACAGAAGTACGATTCCACTAAATTCCGCGCTGATTTAGAGTCACTGCGCTCTTATTATATGGATAGAGGTTATGTCAACTTTAAGATTGAATCGACCTCTGTGGAGATGACCCCCGATCGTAAGGGTATCTATTTGACCATCGCTATCAATGAAGGTGAGCAGTATACCGTCAATAAGACTGAGTTGCGCGGCAATACCTTAAAGTATGGCGAGGCTTTAGAGCAGGCTATCGCTATTGAAAGTGGCGAAATATACAATCAAAGAGAAGTCAGCGACACGGAAAAAGCTTTGAAAGACGTTTTAGGTAAATTTGGTTATGCCAATTCTAACGTCAAAGCCTATCCTATCTTCAATGATCAGGATAAGACTGTCGATGTACAGTTCAATGTTGAGCCAGGCTCTCGCGTTTATGTCTCACAGGTAAGCGTCACCGGTAATACCACCACTAACGATACCGTTATTCGTCGTGAAATCCGTCAGATGGATGGTAGCTGGTTATCCTCTGAGGCAGTCGAGCTCTCTAAGGCTCGTTTAAATCGTACCGGTTATTTTGAGACTGTCGATATCACACAGCAAAAGGCTGGTACTACCGCCGATACTGTCAATCTCAATGTCAATGTCAAAGAACAGCCAACTGGCGCTATTGCCGGTGGTGTGGGCTTTGGTACAGATTCAGGTTTATTATTACAGGCTAGTATCTCTCAGAGCAATCTCTTTGGTTGGGGTACTCGCGGTGTGATTTCCGCTTATGAAAACGATTATCGTAAGCACATGGAATTAGGTTATACCGATCCTTACTATACTGTCGATAATGTCAGCTTAGGTGCGCGTGTCTTCTATGATGCCTATGAGGCCGATGATGATGGTGATGTTGTCGATTATAACAATGACACCATCGGTTTCTATGTCAATACCGGTTATCCTATTTCTGAAACTTGGTCTATCAATTATTCCTTAGGTATTGAGCGCAATGAAATTGAAAGTCATGGTCAATACTTTGAGCAGGCTCAGTACTTCTGGGAGCGCTTTGGTGATGGTGGTCGTCAGGGTGATTATATTAACTATAAAGCCGGCATTACCCTCACTCACAATAGCTTAGATAGATCCGTCTTCCCGACTGATGGTAATCGTCAGGTCTTTAAGATCGATGCTTCAGTTCCAAGCTCTGATCTGCAATTCTATAAGCTTACTGCTGAGACCTATCATTACTTCCCGATCGATTCTTTCCACAATTTCGTATTCGCAGCTCGTGGTAAGGTCGGTTATGGTGATGGTTATGGCACTAAGCATGGTTATGATCAGGTCTTACCGTTCTTCGAGAACTTCTATTTAGGTAGCTCTGAATGGTTACGTGGTTTTGATCATAACTCTGTAGGTCCGCGTGCTCTTTACTATAAGGCCGACGGCTCTACTTATGCATCAGATTCTGCTGTGGGTGGTAACGCCTTCTGGACAGGCTCCTTAGAGTTCTTTATGCCAGCTCCATTTATCGCTGAGGCATATAAGAATCAAGTGCGTACTTCACTCTTCTTTGATGCCGGTTGTCTTTGGGATACTAATGGTGATGTTTACTCCCACGATTATTCTAAAGCTAGTGATTATCGCGCCTCAGCAGGTGTGTCTTTAGTTTGGATTTCGCCGATTGGTCCGATGTCCTTCTCATTATCAAAAGCTATTAAAGAGCGTGATGGTGACAGCACTCAGACCTTCAATTTCAATATCGGCAGTACCTTCTAATTAGTCGGAGAAAATAAAAAAATGTTAAAGAAATTAGTTTTAGCTTCTGTTTTATCTGCTTTAGTCAGTGTTAATGCCTATGCCGCCTCTAACGACAGCAAGGCTCAATCTCTCAGCATCGCTGCTGTCAATATCCCCTATATAATGAACGAGATCCCGCAGTCTAAGGCTGCCACTGAAGCTTTACAGAAAGAATTTGCTCCGCGTCAGCAGGAATTAGTCAAGATCGAGCAGGAAGCTCAGAAGATCGACGCTAGCATGTCTAAGCTTAGCGAAGATAAGAAGATCGAAGCTCAGAGAAAGTTAGCTCAGATGCGTGCTGATTATCAGTTAAAGGCTCAGGCCTTACAGGAAGATCAGCGCAAGCGCGTTCAGCAAGAGAACATTAAGCTTGGTAGTTTAGTACAGAAAGCTATCGATACTATTGCTAAAGAGCGCGGTTTACAGTTAGTTTTACGCGGTGAGGCTGTAGCCTATGCCACTAACGCTGCCGATATTTCCTCTGAGGTTATTGCCCGCGTTAAGAATATGAAGAATACCAACAATGGCAATAAAGGTAAGAAGTAATGCTGTTAAAAGAGATTGCCCAAAAGCTTGATGCTAAGCTTATAGGCGATGGCGAGGTTGAGATTAGAGCGGTTGCTAATTTGAAGACTGCCGATGTCGGCGAAATTAGCTTCTTAACTGATCCTAAATATCGCCATCTATTAGCAAGCTCTAAGGCCTCAGCAGTAATCATTAAGGAGAGCGATGTCGAGCATTGCCACGGCAATGCTCTGGTAATGACAGATCCTTATGTCGGTTTTGCTAAGGTAGCTCAGCTTTTAGATACCACTCCTGAGATTTGCTCAGCTATCCATCCGACAGCTATTGTCGAAGAGGGTGCAGTTTTAGGCAAGAATGTGAGCTTAGCCCCGCATGCTTATGTGCAAAAGGGGGCGGTTATCGGCGATAATGTACAATTAGGTGCCAATGTTGTGGTTGGCCCTAATGCTAAGATCGGTAGCTACACTAAGCTCTATCCTAATGTCAGCGTTTATCATGACTGTGTGATTGGCGAGCATTGCTTGATTCAATCGGGTACTGTCATCGGTGGCGACGGCTTTGGTTATGCCAATGAGCGTGGCGTGTGGATTAAGATCCCGCAGACTGGCCGTGTTGTTATTGGCAATCACGTGGAGATCGGTGCTTGCACCTGTATCGACCGTGGTGCTTTAGACGATACTGTGATTGAGGATAATGTCATTATCGACAACCTCTGCCAGATTGCTCACAACGTCCGCATTGGTTATGGTACTGCTGTTGCTGGCGGTACTACTTTTGCAGGTTCGGTCACTATCGGTAAGTATTGCATTATCGGTGGTACCTCCGTCTTTAATGGTCATATTTCCATTTGTGACGGTACTACTATCAGTGGCATGTGCATGGTAATGCGCTCTATTGATAAGCCGGGTATTTACTCTTCCGGTATTCCTGCTCAAACCAATAAGGAATGGCGTTTGACCGCTGCCAGAACTCTGCATATCAACGATATGTATCACAAGCTCACCTCCTTAGAGGAAAAGGTGGAGTCTTTGCAGCAGCAATTAGATCAAAAAGATAAAATTTAAGGGGGCATCAGTGACTGATACTGTACAACAAGCTAATACCATCGATATCGAAGGGATCATGGATTTACTCCCGCATCGTTATCCGTTTTTAATGATCGATCGTGTTTTAGAATATACCATTAGCGATGAGCACAAGACCTTAAAGGCTATTAAGAACGTAACTTTCAATGAGCCGTTCTTCCAAGGTCACTTCCCCGGTAAGCCTGTATTACCTGGCGTGCTCATTTTAGAAGCTATGGCTCAGGCCACTGGTGTTTTAGCCTTTACCATGGTCGGTAAGCCCAATCCCGGTGAGCTCTATTATTTTGCCGCCATCGATAATGCTCGTTTTAAGCGTCCGGTAGTACCTGGCGATCAGCTCGTCATTGATGTTGAATACTTAAAGGAAAGACGCGGTATTGCTTCTTTCAAGGGAGTAGCCACTGTTGACGGTAAGGTTGTATGCCATGCCGATCTGATGTGCGCTAAGCACTGATAAACCTCAAAGCATAGAGGAGCCGTTTGTGAACGAATTAAGCCTGAGCATTGATCCGACTGCCCGTATTGGCGATAAAGTCAAATTGGGTAATAATGTTGTGATCTCCGCCAATGTCATTATTGAAGGTGAGGTTAGCATCGGCGATGATTGCGTAATTGAGCCTTTTGTGGTGATCCGTGGCCCTACTGTAATCGGTAAACGCAACCATATTTATCAGTTCTGCTCTATAGGTGAGGCCTGTCAGGATCTCAAATATGCCGGAGAGCCTACTACCTTAACTATCGGTGATGATAATGTTATCCGCGAGCATTGCACTATGCATCGCGGTACTGTACAGGGGCGCGGTACTACTACTGTAGGTAGCCATAATTTATTTATGGTGAATACTCACGTAGCTCACGATTGTTTGATTGGCGATCATTGTATCTTCTCAAACAATGCCACCTTAGCCGGTCACGTTACTATCGATGATCATGTCGTCTTTGGTGGCCTTGCCGCTATTCATCAGTACGGCCGTGTCGGTTGTCATGCTATGGTCGGTGGTATGGCCGCTTTAAATATGGACGTGCCGCCTTATGTAATGGCTGCCGGTCACTATGCTAAGCCCTTTGGTATCAACAAGGTAGGTCTGCAGCGTCGTGGCTTCTCTAAGGAAGCTATCAGTGCTATTTTTAAAGCTTATGTCATTCTCTATAAGCATCATCTGACTATAGAGGAGGCCATTGAGCAAATTGAGCCGATTGCTGCCGAATTCCCTGAGGTAGAACCCTTAGTTAAATTCTTAAAAGAGAGCGGTCGCGGTATTATCCGATAGCTATGACCAATAAAAATCATCCACATCTATATGCATTGATCGCCGGTGAGAATTCCGGCGATACCCTAGGCGCAGGACTTATGAAAGCCCTGCGTCGTCATGATCCTAAAGCCCAATTTATTGGCGTCGGTGGACCTAAGATGATTGCCTTAGGTTTAAATTCCGAAGCTAATATGGAGGATCTCGCGGTAATGGGTATTGTTGAGGTTTTAGTGCACTTGCCTAAAATCCTCAGCATCCGCAATAAGGTTACCCGCAGGATCATCGAAGCGCGTCCTTGTGTCCTCATCGGCATTGACGCCCCAGATTTCAATTTAACTGTCGAGATGCGCGTGCGTGCAGCCGGCATTCCGACTATTCATTATGTAAGTCCGTCAGTATGGGCTTGGCGTGAAGGGCGCATGAAGAAGATCCGTCGCGCCTGCGATTGTGTCTTAGCGCTTTTACCCTTTGAAAAGGACTTTTACGATAAGCAACAGCTCAAATGCGTCTATGTAGGCCATACTCTTGCCAATACCATCCCTTTAAAGATGGATCAGGAAAATGCCCGTTTAAGCATAGATCTCTATCGTACCTGTGTTGAAAATATCGAGCCTCATAAGACTAAGATCATGGGTATACTCCCAGGTAGCCGCTATGGAGTTATCTCTAATATGCTCCCAGTCTATGCGCAAGTAGCGCGCATGGTTAAGGAAAAGCTTCATGATATTGTCTTTATTTCCTCAGTACCAAGCTATACTCACGCTCAGCTTTTAAAGGATGCGTGGCTTGAACATGCACCGGATTTATCACTGACTATCTATGTCGGCAATACCTTAGATATGATGGCCTCCTGCGATGCTATTTTATTGACCTCAGGTACTGTCGCATTAGAAGTAACCTTAGCGAAGATCCCTTTCTGTGTTGCCTATAAGGTCAATCCGCTGACAGCGGCCTTAGCGCGGCGTTTATTAAAGGTCGATACCTTCTCCTTACCGAATTTAATTTCCGGTCATAAGGTAGTTTCTGAATATATTCAGGAAAATTGCACGGTTGAAAATCTGACTGCAGAAATGGTCAAATTATTGACCTCAGATAATCTTTTGATGAAGAAAGAGTTTTATAAGATCCACGAGGCTATTCGCTGTAACTCCGATGAGCTTGCCGCTAATGCCGTCTTTGATGTCATCAAAGCATGTGGTCATAACTATTCTGAAGAGGAAGAGGCTGAGCATCAAAATTACCTTAAGGTCAATGCTAATGCTAATAGAGCTAATATTGAGCCTGAGGTAACCTTACCTGATGCTAGCGTTATCAAGAGCTCAAAAGATAAAACTGAGCCTAAGTTTTAGGTGAGATTATGGCAAAGATAGAGCTTGAACCTTGGGTTTATCCTCTCGATCCGAGCTTACATTTAGTCTGCGGTGTCGATGAGGCTGGACGGGGGCCACTCATGGGTAATGTGGTCGCCGCCTGTGTGGTTTTAGATAAAGATAAGCCTATAGCAGGTCTCAATGATTCTAAAAAGCTGAGCGCTAAAAAGCGCGAGGCTTTAGAGCTTTTAATTAAGGAGCGCTCCTTAGCCTATGGTATAGGTCAGTGTACGCCTCAGGAGATTGATGAACTCAATATTTTGCAGGCCTCCTTATTAGCTATGCGTCGCGCTTATTTAAATATGAATTTGCGCTGCGAACTCATGCTTGTTGATGGCAATAAGGTGCCACATGATCTACCCTTAGCTATGCAAGCTGTAGTTAAAGGCGATGCCCGCGTCAAGGAAATTGCCGCCGCTTCGATCTTAGCTAAAGTAGAGCGCGATCGTCAGCTTATTGAGCTTGATAAGCTTTATCCTGAATATCAATTTGCCAAACACAAGGGATATCCGACCGCCGCGCATTTAGAATTACTACAACACTTACCAGTGCTTAATTGTTATCGTAAAAGCTATGGCCCGGTGAAAAGACGGCTACAGTCTTTGCATCCTGATATGGAAATTGAGCTGTAATTGTAGTAAATTTGATAGATTAGCGGTGTCTCAATTGGGAAACAATCATGAATATAAATTATTTAGAATTTGAACAACCGATAGCCGATCTGTTAGCGCATATTGAAGAGTTAAAGCGCTTAAGTGAGGATGTCAGCTCCAATTTAGATCTAACCAAGGAATTACGCCAGTTAGAGAAGAAGAACAAGGAATTAACTTCTAAGATCTTCTCCTCTTTAAGCGCTTGGCAGATTTCCCAATTATCGCGTCATCCGATGCGTCCTTACACCTTAGATTATATCAGCCGTATCTTCACCGATTTCCATGAGTTATCAGGTGATAGAGCCTTTGCTGATGACAAGGCTATTGTCGGTGGTATTGCCCGCCTCAATGGTATGCCGGTAATGGTTATCGGTCATCAGAAGGGCCGTGATACCCGTGAGCGTACCTTGCGTAATTTCGGTATGCCGCGTCCTGAGGGCTATCGCAAGGCTATGCGTTTAATGCAGTTAGCCGAGCGCTTCCATATGCCGATCGTCACCTTTATCGACACTCCGGGTGCTTATCCGGGTGTAGGTGCTGAGGAGAGATCACAAGCTGGTGCTATTGCCGAGTCCTTAAAGCTCATGTCACATCTGCGCGTACCTATTGTCTGCACCGTCATCGGTGAAGGTGGCTCAGGTGGTGCTTTAGCTATCGGTGTTGGCGATAGAGTAAATATGTTGCAGTATTCTACCTATTCAGTAATCTCCCCTGAGGGCTGTGCTTCCATCTTATGGAAGAGCGCTGAAAAGGCTTCCTTAGCGGCTGAGGCTATGAATATTACCGCCGCACGTCTTAAGGAATTAAAGCTTATCGACAATATCGTCGAGGAGCCTTTAGGTGGTGCTCACCGTGCTTATGACGAAATGGCTAAGCTCTTAAAGGAGCGCATTGAAGCGGATATTAAGACTCTCTTGAACTTACCTGTAGATAAGATCATTGAAGAGCGCTATGACCGTTTAATGCATTACGGATATTGCTAAGTTCTAAAGCGTGGGCCATTCTCGAGGAGATGGCCCAAAAATTTTCTAAAATCATTCCTCAAAAGCGTCTCGTCGTCGGCCTCTCAGGTGGTGCAGATTCCACCTTAGTCCTGCTTTTAGCTATAGAGATGCGTAAACTCAATCCCGATTATCAGGTTGTCGCTGTCCATTGTATTCATGGCTTAGATGCTGATGATCCGATCTGGCTTGACCATTGTACGGCATTGTGTAAACGCGTGCAGGTCGATGAATTTATTACCCCTAAGCTCAATATTGTCTATGGCAATGGCTTATCGCCTGAGGCTATCTCCCGGGAGGAGCGCTATCGGGCCTTAAAGGAAAATCTCAAAGGGGGTGTACTTCTCATTGGTCATCAGGCTGATGATGAGGTTGAGAATTTCTTATTAGCGCTCAAACGTGGTTCAGGTCCTGAGGGATTATCGGGTATGAGCGAGTGCATTACTGATAGTCGGGGCATCATCATTAGACCCTGTCTTAAACTGCATAAGCAGGAAATTGAGGAATTAGTTACCGCCTTAGGCTTTGATTATGTCTACGATATCTCTAATTCGTATTTAAAGTTTGAGCGCAATTTCATGCGTCTTAAAGTCTTACCGCTTTTACGCGAGCGCTTTGTAGGTATCGATAAGGCGATTTTACGCAGTAGTCATCTTTGTGAGCTCGAGCATGATTTAGCGATGCGTTATGTTAAAGATATCTACGCTAAGGTCAAGACGCTTTTTAGATCCTATAAAGCCTTAGATTTAAAGAAACTTAATTTAGATGATGAAGCCGCCGCTATCTGCGTTTTAAGATGCTTTTTAGCAGAAAGTTTAGAGCTCAACCCTGAGTTTAGGGTAGTGGAGGAGGCTTTGCGCTTTGCACATACAAGCCATGATACTAAGGCCTCACTTAAACTCAATGCACAGCTTTATCTAAAGCGCTATTTAGATTATTTAGTCTTAGTGCCGACCTTTACATTGCCAGTACCTCAGCAATATGAATTACAGTTAGGGCAAAGTTTACATCTAGGTGATTTTTGCTATAGCCTTAAGGAAAGTACTGATAAAGAGCGCGCCTTTATGCTTAAGCATAAGAGCGTGATTTTAGATTTTAACTATCAAGGCTCTTTAAAGCTTAAGCCTGTAAGCCGCCATAAATCACGTGAGCTAAAAAAGCTTATGGGTGAGTATCAGATCCCTCTGTGGGAGCGCGGCCTTATGTGCGTAGTCTATGATCTAGAGCATAAGCCTTTAAGTTTAGCTAATCTCTGTGCCTTAGGCGATAAAGCCATTTCCTCAGGTTATGAGCTTTCTATTACTAAAGTACAATAAAGTCCTGATCTGAAGCCTTATCTAAGGCTTCAGCACTTAAAGTCCTTCAATCATTTTAACTTAAAGATTTAGAACTATTTTTTGCTTTTAGAGGTAAAATATAGGGGGGTAAATTTACAAAAATTGCGCCCATAAAAAAAGACCCGGCTGTCTTTGGAGCCGGGCTTTGAAAGAATTGGATTTATATGCACAAGTCAGACAGAAATCTGTTATCTTTGCGATATACTTCTTTGACTGGCATATTTCCAAAAAGTTCAAAAAATTTTTAAATTTTTTTTAATTTTTTTGATAATTTTTTAATCTGTTCTTAACTTATTGATTTATTAGAACATCTTTTTCCAATCATGATGCATAGCGACGCTTTCACCCTTATAAATAAAGGTGTGGGCACCGAAATAATCGCGTAAGCCCTGAATCATATTAGCGCCAACACATTCAGTATTCATCGCATCGATATAGGCGATAGCGGCACTGAGGGCCGGAACCGGAATACCGGCACTGACGGCGGCGATTAAAACCTTACGGGCAGAGTTGATGCAGAGCTTGATCTGCTCGCGGAAGAATGGAGCATCCATGAGGTTTTCAAGATTAGGATTTTCCTCATAAGCCTTGGTAATGGTATCGAGGAAACGGGCCTGAATAATGCAACCTCCGCGGAAGATCTTGGCGATCTTGCCTAAGTCTAAATTCCAGCCATAGGTATCAGAGGCATCCTTATAGTGGACAAAACCCTGAGCATAGGCGGCAATCTTGCACAGATATAAGCAATCCTCCATGGTGGCGGCGATGTTCTCAATGCTAGACTCACCGCAATTAGGGATCTTATCCTCACGCTGCGATCTGGCCACACGCTCAGCTAAATGTGAGGAGGTGAAGCGGGCATTGCAGGCAGCGTCGATCATGCTTAAGTCTACGCCTTGCTCGATAGCAGAGATGGCTGTCCATTTACCAGTACCCTTTTGACCGGCACTATCGGTGATATAGTCGATAAGCTCGCCTTCACCCTTAGGATTCTTTTGCGCTAAGACGTCGGCGGCAATTTCAATTAAATAGCTCTTAAGCTTGCCTTCATTATACTTGTGGAAGATAGCAGCGATTTCTTGATTATTGAGTTTGCCTAAGTGCTTTAATAATAAATAGGTCTCAGAGATGAGCTGCATATCGGCATATTCAATGCCGTTGTGGACCATCTTGACATAATGACCGGCACCGTCAGTACCCATGTGGGCACAGCAGGGGTGACCGTCATAAGCCTTAGCGGAAATAGCCTCGAGAATTGGGCCTACCTTGCTATAGTCATCAGCAGTACCGCCAGGCATGATGGCCGGACCACGACGGGCGCCTTCAGCACCGCCTGAAACACCGATACCGACAAAGTTTAAATTGAGTTTAGCTAATTCCTCAGTACGACGACGGGAGTCCTGATAATTGGAGTTACCCATATCCATAATAATGTCACCGGCGCTTAAAAGCGGGAGTAGGGCCTTAATGCAGGAATCGACCGCATTACCGGCGGTAACCATGATCATGATCTTGCGCGGGACGCTTAAAGAGGCAACGAATTCTTTAATATCAGTGAAAGCAAAAGCATTCTGATGCGGGGTCTCCTTGGTAAATTTCTCGACTAGATCAGGAGTGTAATTGTAGACACTGATCTTATAGCCATGATCGGCGATATTGAGAGCTAAATTGCTACCCATGACGCCTAAACCAATTAAACCGATATCGTTCATATGTAACTCCAAGTTTTTTTATAATGTGTGTGTTGATTTAAATGATAGTTAAAATCCTGTGAAAATTCACTATCATACAAGTTTATAATTCAAATTTGCCGAAAAACTCAAAGTCTTAAAAATAGCAATTAGGAGTATTGGTAACAGAAAATGGCTTAAACTCTTGATTTTTATTAGGCCAAAGTTTACCGGTAACATTTTTATAAGCAAGCTGAAATTTTACAATTTTAGGCGAGGCTTAGAAAAAAAAATGGCCCGGCTCTAAATTTAAGAGTCGGGCTTATAGTCGTTGGAAATGAGATTTATATGGCGAAGACCATGTTTAAAAAAACTGTTCATCTTTGCGATATACTCTATAGACTGACTACAACTTAAAAAGTTCCATAAAATTTAAAAAAAAAAGAGGCTTCGTGCATAGTTGTGGATAAAAACGAAGTCTCTGTATA
This sequence comes from uncultured Succinatimonas sp., assembly GCA_900552905.1. GTDB lineage: Bacteria > Pseudomonadota > Gammaproteobacteria > Enterobacterales > Succinivibrionaceae > Succinivibrio. The sequence goes on along the minus strand of USBR01000014.1, from coordinate 11 downwards.
ATATATTTTGC
>USBR01000013.1 GCA_900552905.1 uncultured Succinatimonas sp. | reverse complement strand
AGACAGAGAACGAGCACCGTACCAGAAGGAGATCTTACGCTTGGAGTTCAAACGCTTTAACTGATCGAAGATGTGAGAACGCATCGGGGCCATACCAGCACCACCACCGATGAAGACCATCTCGTTGTCAGTATCACGAGCAAAGAATTCACCGAACGGACCGGAAATGGTGACCTTATCACCCGGCTTTAAGCTCCAAATGTAGGAAGACATGATTCCCGGAGGAGCTGACGGGTTAGAGAACGGCGGAGTAGCAATACGCACGTTCAACATGATGAGGCCCTTCTCACCTGGATAGTTGGCCATAGAGTAAGCACGAATGGTCGGAGTATCAACCTTAGAAACGAGCTTATCAAAGCCAAAGTGCTTGAAGGCACCCTGGAACTGCGGCTCAATATCAAAGTCCTTATAGTAGACAGTGTGAGCCGGAGCCTCGATCTGAATATAACCACCGGCGCGGAACGGAACTTCCTCACCCTCAGGAATACGCAGACGGAGCTCTTTGATGAAGGTAGCTACGTTGTGGTTAGAGATAACCTCACATTCCCACTTCTTAACACCGAATACAGAAGCCGGTAACTCAATGTTGCAGTCGTTCTTGACAGTAACCTGACAAGCCAGACGCCAGCCTTCTTTAATCTGACGCTTAGAGAAGTGAGAGTACTCGATAGGTAATACGTTACCACCACCGGAAGTAACCTTAACCTTACACTGACCGCAAGCACCACGACCACCGCAGGCGGAAGAAACGAAAACGCCCTTATCGCCTAAGATGTTTAAAAGCTTACCGCCAGCCGGGCAGGTCATAGTTAAAGACGGGTCGTCATTGACGCCAATCTTGACATCACCGCCGGAAACTAAGTATTTCTTAGCTACCACGATGAGGGCAACAAGCACGGCGACGATAACGACGAACATCACGACGCCAGATACAATTGTTAACATGTATCCCCCTTAGAGCTGAATACCAGAGAAGGACATGAAGCCGATGGCCATGAGTCCTGCTGTGATAAAGGTTAAAGGCAGACCACGCAGACCAGCCGGAGCGTCAGAATACTTAAGTTTCTCACGAATAGCAGCCAGCAGAATGATTGCCAAAGCCCATGATGCACCGGAACCTAAAGCATAAACTACAGATTCGGTGAAGTTATACTCACGCTGTACCATGAAGGATACACCAGCGAAGATAACGCAGTTTACAGTGATGAGCGGCAGGAAAATACCTAAGGCAGCGTACAGAGACGGTACGTACTTGTCTAAGAACATTTCCAGGACCTGAACGATAGCAGCAATAACACCGATATAGGTGATGAAGCTTAAGAAGGACAGATCCATGCCAGTCACTAAGGCATCAGGCTTTAAGATGTACTCATTGATGAGGTTGTTAGCCGGAACAGCTAAGACCTGAACCATGATTACAGCAGCACCTAAACCTGCGGAAGTGGTAACCTTTTTAGACACAGCTAAGAAGGTACACATACCGAGGAAGAAGGCTAATGCCATGTTCTCAATGAAGATACTCTTAACGAGTAAGGATAAATAATGTTCCATTATTAGTAATCCTCCCTGTGAGTGTCATACTCGAGAGGCTCTTGCAGATCCTTACGGAAGGTCTTAACTAACCAAATTAAGCCACCAACTAAGAAGAAGGCGCACGGCGGCATTACTAATAAACCGCACGGTACATACCAACCACCATTGTTGACGGTCTCAAAAATGGTAAGACCAAACCAAGTACCAGAACCGAAAATCTCACGGATGGTAGCAACAATGCACAGAACTAAGGTATAGCCTAAGCCATTGCCTAAACCGTCCATTAAGGAAGGCATCGGCGGATACTTAAGGGCAAAGCCCTCAGTTCTACCCATAACGATACAGTTAGTAATAATCAAACCAACGTATACGGATAACTGCTTAGACAGATCATAAGCAAATGCTCTGAGGATCTGATCTACGATGATTACCAACGAAGCGATAATGGTCATCTGGGCAATGATACGTACGGAACCTGGGATGAGGTTACGTACAAAAGACACTGCCAAGTTAGAGATAGCAGTAACAGCGGTTACTGATACACCCATTACGAACGCGGTCTTCATGCTTGAGGTTACGGCTAAAGAGGAGCAGATACCTAAAATCTGGATCATTACCGGATTATTGGCAATCAACGGCTCTAGGAAGCTCTCTTTTAAGCCAGGGACTTTAGCGTCGCTCATTTATTTCTCCCCCTTGCTTAAGTTCTTGAGGAACGGCTGATAGGCGTCACCTAACCAATAAGCGGCAATATTATCAACACCGTTAGAAGTCAAAGTAGCACCAGAGAGAGCATCGACCTCAAAGTCCTTACCCTCACCGACCTTATCTGCGTTCTTCTTAATGTCGAACTTATAAGCGCCTTGTGCGTCGTTGATCTTCTTGTCTACCCAAATGGCCTGCCAACGCGGGTTGTCGATTTCACCACCTAAGCCCGGAGTTTCACCTTGAGAATAGAAGGTAACAGCCTTGATGGTATTGCCATCTTTAGGATCAACAGCAACATAACCATAAACGGTAGACCACAGAGCCTGACCGTAGAACGGCAGAATTACGCGGTCAACATTACCATTCTCATCCTTAGCAAAGTACACAGGCATGTACTTAGAGTGGGTGCGAATACCAGCAACATCCTTGTCTTTAGCGATAGCTACAGAAGTCTCAGGCTTCTTTGCTAAGGAAGCAAAGTTATAACCATCGATATCTTCTTTAGCAACTTGATCGTCAGCTAAGACACCTGCATCGACGTCCAATAAATGGGCTTCAATGTATTTCTCGTAAGTAGCAGCTACAGAGCCCTCAACCTCGTGGCCTGAGACCTTGAGGATGCTGACCTGACGGTCATTAGCGATAGCAGCAGCCTTGAAAGGATCAAGGGCAACTACAGCACTAGAAACCAGCACAGAGCATACTAAGCAGAACGAAATAATAATGACGAACGTACCGAGTACGGAGTCTTTATTCAGCTTTTGCACGAGCTTGTCTCCTCTTAATATTACGCTGTGCGCTCAGATAATCGAATAACGGAGCCCAGCAGTTTGCGAACAGAATAGCCAGCATCATGCCTTCAGGGTAAGCCGGGTTAACGGTACGGATCAGGATTACCATGCAGCCGATGAGAGCGCCGAAGGCCCACTTACCGGAATTGGTGAAAGCACTGGAAACCGGATCGGTTGCCATGAAGACAGTACCGAAAGCGAAACCACCTAAAACGATGTGCCAGGTAAACGGCATGGAGAACATCATATTGGTGTCAGAACCAATAACGTTGAACAGAGCGGAGGTGACTAAAGCACCGGCTAAGATACCAACCATGATGCGCCAAGAAGCGATACCACAAGCTAAGATGATAGCAGCACCGACGATGATCATTAAGGTTGAACCTTCACCGATGGAGCCTGGGATATTACCTAAGAAGGCATCCATCCAGCCAATGGCCTCACCCTGAACATTAACTAAAGCCTGTCTACCACCTTCTGCCCACTGAGCTAACGGAGTAGCACCAGAGAAGCCGTCAACCGGTACCCAGCAGTTAGTGCCGGAGATGGAAGCCGGATAGGCGAAGAAGAGGAAGGCACGACCAGCTAAAGCCGGGTTAACGAAGTTACGACCGGTACCACCGAACATTTCCTTACCGATGATCACACCGAAGCTGATACCTAAGGCAGCCTGCCATAAAGGTACAGTCGGAGGTACGACCAGAGCAAAGACGATGGAGGTAACGAAGAAGCCTTCGTTGATCTCGTGCTTGCGAACTAAGCAGAATAAAACTTCCCAGAAAGCACCGACGGCGAAAACGACGATGTAAATCGGGAGGAAATAAACTGCACCAATGACCATCTTGCTGTAGAAGCCGGCATCAGCACCTAAACATGCACCCAGCATCTGGGCGATAGCATAATGATAATCAGCGCTGAATAAAGCATAAGAAGCGTTAGCGATGTCCTCAGCATTAGGTAAGGAAGCGATAGCGCCTACAGTCTGGTTGCCGACGTTATACCAGCCCCAGAACATGGTCGGGAAGACAGCGATCCACACTAAGATCATGATGCGCTTTAAATCGGTAAAGTCGCGAACATGAGTTCTACCGGTGGTTACTCTGCCTGAGCTGTATAAGAAGGTGAAGGTACCTTCATACAGAGGGTAGAACCATGCAAGTGCACCACCCTTTTCAAACAGCAGAGAGAATTTCTTTAGAATGTCTAATAACACTTTAATTAACCCTCCACTTCAATCTTAGTCAAGCTTCTGCGAAGCAAAGGACCATAATCGTTCTTGCCTGGGCAGACATAGGTGCAAAGAGCGATATCCTCTTCGGATAACTCTAAGATACCTAAGAGCTTGGCCTGATCGACGTCGTTGATATCGATGGCACGGATCAACATGGTAGCTTCAACATCAAACGGTAAGACCTTCTCGAAGTTGCCAATAGGCATGATCGGACGCGGACCACCATTGAGGGCAGTGTTGAAAACATACTCTTTAGGCTTAACGAAGCCAGAGAGGAAAGCGCGAGTGGCAGAGTGACGATTAGCACCGATACCCATCCAGTTCTGTAAGAAGAACTCGTTCTGATTGCCTTCCTCGATGAGGGCGATACCCTGATGATAACGGCCTAAGTATGCGTACGGACCCTCAACCTTATTGCCCCACAGGACAGTACCGGAGATGACACGTACAGCCTTATCACCCTGCTTGATCTCATCCTTGCCGACAATCTCCATGACAGAAGCGCCCTGGACAGTAGCGATGAGACGCGGGTTAGCAGCGCAAGGGCCAGCTAAGGAAACGACTCTACGATTGTAGTACTCACCATCGACAAATAAGTGACCGATAGCGATGACGTCCTGATAACCGATATGCCATACAGTCTTGTTCTCGTTTACCGGATCAAGAGTGTGGATATGAACACCTGCAAGACCTGCCGGGTGCGGTCCAACGAAGACTTCTTCTTGAACGTTATCTACAGAGCAGGACGGTAAGGACTTCTCGTCCTTACAAACGTAAACTTTGACACCAAGACGGCTGATAACCTTGATACCATTGACAAAGGCATCAGAGTCATTGTCAATAACAACCTTAGGGTCAGCAGCCAGAGGATTGGTATCCATGGCAGTAACGAAGATAGAGTGCGGCAAACTACCGATTTGCGGTACCTTGTCAAAAGGACGGGTACGGAAGGCAGTCCACATACCGGACTCAACCAACTCGTCAATTACATCCTTTGAAGATAGCTCCAGCAGCTTATCAGCGGGGGTTTTCTTGAACTCCACGCTCTTACCGTTATTATCTACTTCAATGACCAATGACTGGAAGGCACGACGGGCACCTCTGTTGATGGCAATAACTTTACCAGCTACAGGGGCAGTGAAACGTGTTCCAGGATTTTTCTTATCTTCGAAGAGAACCTGACCTTTCTTGACCTGGTCTCCGGCTTCAACAGCCATCGACGGACGTAAACCGATGTAATCAGTTGCTAATAAAGCAACATGCTTTACCATCGGAACATCGCTGATCGACTGTACCGGCTTACCGCCAATAGGCAGATCCAATCCTTTTTTGATGTTAATCATAGACGGTTCCAACTATAAACATAAGGGGGATTACTCCACCGATCGACCTGTTTTCGTTCATCCGAAGATAAAAGCTTTCATAAAAAAAGGCCGATCCTCTGATGGGACAGACAGGTATACCCGATAAATTTTACCATAAATCGGCTCAAAAGCGTTGAAGCAAAAGTAAATGTTTAGATCTATATCTATAATTTTAGACGCAATTTTGTAACAAAATCGCAAGTATAAAAGCCATTTTCTGATATAAAAGCGCTAAAACTCATGAAAATGTGCAAGCGCTTGCGAAAATGTGTGCAAAAGTATCTAAAAAATTTAAGAAACTTTTTTCCAAAATTTTGAGCTAAATCTAATTTTGCTTTTCACCAAAAGGCGCCACGTAATGTAAAAGCACAAGGCCTGGGAGCGCTAACAGGGTACAGATAATGAAAAACTGTTCCCACCCTACGGCCTCGACAATAAAACCGGTTGTGGCATTACAGAAGGTACGCGGAATGGCACTGAGAGACGTTAACAGCGCAAATTGTAAGGCGGTAAAACGCGGATTAGTACAGACAGCGATGAAAGAGACAAAAGCGGCCGTACCTAGACCTACACCTAGATACTCACCTAAGAGCACTAGCGCAAATAACCATACTGAAGGGGTAGCCTCAGCACCTGCATAAGCTAAAAGCCAAAAACCCACAATGGTAATCATCTGCACCAGGCCAAAAAGCCACAGCGCTTTATTGATGCCAATACGCGTCATAATGACGCCACCTAGCAGGGAACCTATGACTGTTGACCATAGACCGATATTTTTCGCCACAATACCGATGGTAGTGAGATCATAGCCTAAGTCTATATAAAAAGGCGTAGCTAGAGCAGTAGCCATCGAATCGCCTAATTTATAGAAAAAGACAAATAATAAAATTAACAGCGCATGCTTTACGCCCCGGCGCTTGATAAATTCTAAAAAGGGTAAGACTGTAGCCTCATAGAGAGTACGAGGTGGATTGACAGCTTGCGGCTCTTTAATTAAGAGACAGACTAAAAAGCCCGGCGCCATGCATAGAGCAGTAAATAAAAATACTCCCTGCCAGGCTAAAATACCGTCAGCGAGAATAAGGGATAGACCGCCTGGAATAAGACCTGAGAGTCGATAGGCATTAACAAATAAGGAATTACCTAAGCCTAATTGTAAATCGCTGAGAATTTCGCGGCGATAGGCGTCAACCGCCACATCAAAGGTTGCAGAGAAGACTGAGGTTAAAAAGGCTAAAGACGCAATAATATAGATATTTTCTTGAGCGTCAAAAAAGCCAAAGGAGGCGATGGTGGCGATGAGCAGTGCCTGTGTTGTCAGCATCCAGCCTTTACGGCGGCTAAGATTAAAAAGGCGATAACGATCTAAAAGCGGGGCCCACAGAAACTTCCAAGTATAGGGAAACATCACAAGCGACATAAAGCCGATAGTGCTAAGATCGAGACCTTCAGAGCGTAACCACGCTGACAATAAACTTAAAAGGACATAGAGTGGTAGACCTGAGGAAAAACCCGTCACCACACATATGCCCATTTTGCGGGAAAAAATATCCCGCATTAACTTACTTTTCAATTATCTAATCGCGGAAGTTTTCAAACTGTAGCGGCTGTTCTAATTTAGAAGAGCGTACGAGCGCAATACAAGCTTGCAGATCGTCCTTTTTCTTACCATTAACGCGGACAATATCATCATTGATCTTAGCGTCGACTTTAAGTGAAGCGTCCTTAATCAGTTTGACAATCTTACGGCCTAAATCCTTATCGATGCCATCCTTAAAGGTCACAGTCTGAATGGAGCGTTTACCTGAACGGCTCACCTCACCGAAGACCGCAGCTGTAGCCTCAATACCACGCTTGATAAGCTTCTGTCTTAAAATATCGTCCATCTGCTGAATCTGAAATTCCTCAGGAGCTTCAAGCTTTACAGAACTATCGGCTTTATTAAAGCTAAAGGAGGCCTCGGTGCCACGGAAATCATAACGGGTACTCAGCTCGCGGGAAGCATTATCCACAGCGTTTTGTACCTCATCCTTTTTTAACTTAGAGACAATATCAAAAGAAGGCATGTAACTTTCCTCAAAAATTATAATAAGTTAGCTATAGTGGCACTGATGCCATCTGCATCTAAGCCTAAATCATGCAGAATATGCTTGCGCGAATCTTCCATGACAAAGCGATCGGGAATGCCCTTAGAGATGACACAGGCTGAGAGCTTCTTCTCACAGACTAAAGCTGCCACCGCCTCGCCGATTCCACCCTTAAGCGCACCATCTTCGACGGTGACTAAATAATCATGGCTTGAAGCTAAAGCGCAGATGAGCTCTTCATCTAAAGGCTTTACAAAGCGCATATCCACTAAGGTGAGATCGTACTTAATGGCTAAATCCTGATACTCATAGACTAAAGGTCCAAAGACGCATAAGGCAATCTTCTTACCCTCACGCATTACCCTAGCCTTACCAATTTCAAGGCTCTGTCCTTGTGCATAAGGCCAAACGTCAGAGGCGGCATTACAACGGGCAAAGCGCACAATGGCCGGATGCTTATAGGCATAGGCACAATCGAGCATACGCCATAATTCATCGCCACTTGACGGGGTCATAATGACGACATTAGGTACAGTGCGCAAGAAGCACAGATCATAAGCGCCCTGATGCGTAGGACCATCGGGACCGACAATACCACCACGATCGATAGCTAAGACAATCGGCAGATCCTGAATGGCAAAGTCATGAATGACGCCATCATAAGCGCGTTGTAGGAAAGAAGAATAAATATTAACTACCGGGCGCATACCGCCGGCAGCTAAGCCTGAGGCATAAATCATGGCATGCTGTTCAGCAATACCGACATCAAAAAAGCGCTCAGGGAAATCACGGGCAAAATCGCTCATTCCTGAGCCTACGCGCATAGCCGGAGTAATGGCGACTAATTTTTCCTCTTCTAAAGCCTTAGCGCATAACCAGCGACCAAAGGTGGCTGAATAAGAGTTATCGGTTGGATGAGGGCTAGGCTCAATACCACAAGTAGGATTGAAGACCGGTACGCCATGATAGCTTATCGGATCTTGCTCAGCTGGGGCATAACCCTTACCCTTGGTGGTAACAATATGTAAAAATTGCAGGCCTTCTAATTGCTCGATATTCTTTAAAATCGAGACTAATCCCTGCACATCATTGCCATCAACCGGGCCTATATAATTAAAGCCTAATTCCTCAAAGAGCGTCCCGGGCATGACCATACCTTTAACATGCTCTTGCGCACGCATGGCAAAATCGTGAATGGCCGGTAATGACTCTAAGATCTTGCGGCCGCCCTTAATGAGCTTAGCATAATGCGGATTAGCGATAATGCGCGAGAGGCTTTGGGCAATGGAGCCGACATTATGGGAAATACTCATCTCATTGTCATTGAGAATGACTAATAAATTGAGATCCTTATAGGAGCCGGCATTATTTAAAGCCTCAAAGGCCGCGCCACCTGACAGAGCTCCGTCACCGATGACCGCAATGACGTGATTGGACTTCCCTTGAAGCTTTGAGGCCATAGCTAAACCTAAAGCTGAGCCTATAGAGGTTGAGGCGTGACCTGTACTTAATAAATCATATTCTGTCTCCCCACGCCAAATGAAAGCATGCAGACCGTCCTTATGGCGGATGGTCTTTAGCTCATTTTTATGACCGGTGAGGATCTTATGGGGATAGGCCTGATGACCTACATCCCACACTAATTCATCAATAGGGGTATTGAAAACATAATGTAAAGCTACAGTCAGATCGACTACAGCTAAACCTGAGGCCAAATGGCCTGAGGTTTGACTTACAGTTTCCACAAGATAATCGCGGATCTCCTGACAGACCTCAGGTAAATCCTCGACCTTAAGTTTGCGTAAATCCTCTGGCGAGGAAATATTATTTAATAATCGGGTATCACTCATCTATTAGTGATCTCTTGAGACGGCAAAGTTAGCAAATTGAGCAAGAATAGTAGTGTCATAGGGCAGGCTCTTTAAAGCCTCACACGCCTTAGCGGCACACTCATAAGCGAAGGCCTTAGCCTCCTCTAAGCCTAAAAGCTTAGGATAAGTACTCTTATCTAAGCTCTCATCTGAGCCTTGGGTCTTACCCATGATCTCAGTATCCCCGATAACATCTAAAACATCATCCCAGACTTGAAAGCCTAAGCCGACATTGACGGCATAATCATCTAAAGTCTTAAGCGTGTCCTTATCAGCATCAGCAGCGATGGCTCCTAAAGCTACGGCGGCACGAATTAAAGCACCGGTCTTCTTAGAGTGTAAAAGCTTTAATTCCTCTAAGCTGATGGCCTTGTGCTCAGATTGCAGATCGATAGCCTGACCGCCACACATACCGCGATAGCCTGCGCCCTTAGCTAAGACATGGATAAGGGCCGCAACATTTTTCGGAGCAAAACCGCTTTTAGGATCAGAGATGAATTCAAAACCTAAGGTTTGCAGAGCATCACCGGCTAAAAGCGCGGTGGTCTGTCCGAATTTACAATGAACTGTAGGCTTACCACGACGTAATTTATCATTGTCCATTTCGGGCATATCGTCGTGAATCAGAGAATAAGCATGAATGCACTCAATGGCAGCTGCCGCATAATCTAAGACCTCAGGTTTTTGACCTAAAGCCATACCGGTGGCATAAACCAATAAAGGACGCGCCCGCTTGCCGCCTAAAAGCAAGCCATAACGCATCGACTCCTTTAAATCCTGTGCATCATCATCAAAAGCTGATACATATTCATCCATAAAGGAGGTAACCCGGTTTTGAGACCACGGGGCAAATTCCTTTAATGACTGCATGGTGCTTAATTCTCCTTATCAGGTGAAGTGGCTAAAGCCTGAGCTGAAGCCATCTCCACTTTTTGCGTCATTTCATCTAATGTCTTACGACATGATAACGCTAACTGCATGCCCTCAGTATAAGCAGTGATTGCTTCATCCATAGTAAGTTGACCGCCCTCAAGCTTTAGGGTTAATTCTTCAAGCTTCTTTAAACGGTCCTCTAAAGAGGTCATGCAGTTTTCTGTCATTATTATTTCCTTGATTAAGAACGTAAGGTGGCGCCAAACTTCTCAGAGCAGGCGGCAACAATCTTCTCAATTAAAGCATCGGTATCCTGATCCTCTAAGGTACGCTCAGTATCAGAGGCTAAAACACCTAAAGCGATAGAACGCTTATCTGCGCCTAAGGACTCACCCTCAAAGACGTCGAAGATGACTACCTGCTTAACTAATGCCCCACCAACCTCGCGGATGGTATTGCATAAAGCCGAAGCCTCAACCTTCTTATCCACGACGAAAGCTAGATCACGTCTTACAGTCGGGAACTTAGAGATGCTCTCATAAGCTGGAACCTTACGTAAAGCTACAGCCTCACGCTTAATCTCAAAGACGGCGACAGCTTGCTTGATACCTAATTCCTTTTGAGCCTGCGGATGTAACATACCGACATAACCTACAAGCTCACCATTCTTATAGATATCAGCGCTCTGGCCTGGATGTAAGGCCTTATTAGTGCTACGACGGAACTCAAACTCAGAGCCCTTGCAGGTAATACCTAAGAGATTCTCTAAATCGCCCTTAATATCGAAGAAGTCGACATTGCGGGAGGCCTGATTCCACGACTCATCGGCAACAGCACCGACAGCAACAGCGGCAATCATCGCTTCCTGAGATACGCCATTTTCAGCCTTCTCATCGATGATATAGCGTAAGCCCTGCTCAAATAAACGTACGCGCTTTTGCTGACGGTTGAGATTATAGCGGCAAGCTAAAACTAAACCTGCAACTAAGCTTGTACGCATAGCTGAAAGCTCAGGAGAAATCGGCATGGTCAGCATTAAAGGCTTAACATCAGAGAAGACCTTTAAAACGCTCGGATCGGTGAAGGAATAAGTGATAGCCTCGTTATAGCCTAAAGAGACTAAGGACTCCTTGATGAGACGATCGCAGACAGTCTCCTCAGTGTCGTGAACCATGTCTAAAGTGCTGACCGGTACGGCATTAGGAATATTGTCATAACCATACATACGAGCAACCTCTTCAATGAGATCCTCTTCGATGGCGATATCAAATCTAAAGGACGGTGAAATTGCCTCAAAACCACCCTCAATAGCCTTAGGCTTCATGCCTAAGTGAGTGAGAATGAATTCAACCTGCTCAACAGGAATTTCGATACCTAAGACCTTCTTTAAGTGAGACATACGTAAAACGATAGGCTCATGCTTAGGTAAGCACTCTGAAGCAACTTCCTCATGGATAGGACCAGCTTTACCACCGGCGATGTGGAGTAATAACTCAGTGGCTCTCTCCATTGCACGTCTCTGACCTTCGTGATCAACACCGCGCTCAAAACGGTGAGAGGCATCGGTATCTAAACCATACTGACGGGCACGGCCCTTGATAGCATCAGGAGCGAAGAAAGCGGACTCTAAAACAACATCAGTAGTATTCTCATCGATACCAGAGTTAGCACCACCGAAGATACCGGCAATAGCGACCGGACCTTGGGAGTCGGCAATGATCAGGGTATTGTCAGAGAGCTTAATCTCCTCACCTGAGAGCACAGTTAAAGGCTCATCCTTGTGAGCTTTACGCACAATGATCTCATCGTGAAGCTTATTGAGATCAAAAGAATGTAAAGGCTGGCTGTACTCGAGCATGACATAATTGGTCACATCTACAATAGGAGAGACAGCTCTGATACCGCAACGACGTAATCTCTCAGTCATCCACAGCGGGCTTTGAGCCTTCTGATTGACGCCACGAATAATACGGCTTAAATAACGCGGGCAAGCTTCCTTATCTAAAAGCTTAACCGGCATGGTGTCGCTAATCTCACTTAGAACAGCCGGCACATCTTTCTCGACAAATTCCTGACCGATAAGAACTGAGGCTTCACGGGCAATACCGTAGATACCTAAGCAATCCGGACGGTTAGTAGTGAGATCGACATCGATGATGCTGTCATCGAGGTGGAAGTACTCGTGGATATCCATACCTAAAGGAGCATCCTCAGGTAACTCGATGATACCGTCAGACTCCTCAGCCATGCCTAACTCTTTATAAGAGCAGAGCATACCATTAGACTCAACACCACGGAGCTTAGCTTTTTTGATCTTTAAGTCGCCAACATGGGCACCTAATTGCGCAAAGCAGACCTTTAAACCCTCACGGCAATTGTGAGCGCCGCAGACGACCTGAATCGGCTCACCGCTACCATCATCAACGGTAGTCAGATGCATATGATCAGAATCCGGATGCGGGACACAGGTTAAAACCTTAGCAATAACAACATGAGCAAAATCACCGCAAGGAGCCTTGACGGAATCAACCTCTAAGCCGGCCATGGTGATCTTATCGGCAAGCTCTTGTGCGCTTAAATTGTTGGGGACCCACTCGTCAACCCATCTTTTATTGAATAACATAATCTTTAACTTCCGAAATTTTTAGTGCTCAATGTTTTAGGCAAACTGTTTTAAGAAACGCAGATCGTTTTCAAAGAAAGCGCGCAGATCGTTAACGCCATAACGTAACATGGTCAGACGCTCAACACCCATACCGAAGGCATAACCGACATAGCGATCAGTGTCGATACCGACATTCTTAAGTACGTTAGGGTGAACCATACCGCAACCTAAAACCTCTAACCACTTACCGCCCTTACGTCTTAAGTCAACCTCAGCTGAAGGCTCGGTGAACGGGAAGTAAGAAGGTCTAAAACGTACTTCTAATTCTTCTTCAAAGAACTTTAATAAGAACTCATTGAGAACACCCTTAAGCTCAGCAAAGGAGGTGTGCTCTTCAACTAATAAGCCTTCAACCTGATGGAACATCGGGGTGTGGGTCATATCATAATCGTTACGATAAACACGGCCTGGGGCAATAATACGGATAGGCGGCTCTTGCTTCTCCATGGTACGTACCTGAACTGAGGAAGTCTGAGAACGTAATAATAAGCCGTTCTCTACCATGAAGGTATCGTGAGAGGCACGAGCTGGGTGATTTGGCGGTAAATTTAAGGCATCAAAGTTGTGATAATCATCCTCAATTTCCGGACCACCAACTACGCTAAAGCCCATGGAACCGAAGATTTCCTTAATACGCTCAATAGTGCGGCTGACTGGATGCATATTGCCAGCAAGCTGACGGCGACCAGGTAAGGTAATATCAACAGTCTCAGAGGAGAGCTTCTCATCCATGATGGCCTTTTCAATAGCTTCACGACGAGCCTCAACGGCAGCGATCACAGCCTGCTTAGCCTCATTGATCACAGCACCGCGCTGCGGACGCTCTGCGGCGGATAATTTACCTAATTCGCGCATAAAGGCGGCGAACTCACCCTTTTTGCCTAAAAAGTTGACTCTGACGGCATCTAATTCTTGTAAATTCTGTGCATTGGAGGCTGCCGCCACGCCATTGTTTTTGGCTTCTTCTAGTTTGTCCATTGTTTTTACCAAGTAAACTGAGGGCACCATTGCCCATAAAAGATGATCAAAGTCCGTGTGCTAGGCACAACTTTTTTACCTATTTACAGGCTTTGCTTAGATTCGCAAAATTTTAAAATACCCAGATAATAGGTGAAGAGATCAAACGTTTAATTTGCCATTATTGCATGATCTTAAAGATCTGACAATTTTTTTAGATTTGCACCATTCTTATCATTACTAAATATGGTTAAAAATCGCCAAAATACTTAAGTTTTTTCAAAAGCATTCGCCTTTTTTAAGAAAATTACGCTCTTTTGTGCTGAGACTTAAAGTTTTAGCTAAAATACCCATCTAAATATTGCTCGTTTTAGGAATTTATAGTGCGTTTATTTCACCCCTTGGAGCTGGCCATCGCTACCCGTTGTAGTTTTTCTCACAGCTCCCATAAATTTGCCTCCTTTGTAGCCTTGCTCGCTACTATCGGCATCACCATCGGTGTTGCCGCTCTCATCGTGGTGTCCTCGATCATGGGCGGCTTACAAAATCGACTTAAAGATGCTGCCCTCTCGGCAACTTCACAAATTACCGTAGAAGCTCCTTTAGCTAAAGCCACAGAACTGTTAAAACTGCCCCATGTCATGGCCTGTGCGCCCTTCATAAGCTCTGAGGTTTTACTGCAAGCTCCTGAGGGCATTTTGCTAGTAAATTTACAAGGCATCGACACTACTAAGCTAAAATTCAATCACGGTTATACCGAAAGTGATCTAAACTTAGTTGATATTCCGCTTAAGGGCAGTTATACCCTCAATGCCCAGACCCAGATCTTTTTAAAATTACACTTGATCTTAGGTCAGCAAGTGCGCCTTATCAGCACGCAAAACGCCCGCTATACTCCTATAGGTTTAGTACCCTCACAGCGTATCTTTACCCTTGCTTACTATACCCCGTCGGTAAATGCCTCTGTCATCCCCGAGGCTTTAGGCAATTATGAAGATGTCAAACGCCTTTTACGCTATAAAGAAGCTCCGAATAATTTAAGACTGTGGCTTAGCGATCCTTTCTTAGTTGACGATACTGTCAAAGCCTTAGATGAAATGGGCCTTCCCCATCACGATTGGCGTGACTCTTTAGGAGAATTCTTCAAAGCTGTAGCTTTAGAGAAACTCTCAATGTCGATCATGCTGACCCTCATTATCTTAGTTGCAGCTTTCAATATTCTCTCAGCTTTGACCATGACCGTAGCTTCACGCTTAACAGATATCGCCATCTTAAAAACACTCGGTTTAAAATCCACTAAAATTTTGGTGATCTTTATGCTTATGGGTGTGTCCTATGGCTTTATCGGTGCCGTCCTTGGCACCCTTATCGGTATTCCCACCACTTATGGTGTGGCGGCGTTAATGGGGCATAATCTCAATACCTCCTTACCTGTCAGTATCGATATGATGAATATTTTAATGATCTTAGGTGGTAGCCTTGGTATGAGCATTGTCTGCACCCTCTACCCGGCTATTCGCGCCGCCATCACCGATCCGATTACCCATTTAGCACGAGGCTAATATGTCAGAGATTTTATTAAAAGCCCGCAAGGTCTGCCGCACCTATACTGAAGGCAAGGTTCAAACTGAGGTCCTTCACGATGTCAATATCGATATCTATGCTGAGGAAATTACGGCCATCATCGGTAAATCAGGCTCAGGTAAAAGTACCCTTTTACATATATTAGGTACCCTCGATAGCCAATCTGATGGTGATATTTTCTTTGCAGGACAGGATTTAAAAAACTTAAGTTCTGCGCAAAAGTCTGAATTTCGTAATCAGAGTTTAGGCTTTGTCTATCAATTCCATCACCTCTTAGGTGACTTTAGCGCCCTTGAAAATGTCATGATGCCGCTTATCATCGGTAAAATGCCCATAGATAAAGCTAAAGAGCGCGCGCGTGAATACCTCATCAAGGTCGGTTTAGAGCATCGTCTCAACTATAAACCCTCTGAGATGTCAGGCGGTGAGCGTCAGCGTGTCGCTATTGCCCGTGCTATGGTCAATCGACCTAAGCTCATCTTAGCAGATGAGCCTACCGGTAATTTAGATGCCACTAATGCTAAGGCCATCTTTGATCTTTTCTTAAAGCTCGTCCGCACTGAGCATACTGCCGTTGTCATGGTTACTCATGATGACTCCCTCGCTCACAAGTGCGATCGTATCTATACCATTGAGGATGGTCGCATCAATGTCTAATCACGGCTTTAAAATCGCTTTACGTTTTTTGCGCTCTAAGCGTTATGGCGCCCTTGCACGCTTTATGTCGATAGCCTCGACCGCCGGCATTGCCGCCGGTGTCTGTGCCCTCATTATCGGTCTCTCCGCCATGAACGGTTTTGAGTATGAGCTTCACAATCGCGTCCTCTCCCTCATTCCGGCAGCTACCATTGAAACGCGCGAAAATTGCTTTGAAAATTTAGATGAAGAGCTGACAGCGCTTACGCAAACTCCTGGAATTGTGGCCGCCGCCCCGACGGTCTCTTTAGAAGGTGTATTTTCTAAAAATCAAAACTTCGCCCCTTCGGCCATTGTCGGTATCGATCCTATATTAGAGCGTCAGGTAGTGGATTTAGAGCGCTTTATGTCCGTTAAGGTCGATGTTCTTAACGATCATAGTGATATCTATCCGCTCATTATCGGTAACGGTATTTTAAAGAAGCTCAATTTACACGTAGGTGATATGGTCGATCTCACCACTATCGATAAAAGCTCCCACGACAATCCCCTAAGTCGCCCCGCCTCAGCTACCTTTAAAATTGTCGGTGTGATTAAAACCGGCGGTCAGCTTGACTCAGCTATAGCCTTTACCCACATCGATAAAGCCGTGGAATTAGCCGCGCTCAAAGCCCCAAATAGCATCCACATTAAAGTTGAGAATATGCTTAGGGTCAATGACCCCCTATTTATGGCCGTACCTAAGCTTAAAGAAGATGTCAGTGTCAGCACTTGGATGCAAAGTCAAGGTAAGCTCTATAACGATATTCAGCTTATCCGCAATATCATGTACCTAGCGATGATCTTAGTTATGGCCGTAGCCTGCTTTAATATCATCTCCAATCTCATCATGTCTGTAAGTGAAAAGAGCCGCGAAATTGCCATCTTGCTCACTATGGGTATGCGTAAAGGTAAAATTGTACAAATATTTACCCTCATGGGTGTGCTCTCAGGTCTTAGAGGTACAGTCATAGGCTTAGTTTTAGGTTGTACTTTAGCCGCCTTAATTACTCCAATCACCACTCATTTTGAACAATTCTTTGGCTTTGAGCTTCTCAATGAGAATATCTACTTTATAAGCTTTATCCCCTCTAAGCTTGCCCTTATCGATGTCATCGCTGTGACCGTGTGCTCGCTGTTAATGAGTACTCTTGCGGCCATCTATCCGGCCTTTAAAGCCTCGCGCATCGATCCGGCGCAGGAATTGTCCCTCTAATCTCACTTAGGGCTGTTTTCGTCTGTGAAAACAGCCTGCCTTAAAACTGTCACCTATCCTTATAAATATCTATTCATAATTAAAATATGCACTTGCATATATTTTACTATTTGGTAATATAACCAAATATATTAAGAGGGAATATTGCTTATGGATCCACACATTGAATTACAAGCACAAGCTGAGATCTTCAAGGCTCTAGGTCATCCTAGCCGTCTTTTAATTGTCAAATCCCTAGCGCAGGGAGAATTATGTGTCTGCGAGATCCAAAAAATCGTTAAAAG
Source organism: uncultured Succinatimonas sp. (assembly GCA_900552905.1). Taxonomy (GTDB): domain Bacteria; phylum Pseudomonadota; class Gammaproteobacteria; order Enterobacterales; family Succinivibrionaceae; genus Succinivibrio. The sequence goes on along the minus strand of USBR01000013.1, from coordinate 8,954 downwards.
CGATCTCTCCACAGTTTCAAAACATCTATCTGTTTTGAAAAATGCCCACATCGTCACCTCGCGCCGTGCAGGCACTAGCATTTATTATCAATTAGCGATCTGTTGCCTGCCAACTTTTTTAAAGTGCACGGAAAATATCCTGCATAAAAGCTGTTGCTAAGCTCCATTGCAGCTTAGGAAAAATTTACCTTAATATTTTACTATTTTGCCAAATATAATAATATGACTTTAAAAAATTATCTGTTTAAATTTACGCTCTTAAGTCTGCTCTTTGCTTGCTGCTTTAGCTATAGTAAAGATGGTGCACGGTGGATAAGTACTTTATTTTTCGATCCCGTACACGATACATATCTCTTTAATACCTTAGAGTTTTTCATCTACGACAGCATTAAAATCCTGTTATTGCTTTGCGCGCTTGTCTATGTGATGGGACTTGCCCGAGCTAATTTAGACACTCTTAAAGTCAAAAATTTTCTTGCTGGTAAAAAACGCCTCTTAGGTTATAGCCTAGGCTCTCTCTTTGGAGCTATTACGCCCTTTTGTTCCTGTTCCTCAGTGCCACTCTTTATCGGCTTTACTACCGCTAAAATTCCCGTGGGCATCACTATGGCCTTTTTAATTACCTCTCCCATTCTCAATCAAGTAGCCATAGTCATGATGCTCAGTATCTTAGGCTTTAAATTTACTGCTATTTATATTGCGCTAGGCATTCTCTGCGGTATTTTAGGAGGCTTCTTCTTTGATGCCATTAAAGCTGAACGCTTATTACAGCCTTTTATTGTCGCTTCCATGCACAAAACTCAAAGCAAAAGTAAATTCGTCAATTTAATTGCGCCAAAACAAGGATTGTTAGCCCGCCACGAATTTGCCAAACAGGAAACTTACACCATTGTAAAAAAGGTCTATAAGTGGATCTTTTTAGGTGTAGCTTTAGGCGCATGCATTCATGGTTTTATTCCCGAAGACTTTTTTCTTACCTACGCTAAAGCAGACAATCTCCTAACCGTACCTTTTGCAGTATTTATGGGCTTACCCTTATATTCAAATGTCACTGGAATCATACCCATTATGGAAAGTCTGCTATTAAAAGGTCTTCCTGTAGGTACCACCTTCGCCTTTTGTCTAAGCTCAGTTGCTGCCTCTATTCCTGAATTTATCTTGCTAAAGCAGGTAATGCGCTGGCCAATGCTCACTTATTTTTATGCATTCTTATTTGTAGTTTTTATCTTAATTGGATATTTCTTTAACTTAATTTTTTAGGAGTAAATATGGAGATTAAAATTTTCGGAAGTGGCTGTCAAAATTGTCAGCAACTCTATAAACATACACAAGAAGCTATCTCTAAGCTTAATTACAATGGCTCTGTCCATAAAATAGAAGACATATTTTTAATGACGAAATTAGGCATTATCGCTACCCCAGCTCTAGCTATCAACGACACTTTAGTCTCACAAGGTAGTGTTTTATCCGTAGAACAAATCATGGATTTAATCGCTAAATTCAACAAAAAGCACTGTAGCTGTAATTAAAAAAATTAGCTCAATGAGGGCTTTAAGCCCTCATTATCACCGAGAACAATTTAATGAAAATTTTAATTCTCTGTACTGGCAATAGTTGCAGAAGCCAAATGGCTCAGGGCTTTTTACAAGCTCTCGATGCAAAGCTTCAGGTCTATTCAGCCGGCACCACCCCAGCCTTACAAGTATCTCCCTATGCCATTATGGCTATGGCTAAACGCGGTATTGATATCTCTCACCATAAACCTACTTCTGTAAGCGTATATCAAAATGAGCCTTGGGATTATGTCATCACAGTCTGTAGCCATGCTAAAGAGACTTGCCCTCACTTTATCGGTACAGTTAAGCATAGAATGCATATAGGTTTTGAAGATCCGGCACTAGCTTACGGTTCAAAAGAGCAGATCCTTGCTCAATTTATCCGCGTGCGTGATGAAATTGAGAAAAGCTTTACACAATTTTATAAAAGCTTAAAGTTTGATAATTAAGGCCTAATTTTTAAAAATTTAACTTCTCTTCATACATTAAGCCCCTAAAAGCCTTATATTAGAAATAACACTAACTTTAGAGGAAGAAACTATGAAAAAGGCTTTAGTTATTTATGCCAATGGCTCTGAGGATTTAGAGGTTACTGCCATTGCTGATGTGCTCGCCCGCGGTCAAGTTGAGGTTACTAAAGCAGCCCTCACTGCATCTGGGGTCGAGGTCAAACTCGCGCATGGCACCACCGTACTTTGCGATAAAAATCTTCACGACTGCAAGGATTGCTATGATGTTATCGCCATCCCCGGAGGTCTCCCTGGTGCTACTAACTGCCGCGATAGCGAGAAGTTAATTGCCATGCTCACAGAGCAAAAAGCTCACAAGCGCCTGATTGCTGCTATCTGCGCAGCTCCAGGCTTTGTGCTAGCTCATCACGGTCTTATCAGCACTGAACGTGCTACTGGTTATCCAGGCTGTGATAGCGCAATTCAAAACTGCACCCACAAGGGTGTTGAAGTCTCTGAAGATGGCCTCATTATTACAGGTAAGGGCCCGGCCTATGCCGTAAGCTTTGCCTTAGAGATCCTTAAAGCTTTACAAGGTGAGGAATGCATGCGTCAGGTAGCTTCAGGCATGCTAGTTGAACTTTAAGGGAAATTAGATAACAAAAAGCCTAAGGCTCACAACCTTAGGCTTTTAAAACTTTTTAAAGCTTAAACTTTAGGGCGATAGACGCGCACATTGTGATAGCCCATTTCCTTAAGCTGACGGGCCTGCATCAGACTCATTACACCCTGATCACAATATAAGGCGTAGGTCTTGTGCATATCTAAAGCGCCAAAGTCCTTAGCCGTGCGATAGAAAGGCATGACAACAACCTCATGTTCAGCCACAGTTAACGGAGCCTTCTCAACATCATCAGGTGAGCGTACATCGACTACGACCTCGCCCGCTCTTAGAGTATCGACTTCTTCAACTTCGGTCTTTAAGCGATTAGTATCCTCAGGTACTGAAGAGATATCGATATCGACGGCATTATCTACAGCCTTTTGTACTAAGGCCTCAACATCCATCTTGGCCTCTTCCTCTTCCACAAAATCCTTCTCGGGGCAGACATTAGGATGATCGGAAATAACACCACAGTACTCAGGCATGGTCTCAGCAAAACCGATAGTACCGATCTCACGGGACTCATCGACGATCTCCTGCTTATCGGAGGTGATGAGAGGACGCATCAATAAGACCTCACAGACATCATCGATATGGGTGAGGTTTCTTAAAGTCTGAGAGGAAACCTGACCTAAGCTTTCACCGGTGACTAAGGCCTCGCACTTAAACTTCTTAGCTAAGATAGAACCGACACGCATCATCATGCGCTTTAAAATTACACCGCGTACACCATGATGGGTCTTCTCTAAAATCTGACCTATGGTCTCCTCAAAAGGTACAGTAATAAAGCGCACACGATGAGAGCTGGCATAGCGATTCCAAATATAATAGCTCTCTTGCTTTACCCCTAACTCATGGGCAGTACCACCCATATTGAAGAAGAGATAATTGACGCGGCAACCACGATGAATAACCTTATAGGTAGAAACACCGCTATCAAAACCGCCGGAGATTAAGGATAAGACTGAGCCCTGAGAGCCTACCGGATAACCACCTAAACCATAAATACGCTCACCTGAGATATAAGCTCTATCGTGCTCAATCTCAATGTGAATGGTGACCTCAGGATTGTCTAAGCACACGCCCTTATTCGGAAAAGCGGCCTTAAACTTACCACCGATCACACGCTCAGCTTGCTGTGAATTAAAGTCATGATTACCGCGGCGCTTAATTCTCACAGCAAAGGTATGGCCGATAATCTCATGGCCGCAGATATCTTTAACTGTCTCAAATAAGGTATCTAAAGAGGTAAAGACAAATTCTCTAACTTCCATGAAGGAATGAATACCCGGAATACGCTTTAGCTCCATGATTGCAAGCTCGCGTACGGCATTTTCATCCTTTCCCTCAGTCGGGAAGGTCACTAAGATCTTGTCCCACTCACAGATAGCAGAGACTTCTAAATTATGATGCTTTGCGACATTACCAATATTTTGTCTGACAAGCTTAATTAAACGGGTACGAACAGGCTTACTTTTGATGGAAATTTCAGGGAAAAGACGAACGATAAATTTCATAAAATTTTAACTAAACTGAAAATATGAAACGGACAAGCCTGAGCCTGTCCGTTTTAAAACTTAGCTTAAGAATTAGTGCTGATGACGGCCACAGCAGTGGTGCTCACCCTCTTCATCATGGTGATGGCCACAACCACATTCATGATCCTCATCATGGTGGTGACGACCGCAGCAGTGATGCTCGCCCTCTTCATCATGGTGATGACCGCCACAGCAGTGATGCTCACCATCCTCATCGTGATGATGACCACAGCAACACTCGTGCTCCTCATCGTCATGATGATGGCCACAACCGCACTCATGATCCTCATCATGGTGGTGACGACCACAGCAGTGATGCTCGCCCTCTTCATCGTGGTGATGATGACGGCCGCAGCAACAACCATGCTCATGCTCCTCGCTAGGGCAATGACCGCCGTGATGCACGTGACCATGGGCGATTTCCTCTGCGGAAGCCTCACGCACATCGTCAACAACAATCAAGAAATTCAAAACCTTGCCGGCTAACGGATGGTTACCATCAACAATGACCTTGTCATCCTTGACTTCCTTGACAACAACAGCCATAGGACCATGATTAGAATCAGCCTCAAAGACATTACCAACCTGCACATCAAAGTCACCAAACATGGCGCGATCGATAGTCTGAATCATAGCTTCGTTGATCTCGCCATAGGCATCGGCCGGATTAAGAGTAATAGCAAACTCATCACCCTTTTCATGACCGTCTAAGGCTAACTCTAAACCTTTGACTAAAAAACCATGACCAATTAAAGCCTCAACCGGATGGCCAGGCTCAGTTCTACCGACGACCTTGCCGTCAGTCTCAGTTACGGTATAGCTAATAGTAGCTACAGTATTACGTGAAATTTTCATAGTTATCCCTCATCGACTCCTTACCTATAAGGTCGGGTCAATTTTTCTATTTTCAGCTGTTTGTGATAAAACTGGTACAAAGCCTGACGGTGCTGGCTGTCCTTGGGTGACATCATAATCATGAGCCACGCTCTTAGTCTTAGTGATATTTAAGGCTTGCAGACAATCAGAGGCCGCCTGTCCTTGTTCGTCGAAGGCGAAATATTCATCATTCACAACGCGCAAAAGCGCACAGTGTTGCGTTTTTTTAGCTTTAAGCTCTAATGAATAACCATCCTCGGCTAATTCGCTTTTGGTTAAAAAATTATCAGAAATGGTCTTTGAAAAACTGACCTCACAGCCTTCAAAACCCTGATTTAAGAGGCCACAGGAACTTAGATAAGAGGCTGTATTTTGTAGCTCCACGACAGCTTCTGCAAGTAAACCTTGCATAGGGGCTGTCTTCAGGGCATTTACACTCTCATCGACCTCGACAGTAGAAGCTTCTTTAACATCATTGCTGTCATTGTGTAAAAGCTGCATGACTCCAGCTGAGGCCATGCAGATGGCGATGATGATAAGACAAGCCGTACGGAACTTTGACAAGCTACCGTCGGCATTATACATAGGATGGAACATCCACACCCCTTTGAAAAAGTACGCGCTTATTTAGCTCTATTGATCTTATTGAAATAGGGCTTAGCGTACATCGCACACACCCGCTCACGCAAAGACTCAGGATAGGAGTTAAGTCTGTCCTCAAACTTCTTTTTATCCTCTTCACTAATATTAGCAGTGACACCGGCTGAAATCAAAGCACTCGGATACATTTCATAGTTATCATAAATAAAATTATCAATTAAAGTGCATAACTCTTCCGGAGTTTCAAAGCCCGAGGTTATAGGCTCGCCACAGACTAATTTAACGCGGCCCTTATAATCGCGGATACCGCGAGTAATGGTCTCAATATCCTCGTATTTATCCTTAACATAAGCACCATTATTGCGCTCGCGAATATCGAGCTCACGGGCCTTAGCTAAATCATTAGGATCAAATTCGTAGGTGATTGCTACCGGAACGATATTTAAAGACTGCATATATTCAGCAAAAGACATCTTCAGCTGACGGCCATATAAGCCTAACATCTTCATGACAGCGCTCTCAGCCTTATCATCACCATCCTTAGCGCGGCCTTCACGCTCGGCAATCCATACAGATTGACCTTCTTGAATGGAAAGACCGATATAGCTTGATAAATGATTTAAAGCTTTAAGCTTATCACGCGGGGATACCACCGAGCGTTTGACGATAAAACTCTTATTTAAACGCATTAAAGAGGTAGCTGCCGGCAATCTTAAGAGATTGTCGCCAATGGCAATACGGGCAGTGGCGAGATTACGGTTATAAAGGGCAATATCGATAAAAGCCGGATCGAGGGCAATATCACGATGATTGGAAATAAAGAGATAACCCTTTTTAGGGTCGATCTTGTCAAATCCCACAAGCTCAATGCCATCGGTAGTGGTAGCAATGACGTGATTTAAGTAATCGGCAACCTGATTTTGAAATTGTCCTACTGTCTTGTACTTAGAAATCTTACGCATTAAGACTTTCTTTACAATAGGCTTCAGGATAAAGGCCAGATGCTTTGATAAAATCGGATAGCGGAATTTTAAGAGACTGTCGATAACAGTATCATCCTGAGCTATCTTCTGTAGCTCAGTTTGAACCTCACTATCGTTGCACGGACGAATATCATCAAAGGATGGATCGGCACTAGTTAAAGTGCGCTCTTGCTGATTCTTTACTTCTTGCATAATCTTGATTGTCTAAAAAAAATTTGCGCCCATTGTAACAAAATTACGCTGGCAAAAAGCCTTATAAGCGCATAAAACGCCTAAAAGCCTTGAGAAAATAGGAAATACTGAATTTTAAAGCCAAATCAAAAGCCTAAAATTGATTTAGCGCATAACAATTGAAATTCACTTTAGGCATAAATAGCCGTTATATATTAACAAAAATACTAATGGCTACTTTATGTAAGCACTATACATGCCCCTAAAAGCTAGTTCAAGTTTACACCTAACTTAGATCTAAAATCCCCCTTCTTAGGCAAGACGTAAAACCATTTTAGATTTCCCATAAAAAAACTCGCCTCAAAGGTTAAACCTCGGAGGCGAGCTTTAATAAACTTAAAGTCTATTAACTATTAGTGAGATGGAATGAAGGCGGCACGATAGTCTTCAAAGCCCTCAAATAACTGCGGCTCAGTCTTCTTTAAGCGCTCTAACATGGACTTGGTGATCAAGGTGACACCGCCCTCAGAGCGACGGAAGCGCTTAGCATCAAGCTCAGCATTCTCACCGACAATTAAATTACGCGGTAACTCTACACCACGATCTAAGATAACCTTAGTTAAGCGGCAACCACGGTGGATAATGCAGAACGGGCTGATTACAGACTCAGATAAGAAGCAGTTAGAGTGTACACGTACAGAGTGGAACAGCACTGACTGATTTACAGAAGAGCCGGAGATAATGCAACCTGAAGAGCATACGGAATTTCTAACGATAGTGGAAGTACCGTTGATGTCCTGTACGAACTTAGCCGGAGGATTCTGCGGCTGATAGGTCCAAATCGGCCAATCGAAGTCATAAACGTCTAACTGCGGCTCGATGGAAGCGATATCCATGTTAGCTTCCCAGTAAGCATCGATAGTACCGACGTCACGCCAGTAAACTAAATTCTTATCGCCACGGTTACGGATGCAGGACTTAGCGAAGTTGTGAGCATGGGCCTTGCGCTCCTTAACTAAGGCCGGAATGATGTCCATACCAAAGTCACGGTGAGAGCCCGGGGTCTCAGAATCTTTTTGCAAAATGTCATAGAGGTAATCGGCATCAAAGACATAGATACCCATGGAGGCTAAGCTCTTAGTGTCATCACCAGGCATAGGCGGCGGATCCTGCGGCTTCTCCATGAAGTCAGTAATAAGGTTGTCATTGTCGATCTTCATAACACCGAAGGCAGTAGCTTTAGATCTCTCAACCGGGATGCAAGCTACGGTTAAAGGAGAACCCATGCGGATGTGATCTAAAATCATCTCAGCATAGTCCATCTTATAGATGTGGTCACCAGCTAAGATTAAAATGTACTTAGGCTTGTGGTCCTTGATAATGTCGATATTCTGATAGACAGCATCAGCAGTACCCTGATACCAGTGCTCCTCGTCAACACGCTGAGAAGCCGGTAATAAATCGATGTACTCATTGAACTGATTACGTAAGAAAGACCAAGCGCACTGTAAGTGACGTAATAAACTGTGAGACTTGTACTGGGTAACAACACCAACACCAGTAATACCAGAGTTTACGCAGTTAGACAGAGCAAAGTCGATAATTCTGTACTTACCACCGAAATAAACAGACGGCTTTGCACGGCTGTCGGTTAAATCCTTTAAACGGCTACCACGACCACCTGCGAGGACTAATGCCATTGTTTGTTTTGCAACATCACGGGCGTTTTCCACTTCTCCACCTCTTATATATGATTTGATTAAATTTGTTTTGTCTTGACTATATATAAATTATGCGGGCAAAAAAATTTTCTTTATATAACAAAAACACTTTTTTGGGATCTAGTTCAAATCCTGACAATATGCAAACTTAAAAATAAGTCCTAGCGCACATATTAGAATGCAAAATCTGACAAAAATGTTCAAGCTATTAAGAAATTTTCAAGTAACAACCACATTAAATCTGCATAAAATTTGTTTAAATCCGACATCGATCAGTAAAAACTTCTGATTTTTGTCTTTGTCCAAATTTACCATTTTTAAAAACTCATCCGATCAAAGGCGCCTCTGTAGGTCTCAATATTAAAGTATCGAGTCCATTCAATGCCCAAACATCGG
>USBR01000012.1 GCA_900552905.1 uncultured Succinatimonas sp. | reverse complement strand
AAATTACCCCCTCCTTTAAAATTAAAGTAATCTAAAACAAGCCTTCTTTTAATAAATAGCTTTTATCTATATAAAGTCCTTTTTGATAGCTGTAATTATCTAATTTAAATTAAGTTTTTTCATAACCTTATTATTTTCAAAACATTTATAAAAATTTTTGCACCAAATAAATAACTTAGCTTATATTTTTATAAAAATTAAAGATTTTTATCCCATCCTTGCGTTAAAATACGCCCTCCTTGAATGTATAGATAAATAAAAAATTACAAACATTCAATATTTGCAAATTAAATATTTTTAACTCCACACATTAGAGAAATAAACATGCTTCTTAATGGAAAGTTATTGATTGCAGATCACAACGACAATAGACGTCAGGAGCTTAAGGCCCTCTTAGATTGCTTACTTGGCATTGAATGCATGGTCACGGATTTACACACCTACAACTATTGCTTTAATCAATCCCATGAGCGCATTGATATCTGCGTAATTAGCGCTAAAGAAGATCCCCTAAAGCTAAAGGCCCTGATGCAAAGCGAACTGCAAACTGCTTTTTTGCTTCTTACTGACAGTGATCTAGATTTTAAGTGCGCCCCCAATTTTATCGGCACTATCTCTGAATTTGATATCGATAAAATTAAGGCGCTACTGCGTAAATGTCATGCCTATATTTCTGAATACAAACAAAGTCTCAGCCCTGTATATGTTGAAGAGCTCTTAGAAAAAAGGCTTAATGGTATCTCTGGCGCTATTTGCAAGATTAGAACCCTCATCAAACAATTAGCTCTTTGCGATACTAATGTATTGATTACAGGTGAGGCCGGAGTCGGTAAGGAAATAGTCGCCAGAACCATCCACGCACTTTCAAATCGCCGCAATCACAACTTTATCAAGATCAATTGTCATACCGTTTCTGAGCATAATCTTGCCGACTTAATCTATGGCACTGTCGCTAAAAATACTGAGGCGCTCAAATTTGCACATGGCGGGACCTTATTTTTAGATGAAATTGCTAACTTACCTAAAGACCTACAAATAAAGCTCTTAGAACTCCTATCTGAACATAAATACAAAAATATCAATGCAAAACAAGAACTTTTAGCCGATGTGCGTATCATTGCCGCCACCAAACAGGATTTAAAGAATTTAGTTGAAAGTAAAATTTTTTTAGAAGATCTCTATTATCAGCTCAACGCTTTTCCCTTAGTCATGCCACCTTTACGCGAGCGCTGTGAAGATATTCCCTTATTAGTTGAGGAGATGATAAAAAATTTAGAAACATCCAAAAGTTCTATGACTTTAAGCGCTGAAGCGCTCTTAGCTTTACAAAAGCATCAGTGGCCTGGGAATATTCGCGAACTTAAACATCTCATCAATTGCCTATTTATCTCCCATCCAAATACCGAAATCTTAAAAAGTGATCTGCCTTTACTCTCTCAAGGTGATTTTTTAAAGAGTCAAACTTTAATTTCCGAGGAAGCTATCTTAGATTTTGATGACAATTTTGAGGATGTGGAGATCTATAAAAACGAAAATCTCATAGCTAATGACGAAGATCTACTCCCCCATAGCGCCATTGCCCATATGCTTACCCCACTTTTAAGCACTCAGGGGCTCAATTTAAAACAGACAGTCTCAAATTTTGAATTTAGCCTCATTCGCGAGGCTTTAAGAAAAACTGACGGTAATGTCTCTAAGGCCGCCGTCATCTTAGATATAAATCGGACGACCTTAGTACAGAAGATGAAGAAGCTAGGGCTTTAAAGCTCTTCACTACCATCTAAAAATAAAGGCAAGCGCCAATCGATCGGGCTCTTTTGCTTCGCAACTAAGTACTCATTGCACTTTAAAAAATGACCACAACCGGCAAAACCTCGCGCTACCGATAAGGGACTAGGATGCGAGGTCTCTAAAACTAAATGCTTAGTTCTGTCGATCTTAAGGCCCTTCTTCTGTGCCGGTCGCCCCCACAGCATAAAGACTAAATTCTCAGTCTGCTCATTTAAAGCGGCGATCACATCATCAGTAAAGATCTCCCAACCTTGATTAGCATGCGAATTAGCCTTACCACGGGTCACAGTTAAAGTGGCATTAAGCAAAAGTACACCCTGACGCGCCCAAGGAATGAGATTGCCATGATTGGGGATCTCAAAATCAGCAAACTCCTGCTTTAATTCCTTATAGATATTCATCAATGATCGAGGTATCGGCGTACCTACAGGCACGGAGAAACTCAAACCCATGGCCTGATGTGGCTCATGATAGGGATCTTGACCGATAATGACGACCTTAAGCTTATTTAAGGGCGTATAGACAAAGGCATTAAATTCCTGCCCCTTAGGCGGATAGACCTCTAAACCTAGATTGCGTTGCTCATTTGCAAAAGCATAAGCTTTTTTAAAGGCCTCACTTTGCTTTAAAGGGCCTATAAGATCGTGCCAATTATTCACTTTAAACTCCTCTTTTATTTTGTTAAATTATGCCCTTTTATTAATCTTTCTACAATTTAAAAAATCGTGGAGATTGTGCCATAATATTTCTTAAGCATTTAAATTTTAGGCGAAAAGCATCTATGGTTAAGATTTTACATACATCCGATTGGCACTTAGGACGTTCACTTTACGACTATTCTCGCTATGATGAATTTCAGCAGTTTTTAGACTATCTCTATAAGCTATTAATCGAGCAAGAGATCGAAGTACTTTTAATTTGCGGTGATATCTTCGATACGCAGACTCCAAGTCATAAAAGTCAGGAACTCTATTATAAATTTCTCAGCCGTCTTAATACCTTAGAGAAACTTGAGCATGTCGTAATTGTCGGTGGCAATCATGATAGCCCTTCCTTTTTAAATGCCGCTAAAAGTTTATTATCAAGTCTCAATATCCATATCATCAGCGCCTTTAGCGGCGATCTTCACGATGAAATGTTAACTTTAAAGGATAAAGATGGCCAAGCGCGGCTGATAGTGGCTGCCGTACCTTTTTTACGCAATCGCGATGTCAGAGTTTCCGAATTTAATGAAGATCAAGAAAGCCGCAATTTAAATTTAAAACGCGGTATTGCTGAACACTATGAAGCTTTAGGTAAGATCTGCCACGAGGAAGCTACAAAATACTCCCCAAACGTGCCTATCATCGGTATCGGCCACTTAGCCTTAACGTCAAGTCAAAGTATTGCCCTAAGCCAAAGTGAGAGCATCTATATCGGTACTTTAGATATGCTTCCCGCTGATATTATTCCTAAAAACTTTGCCTATACCGCTTTAGGCCATATCCACAAAAATCAAGAAGTCACGCCGACAATCCATTATTGTGGTTGCCCCTTACAGCTTAATTTCAATGAAGCTTATACAGAAAAATACCTCAATCTTATCGAACTTGATGCCGAGCTTAAGATCTCTAAAATCAAAGTGCCTATCTTTCAAAGGCTTGAAAGCTTAAAGGGCAATAGCTCTGAGCTTTTAGCGCAATTACAAAAACTTATCGACGAAGATGAAAAGATCTTAGTGGAGCTTAACTATAACGGCAAAGAGCCTGTGGGCAATCTCTATGATAAGGCTCAGGAACTAAGTTCAAATAGCAAAGTGGAAGTTTTAGCCGTACGCGATCTGCTCATTCGCTCTAAGACATTACAGCGTCAAAGCAGTGGCGAAATCTTAGCTAATCTCAGCGTTAATGAAGTTTTTGAGCGTTGCCTTGACGATCTTAATCTCGATGAAGAAGAGCAAAAGTCTTATCAAAATACCTTTAAAGAGATCTATACCTTATTTAAAGAGCAAAACTAAGGAGATATTATGAAAATTTTAAGATTGCGTTTTAAAAATTTAAATTCCTTAGTTGGCACCTTCAATATCGATTTTACCGACGAGGCCTATAAGCGCGACGGTCTATTTTTAATCTCAGGCCCCACCGGAGCTGGCAAGAGCACTATTCTCGATGCTATCTGCCTTGCGCTTTTCGGTCGCACCCCGCGCCTTAAGATTATCTCTGCAAATGTCAATGAAATTATGTCTAAAGGCTGTGGCGACTGCTTTTCTGAGGTTGAATTTTCCTCAGGTAATGCCATCTATCGCTGTAGTTTTTCTCAGCGACGCGCCCGCAATAAAAGTACCGGCACGCTACAAGCTCCACAGATGGAACTTTCAAAGCTTGAGAATAGCAGTACTGATGCGCAGATCCTTGAAAATAAGATCCGTAAAATCGAAAGCCTGATTGAAAGTCTCTCAGGGATGAACTATGAGCGTTTTACCCGTTCGATTTTATTAGCTCAAGGTGAGTTTGCTAAATTTTTACAATCAAAAGATGATGATCGCGCCTCACTCTTAGAACAGATTACCGGCTCTGAAATCTACTCTCAGATCTCTATCTTTACCTACAACTTCTACAGCAGTAAAAAGAAAGCTTATGAAGAGAAAAAAGCGCTTTTAGCTAAATATGATCTGGAATCTGATGAGGAAATTGCTCATAAGCGCAAAGAACAAGCCAATTGTGAAGAGCAAAAAAATACTCTCAGTGCGACTTTAAACACTCTAAGCGAAAAAATCACCTATAAGACAAATCTTAATGATTGTGAAAGCGCGCTTGATGACAATGAAAAACAACAAAATCAATTACAAACTGAAATTAATATTTTTGCCCCTAAGGCTCACAAGCTAAAGCGCGCCTTAGATGCACGTGAGCTTATCCCCTATGTTAAAGCGCTACAAGAGAGCCTCGAGTATAAAAACAACTGTTCTTTAGGAATAGAAAATCTAAAAAACAAAGAGCTTCCACAGATTATCAAAGATCTTGAAGATAAAGAAAAGTTAACCTCTACCCAAAAGCAAAAGATTACAGAGGCGCAAACTAAGCTTAATTCATTACAAAAGATCTTACCTAAGGTCCGCTCTTTAGATAATGAAATACTCTTAAAAAAACAAAGTATTGATAAAGCCTTTGAGGATAATGTCGATAAGAAAAAAGACTGCGCTAAAAAATCCTCAGCATATAAAAAACTAAAAAAACAAATTAGTAATTTAGCTCAGGATATTCACGCTTTACAAGCTGAGGCTCAAAGCGCTCAGAGCTATGGGCCTTGGCTTTTAGAAAATCTTTCCTCTTTAAAGTTAAGACTTAATCACTTACACTCACTGCCAGATGATGTAGCCTCAGTTGAAAAAAATATCAATAAGTGTTTAGACAAAAAAACTCAGCTTCAAAAAAATCTTAAAGATGCCCATAAAAACGAGGCTACGGCTATAGAAGCTATCGATAAACAAACAAAAGAGCGTCAACAGCTTGTAAATGATAAAACACAATTACTTGATGGTGAGAGTGAAAGGTATTACTGCGAAAAACTCAATGAATATCAAAACTATAATAAGTTTTTAGATAGTTATGCCTCTTTAGAAGATCTGCGACTAGAACTGCAGCCGCATAAACCCTGCCCTTTATGTGGAGCGCTCATCCATCCGCTATGTCCTGATTTACCTAAACGCAGTGATAATGATGAGAAAATCAAAAAGATTAAAGACTTACTTGAAGACTTAAATAAGCTCAATAATAAGCTTAAAAACAATGAGTCTGAGCACAACATTTTAGAGCTAAAAAAAGAAAATGCCCAGAAAGACATTACAAGTATTAAGCAACAACAAAGCGATAATGATGAGGAGCTTAAGAAGTTTAATGAGCAAAAAAACGCTTTAATTGCTGAGGAAAGTAAGCTTAGAAAAACTTTAAGTGCGGAGTTTAAAGAGTATGGGCTTTTAAAATTAAATTTAGATGATAAAAAGCTCTGCACTGATTTAACTGAGATGCTCAATAAATATCAGAGCAATCATCAGGACACACAAGATCTTATAGAGAAGCAAAAAGAATATAAAAGTGAACAAGCACAAATTTTCTCAAGCTTTAAAGCCTTAAGCTCAGTCATCAGACAAAACTTAAAAAATATCCGCCAAGATAAAAAAGAGCAGGAGCTTTTAATTAAAGAACGCGAAAATTTATTTGCTAAGCAAGATACCACTCAGGCTGAGAATGCCGCTTACAATAATTTAAATCAGGCCCAAAACGACTTTAATCAACATCAAGGGGAGATAACACTATTAAAAAATAATGAAAGTAATATGAAAAAACAAATCGAACGTGAGCAAGAACGCCTTGAAAGCCTAGAAGATCAATATAAAACTAATGAAGCTAATCTTAAACACAAACTCTCAGCTTCAGACTTTAGCGATATTGATGACTATCAAAAAGCGCTTGTAGACGCTGCTCTCATCACCAAATTGCAAACTGAAGCAAACGAACTTACACAAAAAGAGCAAAAACTTCAAGGAGCTAAAGAAAGCTTAGAGAAAAGACATCAAGAGCTATTAGCGCAAAATTTAACTACCGAGGAGCTATCTAATCTGCAAGCCCAAAAGAAGAAGCTAGATGCAGATATGAATGAACTCAATCAAAACTTAGGTTCACTCAATCGCGATTTAGATGAATATGAGCGCAAAGTACAAGCCCGCAAGCAAGATCTAAATGAGCTTGATTTATTAAAGAAAGATATGGAGCGCTATGAAAAACTAAATGCCCTCATTGGTTCTGCCGATGGCAAGAAGTTCCGTAATTTAGCGCAGGGTCTGACCTTTGAAATTATGATCCACAATGCCAATCAACAGCTCATGCGTATGAATGATCGCTATATTTTAGTTCGCGATCGCAGTGCCCCCTTAAGTCTCAATGTCATCGATGCCTATGAAGCCTCTACGGTAAGATCGACGGCTAATCTCTCAGGTGGCGAAAGCTTTATTGTAAGTTTAGCCCTCGCCTTAGGTTTAGCGCAGATGTCTAAGGGTAAAGTGCAAGTAGACTCCCTCTTTTTAGATGAGGGCTTTGGTACTCTTGATGAAAAGGCCTTAAATATGGCTTTAAATAGTCTTGCTGCCTTACATCGCGAAAATAAGCTTATCGGCATTATCTCGCATGTGCAGGAGCTTAAAAACAATATCAGTACGCAGATTGTAGTTGAGCGTAAGGGTGGTTCGCAAAGCCTTATCAAAGGTCCAGGCATTAGCTATCACTAAAGACACAAAACCCCGCCTAGGCGGGGTTTTTTAAAACTTAGACCTTTAAATTATTTCTTTAAAGGGGCGATCATTTCGTTGATCTTCTTACCTAATTCAACGATGCCATCCCAATCGCGAGCCTTAACGAGGTTTGACGGCGGGATGAAGGAACCACCAGCTGCGGCAACGTTAGATAAGCTTAAGTACTCTAATAAGTTGTCGAGGCTGACACCACCGGTAGGAACGAACTTCAGATCAGCAAACGGGCCCTGTAAAGCCTTCAGGGTCTTAGTGCCACCATAAGCACCGGCCGGGAAGAACTTAACAACCTTTAAGCCAAAGTCTAAAGCCTGCTCTAAGTCAGCCGGGGTAACGGTACCTGGGCAAACCGGGAGATCATGCTTTAAGCACCAGTCAACAACCTTAGGATTGAAGCCCGGGGTAATGACGAACTTACCGCCATTATCTAAGGTTTCCCAAGCATGATCGATATCGTGAACAGTACCAGAACCGACGATGCAATCCGGAACTTCCTTAGCAATACGCTTGATGGCCTCGCCACCTAAAGGAGTACGGAAGGTAACCTCAGCTACCGGAACGCCACCTGCAACTAAAGCCTGAGCTAAAGGTACAGCATCTTCAATATTATCAACGGTTACTAAAGGCACAATCTTGATTTGTGCAATTTTTTTGAAAACTTCAAATTCAGCCATTTGATTTCTTCCTTTATCCTAACTAATTAGAGCTGTACGCGCTCGTGAGAATCGATGAAGGCCTGTAACTGCTCAGGGGTAGGTAAGCCCTCATTGTCACCGACGAAGGTACACTGAATAGCACCGATAGCGCAAGCACGCTCAACGCACTTCTCTAAAGGTAAACCTTCCATTAAGCCAGTTAAGACACCAGTAGCGAAGCCGTCACCGGCACCAACGGTATCAACAACCTTATCAATAATGAAGCCCGGTACCATGAACTCCTTGTCGCCATCAGAGCATAAAGCACCCTTAGGGCCGCACTTGGTGATAACAGTCTTAGCACCTAAGTTGCGATAGAATTTGTTGATCTCGTGCGGATCAGTGGTACCGCAGAGGATCTTACCCTCACCATCACCAGGTAATACCATGTCAGCTTGAGCAGCTAAGCTATTGATGTACTCAACCATGACTTCCTGAGACGGCCATAACTGCGGACGGAGGTTCGGGTCGAAGGAGACATATAAGCCAGCTTCACGAGCCTTCTTTAACATGAGCTTGACAGCAGCACGGGTAGAATCGGTTAAAGCCGGTAAAATACCGGTTAAGTGAATGTGGGAGAACTGGGTGAAATCGATCTTCTCAACATCTTCCTCAGAGAGGGTAGAAGCAGCAGAGCCCTTACGCATGTAGAAAATCTCAGGATCGCCCTTAGAAACCTTGCTCTTCATCATAAAGCCAGTACGCTTTTCGGTGGTGAAGATAACGAGGCTGTCGTCGATCTTATTGTTTCTTAAGGTACGAGTAATGAGCTTGCCAAACGGATCATCACCTAACTTGGTTAAATAGGCAGTCTTATGACCTAAACGAGCAGAACCGGTTGCCACGTTGAACTCAGCACCAGCTACGGCTAAGCTGTAACCCTGAACGCTGTCTAAAGGACCTTCGCTCTGAGCGATTAACAGACCCATCGGCTCGCCAGCTAATACTAAACCTTTACCCATGTTTATCTCCTATATAACAGATATATATTTTTCTAAATTTTGTAGTTTTATGATCTTAATCTTTTTTAGTAAAAATTTCAGGTAGCTTAGGCTTAAATCAAGACATCCGTTGCAAAATATTTACAAGTCATCTGCTCACAGAAAGCCTTTTTTTTGACTTTTACTACCTCTTTATATAAGGATACTCTCAAATATGACATTTCCCTATGCATATTTATAAAAAATTAAAGTAAAATCATGTAAAAGCACACAC
This sequence comes from uncultured Succinatimonas sp., assembly GCA_900552905.1. Taxonomy (GTDB): domain Bacteria; phylum Pseudomonadota; class Gammaproteobacteria; order Enterobacterales; family Succinivibrionaceae; genus Succinivibrio. Next base: position 17,917 of record USBR01000012.1, on the reverse strand, counting down.
ACATTTTCGAGATCAATCTGATTTGTCAGATCACTTAAGGGGTAGCTGTGAACGAATTTTATCTTTCTACCGATTTTGTATTGGTAAATAGCAAAGAACCCATCAATCAACAAATCTACCGCTTTTTAAAGAGAGCTATCATCGAATGCCGTCTGATGCCGGGCGATCCACTCTCTGAAAATGCGGTTTCATCTAAATTTAAGAGCAAAATTTCACGTCAGCCAGTACGTGAGGCCTTGATTAAATTAGCTAAAAATGACTTCGTCATTATCAGCCCTAAAAAGGCCACCCGTGTCGCACCTATCAATAGAAGTGACATTTCACAGGGCTCTGAAATTCGCTGTGCCATTGAAGGTTATTTCATCCGCAAGGCCGCGGAAATGATCGACGATGAGACTTTAAATTTTTTAAAGAATAATGTACAAAAGCAAGAGCAAGCCGCTCGCGATTATAATATTCGCGATCACTTTGCTCTTGATGATGAATTCCATGCCACTATCCTCACCGCAGCTGGCGCAAGTAAAGCTTGGAATATGATTGAAAGTGTCAAAGGCGTTATGGATCGCGTTCGTTTCTTATCTTTAGAAAATGAACTCATCCCCATGGGGGTGACATCAAAATCCCACATAAAAATTATTGCCGCCTTAGAAAAACACAATGCTCAGGAAGCTGAAAAAGCTATGCTTGAACATATTTTAGATACTAAAAAATCACTTGAGGCAACTATGGCTAAATGCCGTAAAGATTGGTTTGTGGATTAAATAGATTTAGAATAATTTTTTGCTTAGTATAATTTTTGGCGTATACTTAATATAGAAAAACTTATTAAAGCATTTTTGCTTAAACAAGGAGAATTAAATATGCAATCGTCAAATCCTGCCATTGCAGTCATAAATCGTGAAGCTGGTTCCTTTAATTTCGGCGGTGCCGATTTAGCCGCTACCATCTCAGGTACTACCACTAAGTCTTTATTATTAGTGGCTGTAACCTTAATTACCGGCTACTTCAGCATGATCTACACTTTAAGTGAGATTTTATATACCTATCAAACTCCTAATGTGTTGATCTACGGCTCAGCAATTGCCGCCTTAATTGTCGCTGTGATCACCATCTTTAAGCCGCGAACAGCTCCTATTACTGCCCCGATCTACGCCATTTTAGAAGGTGTAGCTTTAGGCTCACTTTCTGCTGTATTTGAATTAAAATACCCGGGCATTGCTTCTACTGCGGTGTTATCTACCTTTGTCGTCGTTATCACCATGCTCGCTTTATGGAAGTTTAAGATCATTGTCCCGACTGCCCGCTTCCGCTCCATTTTGACTGGTGCTATTGCTGGTGTCGCTATGGTCTATCTCTTAAATATAGTCTTACGCTTATTTGGTATTAACTTCTTACCGACCTCTGGCGCTATGTCTATCGGTATTTCTCTCATCGTCTGCGCTATTGCCGCTTTCAGCTTAGTTTTAGACTTTGACGATATCGAGTATGCCGTTAATCAGGGTTTACCTAAGTACTATGAGTACTACAATGCATTCTCACTTTTAGTAACCATCTGCTGGTTATACGTCGAGATCTTAAAGCTCTTATCTCGCCGTGAGTAAAATTTAAAACATCAACGACGCCGCATATTTTGCGGCGTTTTTTTTATCTTAAGATAAATTTTGGGGCTTTTCTGACCTCAGTTTTTTGGCCTTTACATAAAATTATGGCTTTTTTTATAATGGACGCAGTTCATTTAAAAATTTGTTAATGGTACTTTTCATGCGAGATTTATCCCAATGCCGCGAGGCTATCGATTCTATTGACGCTAATATCTTAAAGTTATTTAAAGAGCGTATGGAGGTAGCAAACGACATTGCTCACTACAAGCTCATGCACAATCAGGGTATTACCGATGCTAGCCGCGAGATGGCCAAACTCAAAGCCCTGCGCTCTCAGGCTAAAGAATTAGGCTTACCTACTGATTATATTAGCGATGTCTACCGCCAAATTATGGATCATACCTGCGCTTCAGAGCGTCAATATATCCTTACCATGCTCAATAATCTCGACATTGAACGAGATACTTCGGTCGCTTATTTAGGTACCGTCGGTAGCTATTCCTATGTTGCCGCCCACAAATATTTAAATAATTATCGCGGTAAGGTTGAAGCTGTAGGTTGTGCCTCATTTCAGGATATAGTCAATGCCGTTGAAATAGGTCGTTGCATGTACGGTGTCTTGCCGATTGAAAATTCAAGCTCAGGCAGTATCAATGAGGTTTTAGATGTACTGCAAAATACCTCGGCCGTTTTTGTAGGTGAGCTCTATGTAAATATCGATCATGCCGTTTTAGGCACAGAGAATGTCGATATCCATGAAATTACTGATATCTACTCTCATCCACAGCCTTTCTCACAGTGCTCAGCCTATATTAAAGATAATTTAGCTCACGCTAAGGTCCATTACTGTAAGGCAACCTCTGAGGCTATGGAGATGGTCTCTAAGCTTCATGATCCTCATCATGCAGCTATCGGCAGTCATCAGGCCGCCTCTTGCTATAATCTCGTGCCCATTGTCGATAATATTGCCAATAATATCCACAACTACACCCGCTTTGTGATTATCGGTATGACCCCTATCACTATCCCAGAGAACTTAGCTGCCAAAACCTCCATTAGTTTTAGCGTCCAAAAATATGTCCCCGGCTCCTTAATTGCCGTACTCAATGAGTTCTCTAAGGCCAATTTGAATCTGACTAAGCTCATCTCCCGCCCGCGATTGATTACCGGTCGCGATACGTGGGAAGAAATCTTCTTTGCTGATGTTGAAGGCAATTTAGCCTCTGAAACTATGCAGGAGATTTTAGAAAAGATTAGAGCCTATACTAGCTCTATCAAAGTCTTAGGTTGTTATATCAATGCTGAGAAAAAATAAGCTTCAATAAAGTCTAATTTTACGCCGTCCGATCATCTTTATGGTCGGACTTTTTTTCGCCTAAAAGCTAAGGAATTTTGGAAATATAGAAACACTTAGAGTGCTTAAGTATATGAGCAAAACTTAGAGAAGAATGCTTAAGGATTTGGGGAAGATGGGACTCGAACCCACACACCGAAGGCGCCAGAACCTAAATCTGGTGCGTCTACCAATTTCGCCACTTCCCCATTCAGGAATTTTTTTGGAAATGATTGAATTCTTAAGGAGATGGGGTGGCTAGAGAGGCTCGAACTCTCGACAACCGGAATCACAATCCGGGACTCTACCAACTGAGCTATAGCCACCATTAAGAATTGAATTTTAAAATCGTTAGTTGGCGCATCGTAGAGGAGTCGAACCTCTGACCCACAGCTTAGAAGGCTGTTGCTCTATCCAGCTGAGCTAACGACGCTAAACAAGTGGTCGGTGATATAGGATTCGAACCTACGACCCCCTCGTCCCGAACGAGATGCGCTACCGGACTGCGCTAATCACCGACGTCCTTAATTCAACGGGGATGAATGATACGCTAGTCCCCCTATTCCGTCAACACTTTTTTTAAATTTTTTTAAATATTTCTTAATATTTTAGTTTTAAACCAAATTAACTATTTGAAAAATAATAAAAATTTATTTTAAGATTTTTTTTGAATTTTTCCGTTAAAAATCAGCCCTTAAGCTTAAAACTTATAAAAAAATGCCGACTTCTGCTAAAAAAAGCTTTATAACAAAAAGATTTTGTTAAATATTTCTGAATATTTTTCAGCACAGAGATCGCAATTTGATAGAATAACGCTTGCATTTTTACCCTTACTTCTCTGGACTCCTATATGATCTTTGGAATTAGCTACGCTGAGTTAGGCATTACCGTCGTCTCTCTTATGATCTGCGGTGTAATTGCTGGTTTCTTAGCCGGCCTTTTAGGCATCGGTGGCGGTATTATCTTTGTACCGTGTTTCTATTTACTCTTTGTCGGCTTTTTTAATGTCGCTCCGGATATCGCCATGGTGGTGGCTACTGGCACCTCGCTTTTATGCATGATCCCCACCTCTATCTCTGCGGCCCGCTCACAATATAAAAAAGGCAATACCGATATTGAGGTCATCAAAAAGTGGTCCATCGCCATGCTTATAGGCGTTGTCGTCGGTATCTTAGTGTCTAAATTCTATGGTGGTAAATGGTTAGCTGCCTTCTTTGGCGGTGTCATGCTCCTAAATTCCATCAATACTCTATTAAGAGCAAAAGCTAAACCTGCCTTTGAGCATCTGCCAGCAACTCCCATACAACAGGCTATTGCCTTCTGTATTGCTTGCTTCTCTTCAATGTTAGGCATCGGCGGTGGTACTCTCACTGTCCCCGTCCTCAATGCCTTCTCTGTAGAACCCCATCGCTCTGTAGGCACTTCTTCAGCCGTCTCCCTCTTTGTTTGCGTCCCGGGAGCCTTACTCATGCTTCTGACTAATTCAACTCCTGATGGCGCCCCTATCGGTACCTTTGGCCTTGTAAATGTACTGGCCGCCCTCTGCGTGGTACCAATTTCCTATTTCTGTGCCCCATGGGGTGTCAGCATCGGTAAAAATATCCGTCCTTACACTTTAAAGCGCATTTTTGCCGTCGCTTTGTTTATAATCAGTGTACGTATGCTCATCAGCGGCATTTCAGACTAATTTTGGAGAAAAAATGACAGCACAACTTATCGACGGTAAGCTCATGGCCGCCAACATCCGCTCTCAGATCAAAGAGCAGGTGGAAGATTATGTTAAAGCCGGCAATCGCCGTCCGGCCCTAGCCGTAATTTTAGTAGGTGAGGATCCGGCCTCACAGATCTATGTCCGCAATAAGCACAAAGCCTGTGAAGACTGCGGTATGGAATCCTTAGCCTATACCTTAGATGCCTCTATTTCTCAGACTGAGCTTAATGCACTTATCGATAAGCTCAACGCTGATGAGAAGATCGACGGTATCCTTGTACAGTTTCCCTTACCTGAGCACCTCAATGAAAGTGCCGTCGTTGAGCGTATCAGCGCCTCTAAGGATGTCGATGGTTTCCACCCTTACAATGTCGGTCGCTTAGTACAGCGTATTCCCTATATCTGCGCTGCAACCCCGCATGGCGTCATGACCATGTTAAGAAATACCTTAGGTAAGGATTTAAAGGGCAAGAGTGCGGTAGTTGTCGGCGCTTCTAATATCGTCGGCCGCCCGATGGCTTTAGAATTACTCTTAGCCGGTTGCACTGTTACCGTTACCCATCGCTTCACCCCGATGGAGACCACTAAGGCTATGTTAAAGCAGGCTGATATCGCTGTAGTAGCAGTCGGTAAACCGCGCTTTATCGATGGCACGTGGTTTAAGGATGGCGCTTGCGTAATTGATGTGGGTATTAACCGTTTAGAAAGCGGTAAATTATGCGGTGACGTTGATTTTGATAAGGCTGTAGATCACGTAGGCTTTATCACTCCAGTTCCAGGCGGTGTTGGTCCTATGACCATTGCTACCTTAATGCAGAACACCCTTACTGCCTACGAAAGCCATATTAAAAAATAAGCCCCTAAAAATTTAGCGGCTCATAGAAATTTTTAAGGGAGATGTTAGTGACCAGCTCCCTTTTTAGCGCTTAGATTAAGCTGATAAGATTGTCCATCTTCACATCAGGGTTTACATCAGCTGCATAATCAACACCTTCGACATCAAAGCCAAAGAGCTGTAAGAACTGTAACTTATAGTCCTCATAATCGCTCAAAGAGCTCAAATTCTCAGTAGTAACCTGCGGCCATAATTCCTTGCAGCGATCCTGAACTGAGGCACGTAATTCCCAGCTATCCATACGGACACGTCCCTCATCATCAAGCTCGGCCTGATTGCCGTAAAGAGCATCGTGGAACATGCGGTAGATGTGCTCGATTACAGACTCATAGATACCCTGCTCGCGCATGACCTTAAAGCATAAGGAGATGTATAAAGGCATGACTGGAATGGCGGAGGAGGCCTGAGTTACGACAGACTTTAAGACGGCAACACGGGCATCACCATTAAGAGAGGCTAAACGCTCGCGGTTTGCCTTAGCGGCGCGATCTAAGTCTTCCTTAGCCTTACCTAAAGCACCGTGCCAGTAGATAGGCCAGGTGATCTCAGTGCCGATATAGCTATAAGCTACAGTCTTGCAACCTTCAGCTAAAACCCCAGCCTGAGCTAAAGCCTCAATCCACAGCTCCCAATCCTGACCGCCCATGACCTTAACGGTATTAGCGATTTCTTCATCAGTTGCCGGCTCTAAGCTTGCAGTGATGATTTCGTTTTTATTGGTATCGATAGCAGTTGAAGTATAGGTCTGACCGATAGGCTTTAAGGAAGAACGGACCACTTCGCCAGTCTCAGGCATCTTACGTACCGGAGCTGCGAGTGAATAAACGACCATATCGACCTGACCTAAATCAGCCTTAATGGTCTCAATGGCCTGCTTGCGGCACTCATCGGAGAAAGCGTCGGCATTGATGTTCTTAGCGTAGAGACCTGCTTCTTCAGCATACTTAGTAAAAGCTACAGTATTGTACCAACCAGCAGTACCCGGACGCTTTTCAGTACCAGGCTTTTCAAAGAACACACCTAAGGTGGCAGCACCGCTACCAAAGGCTGCACTGATACGAGAAGCTAAGCCATAACCGGTAGAGGCACCGATAACTAAGACCTTTTTCGGGCCGTTTTCAACCTGACCTTGTGACTTAACATACTCAATTTGATGCTTAACATTTGCATCACAGCCAGTAGGATGAGTGGTAACGCAGATAAAACCGCGGACCTTAGGTTCAATGATCATAAGAGAAACTCCATATAACAATTTCTGTCATAAATACTAATGGAGCAATTTTACCACATTTGCTAAAACCAACAGCGTTTTGGCTCTATACATGAGATTTACAACACTTTTATCCATAAAATTTGAGGCTAAATCAGGTAAATTTTCCGCCGCTAACACAAATTTCAGTATAATTGCGCATATCACTTCACAATTTTACAAAAAGTTAAAATGTTCAAAAAATCCTTAAAAATTGCCTTAGGCTCAATGGCTATGCTTTTGAGCTTTTCTGTAGCCGCCATTCCTGCTAAAAGTACTCCGCTTCCGGGTACTCTCATCGGTATTGCCTATACTCTGCCTGGAAGCTCAAAAATTTACGGTAACAATATCGATACCTTTATGCAGCCAGCTTCCACTTTAAAGGTAGTTACCGCACTGGCAGCTGTCTTATTTTTAGGTCAGGACTATACCTTAAAGACCCATCTTGAAGTACCGGAACATCTTTTAAATCAGGACGGTAGCTTACAATTAGGTGAAGGCGGTGTCTTAAAGGGCAATGTAGTCATCAGATTCACAGGCGATCCCAGCCTTAAAGCTCAGGATTATCAAACTCTCATTAAAAGCTTAAATTCAGCTGGTGTAAAAAAAATTGCCGGCTCTGTCATTTTGGATTTAAGCCGCTTTGGTGGTTTAAGCCGCGGTCAAGGCTGGTCATGGAATGATCTACCGGTATGCTTTACCGCTCCTGCCGGCGCTGCCATCATCAATCGCAATTGTGCTTTTGCTAATTTACAGCCTCATGGAGTAGGCAAGCTTGCCACCTCCGCAGTGCCTGCTGGTGTACCCATCACCATCGATTCTGAGGCCTATGGCATTAAAGCTGAAAACTACGGTATCAACTGCGAACTTGAGGCCAATCTCTATCGCAATAATCACTATAGAGTTTCAGGCTGTGTTCCTATTCAGAAGCAAAATAAGCCCTGGCCTTTATCTTTAGCTGTATCCGATCCTGATCAATGGGCTGTTGACTGGACTAATATTGTCTTTAGACGTCAAAACATCGCCATTGATGGCATTAAAGTCAGCCATGATGAAATTCACAACTACTCCACCTTTGCTTATATTGAGTCAAAGCCTCTCAAAGAGCTTTTAAAGTACATGCTCTATCGCTCTAATAATCTCTATGCTGACGCTATCGCTAAAAATGTCGCTTATGAGTATTACAAGCTCCCGGCTACCTATCAGCGCACCACTGCCGCTATCCGTCAGATCTTAGCGCGTTACGCTAAGATAGATTTAGAGAATGCTTATTTTGTGGATGGTTCAGGCCTCTCACCGCACAATATCGTCTCTCCGCATATCATGCTCAATATCTTGCAGTACATTAATGAAAATGACGATAAATTACATTTTATCGAGCTCTTACCGGTAGCTGGCGTTTCAGGCTCACTGCATTGGCGTGCCTCCACCTCCGAGCCCCCCTTAGCTAAAAACGTCGCTGCTAAAACTGGTACTTTGCAAAACGTATCAAATTTAATGGGTTTCATTACCACCAGATCTGGCAAAAGAGTGCCCTTTGTGGTTTATACTGGTGCTTTAAACTACGATCAGAAAACCCGCGATATGGTCAAATACCGTCGTATAGCCTCACCGCATTTAGGTTATGAACGCTTTGTTTTAGAGCAAATCTATAATGAAAAAGTTATGGGGCGCGATTTTTAATAAAATTTAAATAGCACACAAAGTGATAAACTAAAAAAACTGACATATAGGTAGACCCCCAAAGGCAATACTATGAAATTACTGCAAAAATCACATAAGCTCGACAATGTCTGTTATGACATTCGCGGTAAAATCCATCAAGAAGCTCTGCGCATGGAGGAAGAAGGCCAGCGCATTTTAAAGCTCAATATCGGTAATACTGCGCCCTTTGGTTTTGAAGCCCCTGAGGAGGTAGTGCGTGATGTAATCCGCAATCTGCCTAATTCTCAGGGTTACTGTGAGTCTAATGGTATTTTCCCAGCCCGTAAGGCGATTGCGCAATACTATCAGCAAAAGGGGTTAAAGACTGTCGATGCTGATGATATCTTCATCGGTAACGGTGTCTCTGAGCTCATTACCATGACCATGAACTCCCTGTTAAACAATGGCGATGAGGTTTTAGTACCGGCTCCTGATTATCCTTTATGGACCGCTGCTATCAACCTAGCTGGTGGTCGTGCCGTTCACTATATCTGCGATGAGGAGGCTAATTGGTATCCTGACTTAGAGGATATGAAGAAAAAGATCACCTCTCGCACCGTAGGTATTGTGCTTATAAATCCAAATAACCCTACCGGCGCTGTCTACCCAACTCCGGTCTTACAGGATATTGTTGAACTTGCTCGCCAACACGATCTTGTTATCTTTGCTGACGAAATCTACGACAAGATCCTCTATGATGATGTTGCCCATCGCAGTATCTGCACTCTTGCCGATGATGTCACTATCGTCACCTATAATGGCCTCTCTAAGGTTTATCGCGCCTGCGGTTTCCGCCAAGGCTGGATGATGATTACAGGTCCAGCTAAACGCAATAAAGGCTTTATCGACGGCATTAAGATGATGATGGCTATGCGTCTGTGCGCTAATGTGCCGTTACAGCACGCCATTCAGACAGCTCTTGGAGGCTATCAGAGTATTAACGAGCTTATTATTCCAGGAGGCCGTCTCTATACACAGCGTCAGGCTATGTATGAGCGTTTATCTGCAATTGATGGTATTACCGTAGTTAAGCCTCACGGTGCTTTATACATGTTCCCGAAGCTTGATAAGAAGTTCAATATTAAGGACGATCAGAAATTTGCTTTAGACTTATTGCGCGCAGAAAAGATGCTGATCGTTCAAGGTACCGGCTTTAACTGGCCTGAGCCTAATCACTTTAGAATGGTATTCTTACCGTCAGTTGACATTATCAATGATGCCTGCGAGCGTTTAGAGCATTTCTTAAAGACCTACAGACAGTAAAGCCTAAGCACTACACTAAGCTTAGAACCTAATACCTCCAGTAAAACTAAGCTTTTAAAGCTTTAGTTATTACCTTTTGACCTAAAGTCTGACCTAAGGCTTTAGGTCTTGTTTTAAGCCAAGCTTCAGCTTCGAGGGCTTTAAAATAAAAGTAAATGTACTATTGCCCTAAAGCTTAGATATCTATAAACTTGCAAGCAAAAAAATTTTCACGGCAATGCTTATCACAGTCTCAAAGCCGCAAGCAATTGATAGACATAAGACCTATAATAGTTTTATTGAATTTTGCATTTTAAAGTCTGAGCTTTGAGCTTAGGCTTATGGCGTGAGAGCTCCTACGCCTTTAATCAAAGAGGAATTTATGGATCAAAAAACTCCGGTACGTAACAATCGCAACCGCAAATTTAATAAAGATCATGCCCGCTCTAAAGAGCGTGATCCTAAAGCTCGCCTCGAAGCTCGTTTTACCGATCCGCTACAACATGAAACTCAAATCCGTCGTAAGGGTTTCTCTGAGTTCCAATTACGTTTAGTTTTTTCCATCTTAAATGACGCTATTGCTAAACATAAGTCCTTAGATAGAACCTATGCCTATTGGTTTGCTAAAGTTAAGCTCTCTCCGGTTGAGCAGGGCTTTTTAATCCGTCAGATCAATGCCATGTTCTGCAATATGTCCTTCTATGCCTATGTTGCTAACCTCAAGCGTCCTTCTGACTTTGAACGCCATGTCGGTCGTTTAGTCTTCTCCTACTGTGCCGATAAAGGCTGGCCTTTACCTGAGCTTGAAGGTGAAGAAGGCTTTGATCGCCGCGGTCTTAATAAGCGCTTAGAGCAGGCCCGTCAGGATCCGCTCTTCTCTGAAGGTTGCCCGATTTGGCTTGAAGAATTAGGTTCTTCTGAATTAAAGGAAGCCTGGCCTTCTGAGCGTAAGGCTTTAGGTTTAGAGCCTAAACGCTATATCCGCGCTAATACCTTAAAGTGCACCCGTGATGAATTAGCCCATGCTTTAGCTGAAGAGCGTGTCGTCACCCGCCCGGTTTCCGGTTGCCCTACAGCCTTAGAAGTAACCTCAAACTCAGCTTTATTTAGAACTTCAGCCTTTAAAAACGGCATGTTTGAACAGCAGGATGTAGGCTCACAGCTTATCGGAGCTTTCTTAGATCCTAAAGGCGGTGAGCGTGTCATCGACGCTTGCTCAGGCTCAGGTGGTAAAACTCTGCACTTAGCTGCTCTCATGGAAGGTAAGGGTACCATTATCGCTACTGATACTGAGTTCTGGAAGCTTCAGGATCTCAAACACCGCGCTCGTCGTGCTGGTGCTTTTAATATTGAAACCCGTGTCATCGACAGCACTAAGGTTATCAAGCGCCTGTATGATAGCGCTGATAAGGTCCTTATCGATGCTCCGTGCTCAGGTACCGGTGTTATCCGCCGTATGCCGGACAGCAAATGGCGTGATGGTCGTGAAAGATTAGCTGAAATTAAAAAGACTCAGCAAGATATTTTAGAGCGCTACGCGAAGATGGCTAAAGTCGGCGGTATTGTGGTCTATTCCACCTGCTCGATCTTACCGTCTGAAAATGAAAAGCAAGTTGAACTCTTCTTAGCGCGCAATGAGGGTAAGTTCAAGCTTATTGAAGATAAACACTTATTACCGTCAGGCGGTACTGATGGTTTCTATATGGCTAAGTTACAGCGCTTAGCTTAATTCCCCCTTCTAAGGCCTCGTTCTGAGGCCTTTATTTTGCACAACTTAAGTGCTAAAAAAAATCTTTTCCCAAATTTGATGATTTACATCACAAATTTAATATCATAGGCAAAATTTTTCCCCACAAGTTCTCTTTAGAGGATTGCTATATGCTTATTAAAGGTCTAATCGCCTTAGCCTTTGGTACTTTAAGCTTAGGTATTACCGAATTCGTCGCTATGGGACTTTTGCCCTATATTGCCCGTGATTTTAATGTCAGCTTAGATACTGCAGGCCACATTATCTCCTTCTATGCCTCAGGCGTAGCTATCGGAGCTTTCTCCTTACTCTTTGTGCGTCGCTTTAAGCTCAAACACATTATTTTGGTCCTAATCGTAGTGCATATTTTAGGTAATGGCCTCACTGCCCTAGCTGAAGACTTCCAAATGCTCTTACTCTCGCGCTTTCTCTCAGGACTACCACATGGTTGCTATTTTGGTGTAGGTTCAATCATTGCCGCGCGTTTAGCTACCGCCGGTAAAGGCACTTCCGCCATTGCTATCATGGGAGCCGGTATGACTGTAGCAAACGTCTTTGGTGTGCCCTTAGGTACCGCCATGGCCGATACGCTTTCATGGCGTTCTATCTTCTATTTAGTAACCCTCTGGGGGGTGATCGTTTTAGTCTCTGTCGCCTCTTGGGTTAAAGATACCGGTAAGATTGCCGATACCGGCTTTAAAGGTCAGTTTATCTTTTTAAAGAATAAAGCTCCGTGGCTTGTATTAGGTGCGACCTTATTTAGCAATGCCGGTATTTTCTGCATGCTCTCTTATTTAAGTCCGATCCTAACTGAAATCTCAGGTGTACCCTTACCTATGGTCTCAGTCATTATGGTGGCTATGGGTATTTGCATGGTGCTCTTCAATCTTATCTCAGGAAAACTCTGCGATAGATTTGCTCCGGGCAATATGTCCACCGTCTGGATCATTATGTCTACCACTTTCTTAGTCGGCATCGGCTTATTTGCAAGTAATATGTATGCCGCTATTCCTTTAGTATGCCTCTCAGGCGGTATCCTTTTTGCAACTTCAGCTCCCTTCCAGATGCTGATTTTACGCGTCTCACCAGGCGGTCAGCTTTTAGGAGCTTCTAGTATTCAGGCAGCCTTTAATTTAGGTAATGCCCTCGGTGCCTTTGTCGGTGGTCTAACCTTCATCTTTGCCTTAGATATGCATTTAATTCCGATTTTTGGCAGTGTATTAACCCTGATAGGTTTAGTCTGTGTCTTTATCTTTGCTAAATATCACGAGAAGAAATTCTCCGATGAAAAGCCTAAGACCTTACCTGGCAATGAAGATGCGCTCGATGAAGAAGTTCATGCTTAATTAGGTGAGAAATCAAAATTTATAATAAAGGGGACATGCTGTCCCCTTTATTATCTCAAGCTCATTTACAGTGATTTGACACTACCGCGCTCGATGAGCGTAACTGGCAAAATAACTCTAAGAGGCATATTCTCAGGCAAAACCCGGCCGCTATTACCGCGCTCTAATAAGCTAAAAGCCTCATCCGGCATCCCACTTACATGGCTATTGATGGTAGTTAAAGGCGGCATGGTGATCGAGGATAAGGTAATATCATCAAAGCCTATAACGCTGATATCCTCAGGCACTCTAATGCCATATTCCTTAAATTTTTTAATAAGACCTACTGCAATCTCATCGCACATGCAAAATACAGCTGTAACATCCTTAAAGTAATCATGCTCAATCATATAGTCATAGAACAAGGAAGCACTAAAATCGACTGTTGTAGAGCCATGCATAAGTTTATTTTTCAATTTACCTGAAGGGTCGATCTTATCGGCTAATAAATGCAGATCGATAATGCTCCTATCAAAAGAAAAAGGCACCCCATTCTTAATTAAAGCACGATAAAAGCCCTCAGTACGGAAGAGCATGGCATGTTTTACATTCGAGGTTAAAAATTTGATATTGCGATGGCCTTTTTCAATTAAATAATTAGTAGCTATAAAGGCACCAATCTCATTATCTGGCATTACTGAGGTAAAGCGCAACTTCGGATCGATAGCATTGAGAAGTACCACATTGACTTGATATTGCGCTAAAAGATCCATGAGATCTATATCATCAGTGCCGATAACAATGACATCATGAGCTGAAGCTAAGAGATTCTTTAATTTATTGAGATCACGTTTTAAATCACCGATAAAAAACTCTAAATCAAGATTGCGCTCTAAAGCTAATTCCTGTAAACGTCTAATTATCGGCTCATAGAAATGATTAGTACTAAGTAAGACAATCTCCTCACCTATGACTAAAACTTTATCAAGCTTAGTGGCATTTTCAGTCTTATTCACTCTTTGATAGCCGCTTTTCTCAATTGCCTGCAAGACCTTTGAGCGCACCTCATTATTAACATTAGGATTGTCATTTAACACGCGAGATACAGTAGCGCGAGAAACGCCCGCAAGCTGTGCTAAATCGGTAACTGTGATTTTTTTAGCTCTCATAAGCTCTTGTCCACAAGCAGATATATAGGCTTCTAAATTATAGAAGCAAAATTTTTTTTGTTATTTCTGAAACGTTTCAATGTTTGAAGTATATTTTTATCAATTTTCTGTAAAAAGTAAAGCTTAATTTTATAATTAACCATTATAGATCACCTAAAAAACTTTTTGGTAAAAAGCTTGTTTACTCGCTTTATATAACGGTTCTTTAATAAAAACAAAAGATTAAAGCTTCTTCAGAACCCCCTCTCTCCCTGCCGCGGGCATAATGTGAAACGTTACTTTTACATTTCTTATTTATGAAATGTTTCACTAATGCGATCTAAATCACGATTGCATGAAATGTTTTTCTCTATAATCCATTTCAAGCAGGAACAAACTTGTATACCACGAAGTTGAAAAAATCAAAGTTTATTTGAGAGTAAAACTTTAAATATCAAGTAATAAAGTTCTGAAAACCATTTAATGATGCCTTCATGTAAAACAAGAGAATTGAACATGGACACTTTAGTGCAAATCTCAAAAGCTACATTTAATACGGTCGAAAAGCTTATTAAAGCTTTTATGATCGTGATTTTAGCTATCATGTCCGTCTTGATTATGTATCAGGTTGTTTGCCGTTACATTTTCAATGACCCCAGTAACGTTTCAGACGAACTGTTACGTTATTCCTTAATTTGGATGGGTATCCTCGGTGCCACCTTATGCTTTATCGCCGGCAATCATTTAAGTCTGCCGCTTATCTACGATAAATTTAGTGAGATTGGTAAGAAAAGAGCTGACGCCTTTATCAGTGTCATGAACATTGCCTTAGGCTTAGTGATTTTAACCGGTGGTGTCATTGCTTATGAGAAAAACTATGATATCTTCACCCCGGTTATGGGTTTTAGAACCGGTATGTTGCAGCTTGTACTGGTAATTGCCGGAGCCCTTATCATTCTCAATCAAACCGCTCATGTTTTCCGCATCTTAAATTGCAAAAATACTAGCGTCTATATCACCGCTATTCTCAGTATCTTAAGCTTATTTGCCATCTATCAAGGTTTAGAGCTCTTCTACGAAAGCGATGCTGCCCAAGAATACTTCTTTGACAATACTGAGCTTATCTCAGGCTTAGTACTCTTTTCAGTATTTACAATCTTTCTTTTAGTTGGTGCCCCGATTGCTGTAGGTTTAGCTATTGCCGGTATCATGACCTTAAGCTTACAGATTAACACCGCCGAATTAGTCGCCACCTCAGGTGAGAAGTTCTTCACCGGCTTAGACAGCTTTGGCTTCTTAGCACTGCCTTTCTTCATCTTAGCCGGTAATATCATGAATCAAGGTGGTATTGCCAGAAAGCTCATTCTCTTTGCCCTACTCTTAGGTCGCAAAATCCCGGGCTCTCTTTATCAGGCTAATACCGTAGCTAATATGCTCTTTGGCTCTCTGTCAGGCTCAGCTGTAGCTGCAAGTACCGCTATCGGTGGTATCGTCATGCCTATGGCGCGTGAGCAAAAATACGATATGCCTTTTGCCACTGCCGTCAATGCCATGTCCTCAATCTGCGGCTTCTTAATTCCGCCTTCTGGATGCTTTATCGTCTACTCCTTAATCTCTAACGGTGAAGCTTCCATTGCTGGCCTTTTCTTAGGTGGCTATATCCCAGGTATCATTATGGGCTTAGCTGTCATGGGCGTCGCTTTATACTTCTCCGTTAAGCATCACTACCCTACAGATAAAAGTCCCTTAGTATTCAGTCAGGCACTTAAGATCTTTGCGGATGCCCTGCCGTCCTTAATGCTGATTGTTATCGTCATCGGCGGTATTATCATCGGTGCCTTCACGGCCATTGAAGCCTCCGGTATCGCTGTAGCCTATAGCTTCTTCTTAGCTTTAATCTACAGAAGCTTAACTTTCAAAAAGCTCATCAACATTCTCTATGAAAGTGCCTTAAGCTCAGCTGTGATTTTATTCCTTATCACCTCTTCTGGACTTATGAGTTGGTCTATGACCTTTGCTGGTATCCCTGATGCTATCGGCGAGTTCTTAACTACCATCACTAACAATAAATTCTTAATTCTGGCCATCATCAACGTCACCTTACTGTGCGTCGGCCTCTTTATGGATATGACTCCGGCAATGTTGATCTTTACCCCGATCCTCTACCCGGTAGTTACTCAATTAGGTGTTGATCCGATCCACTTTGGCATCATCTTAGTCTACAACCTCGCTTTAGGTGTAGTTACCCCGCCGGTTGGCACTGTACTCTTCGTCTCCGCTAACGTCTCTGGCGAAAAGGTAACTAAGGTTCTAAAGCCGCTCTTACCTTTATTCATCGCCGAACTGGTAGGCCTGTTCTTAGTTACCTATATTCCGGCCTTAACCATGGCAATTCCTAATTACTTTGGCTTTTAATCTCAGGAGTTAAACAATGTTAAAAGCAATTGAAAATCAAGTTCGTGAAATCAAAACCTTAGATGGTATCTGGAACTTTTGCTTAGATAAGCAAGGCGCAGGCTTCACCGAGCAGTGGTGGAAGCGTGAGCTTGAAAACACTGTACAAATGGCCGTTCCTGGTAGCTTTAATGATCAGCTCTCCTGCGATGAGATCCGCGATCACGTAGGCGATGTTTGGTATCAGACTGAGTTCTGGGTACCTCAGGGCTTTGAGGGTAAGCGTATTGTCTTACGCTTTGGTAGCGTTACCCACAGAGGCACGGTCTTCGTTGATGATGAACAGGTTGCTTGCCATCAGGGTGGCTATACTCCGTTTGAGGCCGATATTACCGCTATCGTTAAGCCCGGTGAAAAGCATCGCCTCACCGTCTGCGTCAACAATGAATTACATTGGGACACCATTCCTCCTGGAGATGTAATCTTAGGTCGTGGTGGTCATAAGAAGCAGTACTACTTCCATGATTTCTACAATTATGCCGGTATTCACCGCTCTGTGCTCTTATACAGCACCCCGGTTAAATATGTGCAGGATATCAGTACCTATACCACTCTTGATGGTAACAACGCCACCTTACACTATGATGTAGAGTGCCCGTGCGAGGTTAAGGTTGAACTTATCGATGCTTGCGGTAAGGTTGTTGCCACCGCTAATGGTAAGCAAGGTGAACTCTTAGTTGAGAATGCTCATTTATGGGAGCCTGGTGAGGGCTATCTCTATACCTTTAGAGTTACCACTTTAGATGAAAATCCGGATATCTATGATCTGAGAGTAGGTTTAAGAACTGTTAGAGTTGATGGTCTTAAGTTCTTAATCAATGAGAAACCTTTCTACTTTAAGGGCTTTGGCCGCCATGAGGACAGCTTCTTTAGAGGCAAAGGCTTTGACAATGTACTCATGCTTCACGATCATGCCCTCATGAAGTGGATCGGCGCTAACTCCTATCGTACCTCACACTACCCTTATGCTGAGGAGATGATGGATTATGCCGATGAGCACGGTTTAGTCGTTATCGATGAAACCCCGGCTGTTGGTATTAACATGGGCTTAACTGGCTTAGGTGGTGATTATGACAAGCCTAAGAGCATCTTCAGCTTAGTCAATGATAAGACTCAAAAAGCTCACGCTCAGGCTGTAACTGAACTTATCAACCGCGATAAGAATCACCCGTGCGTTGTTATGTGGTCCATCATGAACGAGCCGGATTCTGTTAATGATGGCACCGTCGAGTTCTTCAAGCCTACCGTTGAATTAGCCCGTAAGCTTGATCCTACTCGTCCTTTAACCTATGCCAATGAAACTAACGGCGCTTACGATGTTGAAAAGCTTGTCGATATGTTCGATGTTGTGTCCTTAAACCGTTACTATGCCTGGTATTTCCAGACTAATGACTTCAAGGATGCCGAGATTTATCTGCGCGAGCAAATTGAAGGCTTCACTAAGCGTTTCCACCGCGGATTTTGTAAGTTTTTTATGACACGGCAATCCGCTAATATTAAAAGTCCGA
>USBR01000011.1 GCA_900552905.1 uncultured Succinatimonas sp. | reverse complement strand
GGACTTTTAATATTAGCGGATTGCCGTGTCATAAAAAACTTACAAAATCCGCGTAGGGGCTTTTAAAGCATTGGTCTTTATTAGTGCTTGATGGCGAAAGCAGAGATACCACCGAAACGCTTCTTAAAGGCCTCAACACGACCACCGGTGTCAACAATCTTCTGCTTACCAGTGAAGAAAGGGTGGCACTTAGAGCAAACGTCTAAGGATAAATCGTGACCTGCAGTAGTACGGATCTTGAAGGTGTTACCGCAAGAGCAACGTACATTGACTTCCTCGTACTGAGGATGAATGTTTTCTTTCATGATAACCTCAAATTACGTGTCGCGCTTTCAGCCACAATCCCTTGCGCCGAATACCACACGCATAATATGGAAAAAAAAGGTGCGCATATATTAATGCATAAAATAAGCTTTTGCAAGGAATAAATACGCTTAGAATCTTTTTTTCTAAGCTCTCAAAGCCTCTTGCTCCCTAAAAAGGCTCCAAAACTCTCATTAAAAACACTAAATTATTGATATATATTTATTTTAATCTTTTTTAGTAAAAGGATTTTTCTTTTTAAGCTTTCAGATTAATATAGTCTTCTAAACTTTTATGAAACTTAAGCTTATATGATCTAAATATGACCGAGAAAAAAGCCTATCTTTATGTAGCTGTAGCCGTAAACCGCCCCTTATGGCAGGATTTTACCTATAAGGTAGAAGCCACAGCTAAAGATAAGCTTAGAGGTGCCCGCGTTCTCATCAATTTTGCCGGCGCAAAGAGTGTCGGTATTATCACTAAAGTCTTAGATAGAGCTCCTGACAATATAAAGCATATTAAAAGCTGCGAGCTTTTAGATGAGGATGGCCTTATCTCTACAGATGTGCTCTCCATGATCGATTTTGGCTCTAGCTATTATCATTATCCTAAGGGGCAATGCTATTTAAGCGCCCTGCCTAAAATTCTCCGCGATGGCAAAAAATGTGCCTATGAGGAAATTCCAGGTCTAAAGCTCAGCGCTAAAGGCGCAAGCTTTGATAGCGAGACTTTAAGATCCGATAAACAAAAACAGCTCTTAGCTATATTAAAGTCAGGACCTAAACTTAGAAGTCAAATGCGCGAGCGCGGTATCAGCGCCGCTTGTGAAAATGCCCTTATCAAAAAAGAATTAGTCGAGAGGATCGATCTTAAAGAGCAAAAACAAGCATGGCAGAGTTTTCACACTCAACTTTTAAATGAAGAGCCTCTTCCCCCTAATGTACAGCAAAAGCACGCTATCACTACCATAAGCTCAACTCAGGAATTTAAAGTCTTTGTCCTCAACGGTATTACCGGCTCGGGTAAAACTGAGGTTTATCTACAGATTATTGAAGCTGTTTTAAAACGTGGACAAGCGGTCTTAGTTCTTGTACCAGAAATTGCCCTAACCCCGCAGACCTTTGATAGATTTTACCGCCGCTTTAGAGTTCCTATCTCCTCTATGCATTCAGCCCTATCCGATAGAGAGCGCCTTGATGCCTATATCGATATGCAAAGAGGTAACTCAGGTATTCTCATCGGTACCCGAACCGCTTTATTTACGCCCATCCCCAATTTAGGTCTAATTGTTTTAGATGAGGAGCATGATAGCTCCTTTAGACAAACTGACGGCTTTCGTTATCATGCACGCGCACTTGCAATCATGCGTGGCCGTTTATGCCAATGCCCGGTAATCTTAGGCTCAGCTACCCCAAGTCTTGAAACTGTAGCTAATTTTGAGCGTGGTCTTTATCAAAAATTAGATCTCACTATACGCGCCGGTGGCGCCTTATTGCCGGATTTTAAGCTTATCGATTTGAGAGCTGAGCCTTTAAGCGATGGTCTTAAAGCCGGTATCTGCAAGAGCCTTGAAAATAAGATCGGTGAGGAAACGGTCAAGGGCAATCAGGTTTTATTATTTTTAAATCGTCGCGGTTACGCGCGCAATTTAGTCTGCCATCACTGTGGTCATATCTTTATCTGCCCACATTGCGACAATCCCCTGACGGTACATCGCGGTGATATGACCTTGCGTTGCCATGTCTGTGAATACATCACCCATCTGCCTTCACATTGTCCGCGCTGTCATAAAAGCTCTGGTCTTTTAGAAAGCGGTTTTGGTACTGAACAAATCGAGGCTTTTTTAAAGCTACGCTATCCTGATGTCGGCATTGAGCGCATCGATAGAGACAATATTAAAAATAAAATCGAGCTTGAAGAGCATTTAGAGCGCTTTAAGAAAAAGAAAAGTTTGATCCTCTTAGGCACACAGATGATTGCTAAGGGCCATGATTTCCCTGATGTCACCCTAGCGGGCATCTTAGATATGGATTCGAGCCTCTTTTCTGATGATTTTCGCTCACGCGAGAATTGTGCACAGCTATTATTACAAGTCTCAGGTCGCGCTGGACGCTCACAGAAGAAAGGTGAAGTCTTTATTCAAACGCACTATCCTGACGATGAGCTTATCAATAAACTCATCTCCCCTGAGATTAGATATTGGCAGATTGCTCAATATCTCCTAAAAGAACGCGAGCATAAACAATTACCACCTCTGACCTATATGGCCTTTTTACTCTCTAATAGCAGCGATCGCGCTCGGGCCCATGCCTTTTTAATTGAGCTTAACTCAAAGCTAAAAAAACAGCTCCAACATTATCCTAATCTAAATTTAAGTCCCGTACTCTCTGATAAAATGGAGAAAAGACAAAATCGCTATCATTTCCATATCCTTGTCAGTGCTATCGATCGCAAGATCCTCTCTGACTTTCTCGATATGACCTCAGCTTTAGTCGCCACCACCGTCCTCAGCGCCGACACCCGTTTTGCCATTGAGGTCGATCCTCTCACTATGTACTAATAGCGATTTGTGATATCTTTATAAGTTTAAAAAAAATCATTCCTCAGCCGCTCAATGCGGCCTTATGCCGTCCTAAGCGGTTTTGCGGAGAAAATTTATGAAACAGCATATCAACGATCTTATCTGTCAAAGTGTCAGCGCCATTGATACTGAAAATACTATCGATCCTGCAATCTTAAGCAGAATCAAAACCGAGCGCTGCAAGGATCGCGCCCATGGTGATTTTGCCTCTAATGCCGCCATGATGTTAGCTAAAAGCTTAAAGAAATCCCCTCGCGATGTCGCCACTGCTTTAATTGAGAATATGCCTAAAGATGAGCGCATCTCACGTGTCGAAATTGCAGGTCCTGGCTTTATCAATTTCTTTGTCAATCAGAACTTTATCGCCAAAAATTTAGAAAACATGGCCGCCGATCCGCGCTTAGGTGTTAAAAGTTGCGCACATAAGAGCAATATCGTTGTCGATTATTCTGCACCTAATGTCGCCAAAGAAATGGCCGTACACCACATCCGCTCTACCGTAATCGGTGATGCCTGCGTCCGCGTTTTAGAGTTCTTAGGCAATAATGTCATCCGTGCCAATCACATCGGTGACTGGGGTACTCAATTTGGTATGCTCATCGCTTATTTAGAGAAAGCCGAAAATGAGCAGGGCTCTGGCATGGATCTGAGCGACTTTGAAGCCTTCTATCGTATGGCTAAAAAATGCTATGACGAGGATGCCGTCTTTGCCGAAAAGGCTCGTAATTATGTAGTTAAGCTACAAGGTGGCGATCCTTACTGCCGCACTATGTGGAAAAAACTCGTCAATATGACCATGGAACAAAATCAAAAACTCTATGATCGTTTAGATGTAACCTTAACTGACAAGGACATCATGGGCGAGAGCTTATATAACGATATGTTACCGGTGCTCGTACAGGATCTCATCGATAGAGGCATTGCAGTTGAAGATAATGGCGCTATCGTTGTCTATCTGCCGCAGTTTAAAAATCAAGAGGGTAATCCTTTAGGTAATATTATCCGTAAGCGTGATGGCGGTTATCTCTATACCACCACTGATATTGCCTGCATTAAATATCGTATCGACACCTTACATGCCGATCGCATTCTCTACTTCACCGACTCCCGTCAGCAACAGCATCACGAGATTACTTGGGCTATCTGCCGCAAAGCCGGTTATGTCCCGGAGAATGTCAAATTAGAGCACTGCCCGTTTGGCATGATGTTAGGTAAGGATGGTAAGCCCTTTAAGACTAGAAGTGGTGACACCGTTAAATTACGCGATCTTTTAAATGAAGCTGAAAATCGTGTTGCAAAGATGCTTGAAGATCGTGGTTCACCTTTACAGGGTAAAGAGCGCGAGCAGGTCATCCATAATATCGCTATCGGTGCCGTTAAATATGCCGATCTCTCAAAAAATCGCAATACCGATTATATCTTCGACTGGGATTTAATGCTGGCCTTTGAAGGCAATACTGCCCCGTACTTACAGTACGCTTATAGCAGAATCTGCTCTATTTTCAGAAAGGCCAAAGTTCAAAGCGGTAATATCATCATCACCGACGGTGTTGAGGAAGAGCTTGCCGGCAAGCTCTTAGCCTTCCCGGAGGCGGTTGAAAGTGTAGGCGCTAAGAGCATGCCTAACCTTTTATGTAATTACCTTTATGAGCTGTCAAATCAGTTTATGCGCTTTTACGAGCACTGCCCGGTCCTTAAGGATGAGGTTCCTGAGGAGGTTAAACGCAGCCGCTTAGCGCTTTGCGATTTGACCGCCAAGGTGCTTAAGCAAGGCCTCGGCCTCTTAGGCATCAATGTCATGGAACAGATGTAGAGTGGAAATTTTTATCTTTGTAATCAAACAGCGTCTTTATAAATTTTTCTGGCACTTATATTTACGTATAGTGTTTTTTGAACCTAAGCAGCTAAGTTTCCTGCTTAGGTATCTACCTAAGGTAGATTTACAAAGATATTTTCCGCCTAAGGCTGACAATCCCCAAGACGAAAGAAAACGCCGGCTACTTATAGCTAAAAATAGCAGCATTTTTGTTTTAGGATTGTCATCCTTTATGACAGTAGTGGGTTATCCCTACTTTGCCGATCAGGTCAAAGTCATAGAAAAAAGCGATAGCTATTTCTACCTACCTGACCACTATGCTGACAATCATATTCCCCCTCTGCGCAATTATGAGCTTTACGACAATAGTGAGCTTTCTCTAACCTTTAATGAAAATCTGCAGCCTTACGAAAAGGATCTCGCCATTACCCTGCCTCGGACTTTCGATCCGCAAAAACTGCCCTTACGCTACAGTAAGGTTAACTATCTGCCAAATCCCCTCGATTTTAGTAGCTTTGAAGAAGGTGATTTTTCCCCAAACTTAAGGCCTGAAAATATTCCCTATGCTCCAGATAATGAAGAAAAATTACCTGAAAATTACGTATATTGCGGTAACTTTAGCTTTGAAGTTTTAGCCTTGAGCTTGAAAAAGCGTCTTGCACCCCACATTTATAAGAAATCACAAGTGCTTCCCTATAAGGATAGCTTTTATATAAAAATCGGACCATTTTTCAAACGCGATGAAGCTAAGGTGTTAGCCTCTACTTTGAGATTAAATCAATATACCCCTTCTTGCCTTGTCGCTATTTACTAGGAGCAATCAATGACCACCATAGTCTCAGTAAGACGTAACAATGTCGTTGCCGTAGGTGGCGACGGTCAGGTTACCATGGGTCAGACCACCATTTTAAAAGGCAATGCCATCAAAGTCAGAAAGGTATTTCATGATCGTGTGATTGCAGGCTTTGCCGGCTCCACTGCCGATGCGTTTACGCTGCTCGATTTATTTGAACAAAAGCTTGAGGAACATCAGGGTATTTTAGAGCGCGCTTGTATAACCTTAGCTAAATTATGGCGCTCTGATAGAGCCCTGCGTAAGCTTGAAGCTATTTTGATCGTCGCTGACAAAACAGCATCCTTCCTCATTACCGGTACTGGCGATGTCGTCCGTATGGATGATGATATTCTCGCTACTGGTTCAGGTGGCAATTATGCCCTCGCAGCCGCTCGTGCTCTGTGCGAAAACACCGATCTCTCCGCTGAAGAAATCGTCAAGAAATCCCTGCAGATTGCCTCCGATATCTGTGTTTACACCAACGGCAATCATGTAATTGAAACTATTAAATACTAGAAAAAGATTATGACAGAACTTACTCCCCGCGAAATTGTCTCTGAGCTCGATCGCTTTATCATCGGCCAGAAAAGTGCCAAAAAAGCTGTTGCTATTGCCCTGCGTAACCGCTGGCGCCGTATGCAACTTGATAAGGATATGCGCTCTGAGGTTGTCCCGAAGAATATTTTAATGATTGGCCCTACCGGTGTCGGTAAAACCGAAATCGCCCGCCGCTTAGCTAAGCTTGCCCACGCCCCCTTCGTTAAGGTTGAAGCTACTAAGTACACTGAGGTCGGTTATGTCGGTAAGGATGTAGAGTCCATCATCCGCGAATTGATGGAAATCTCTGTCAAGATGGTTCGTGAAGAAGCCTTCAAGCGCAATCGCGTCAAGGCTGAAGATGCCGCAGAAGAGCGTATTTTAGATGCTTTACTGCCAGCTCCTAGTGCCTCAGCTGAGGAGAAGAACTCCAGTCAAGCTCGTCAATTATTCCGCAAAAAGCTCCGTGAAGGTCAGCTTGATGATAAGGAAATTGAGATCAATGTGCAGGAAAAGAGCCCGATGGTCAATATCATCGGTGGCGGCAATCCGGCCATGGAGGACATGAACAATCAGTTACAGTCCTTATTTGATAATCTCAGCGCTAATCGTCAGTCTTCAAAGAAGATGAAGATCTCTGAGGCCTTAAAGCTTATCATCGAAGAAGAAGCTCAAAAACTGACTAATCCTGATGATATTAAAGCTCAGGCCGTCTCCTTAGCTGAAAATAACGGCATAGTCTTTATCGACGAAATCGATAAGATCTGCCAAGAAGGTCAAGATCGAGGCAATGTTTCCCGTCAAGGCGTACAGCGCGATCTCTTACCTCTGATCGAAGGCTCTACTGTCAGCACTAAATACGGTATGGTCAAAACCGATCATATTCTCTTTATTGCCTCCGGTGCCTTCCAGATGTCTAAGCCTTCTGATTTAATTCCGGAGTTACAAGGCCGTCTGCCTATCCGGGTTGAATTACAGCCACTCTCTGTCGATGACTTTGAGCGCATCCTCAAAGAGCCGCACAATAGCCTCACTGTTCAATACGAGCACCTCCTAGCCACTGAAAACGTCAAAATCAGCTTTGATGACAGTGCCATTCGCCGTATTGCTGAAGATGCCTATCGTGTCAACGAGACTACCGAGAATATCGGCGCTCGCCGTTTACACACCCTGATGGAAAAACTCCTTGATGATATTTCCTTCACTGCACCTGATAATCCGGGTACTACCTTAGTTATCGATGCTGAATATGTAGATAAGCACTTAGATGTTCTCGTCAAAAACGAAGATCTAAGCCGTTATATTCTCTAATGACAGATAATTTCAGCCCCCGTCACCGGCAATTGCTTGAAGAGTTAGCTAAACTCACGCAATTGTCAGAGCAGGTAGCGCAAAAGCTTGCCTATACCCAGAGGTCGCTTGCGGCCTCTGAGCGTGAACTTACGCAATTACATCAGCAGGTTTTAAACCTCAAACAGGAAAACCTCCACTTGCGTGAAACTATGCAAGCGTGGAAGCGTCAGCTTGAAGAGACTTTACAGAATTTAGAATTACCACATTAAAAAAAGCGGGATTTCCCGCTTTTTTCATCTCTAATCTTGATGATGCGTATGTCCTATACGCAAAGAAATAAAGAGCACTATACCTAAGAGCGTAGCTATTGCAAGCGCTGTGATATAGGAAATGGGTCTTTCAGCTAAAGGAATAATAAAGATACCACCATGCGGCGCACATAAGCCACAGCTATACCACATCGAGATTGCGCCGGCTGTAGCCGAGCTTACAATACAGGCAATACGCATACGCGTAGGCGCATAGACTAAATAAGGTAAGACACCTTCGGTGATAAAGAATAAACCCTTAATCATAGTAGCAAAGGCGATATTCTTTTCATGACGAGTAAAGAGGGGACGCGCAATCATTGCGGCAATACCGGCACTCAAAGGAGGCACCATACCTCCGGCCATCACCGAGGCCATGATCCCACTGCCAGGCCCACTTTCAGGTAAGCAATCGGCTAATAAGAGGACACCACAGGCATAGGCTATCTTATTACAAGGTCCGCCCATATCCGCCGACATCATGCCACCTAAAATCGCCCCAATCAGCACTAAAATTATCTTAGGTGAGGCAACGAGATAATAATCTATCTGCGAATTGATAAAGGACGCCGGCAGATTAGTAATAAATTGCGCAATGATTGTCGTACCGATAGCTCCCACTAAGGGATAGACCAAAAGCGCAAACATCGCATCATGTCCCTTTAAAAACCTCTGTCCAAAGGCCGCTGACACACACGCGACACCACCACCGACAAAGCCATTGATGACCGCACCGATAACACCGGCATCGGCCATATCGGCCATAACACCACCGGTAAATCCGGCCACAAGAGCCATACGCCCTGAAATTGAAAAAGCGATAAAGGCGCTTAATACAGGGAATAATAAAGTACCGATACTATAACCGATACTATCTAAAAACAGACCTAAATTAGTTGACGCTAAAATATCCTGACGCGCCACCGCCGAGAGAATACCGGCCGTAGCTGCAAGCGGCATGATATAGGTAAGGCCACTCATCAAATGCCGATACAAGCGCATGGAAAACGAGGTGCTCTCGGTCATGCTTCCGGGTGAATAGACCGGGCAATTAGGATCTAAAGCCTTAGCTATCAATTCATCAGGCTTGCGAATACCACTGACCACACCGGTACGGACTAAGGGTTTTCCGATAAAACGATCCATCTCGACCATACGGTCAGCCGCGACGATTACCGCCTTAGCATTGGCAATATCCTCAGGTAAGAGGCGATTGCGATTACCGGCAGCGCCATCGGCCTCAACCTTAATGGTAAAACCCATCTCTTTAGCACAATGCTCAATGGCCTCAGCGGCCATATAGGTATGCGATAGACCTGCCGGGCAGGCGGTAACGGCTACGAGATCATAATGAGGTTGCTCGTTTTTATGGGCCTTATCTTCAGCTTCCTGAGTTTTTACCTCTTCTTTATGGGCAATCTCAATGCCTTCGGCTTTATCTATATAAGCTAAAAATTCTTCCACCGAATGCGAAGCAATCAGAGATTTTCTAAAATTTTCATCAATGAGCAGACTAGAGAGACGGGCTAAAACATCGATATGGGCATCGGAGGCTTGTTGAGGAGAGGCTATGAGGAAGAATAGATAGGCCTCTTTACCATCTAAACTATCAAAATCCACACCGGCTGGGACCACCATGGCCGCAAGGCCCGGTTTAGCTACTCCAGCACTTTTAGCATGCGGAATGGCTACACCTTCACCTAAACCAGTTGAGCCCTGAGCTTCACGCGCAAATACTCCTTCGCGAAAGAGCTTAGAATCTAAAATACAATCCGTACGCGACAGCATGTCCACGAGGGTATTGATCGCCTCTTCCTTATTTTTAGGCGTCGCCTCTAGGCAAATAGCCTGTGGATTTAGCAAATCACGAATACGCATAACACATCCTTAAACCTGTTTGACATCGATTATCGGGCATAAAGGCTCGATCGGAGTGGTCATTTCACTTAAAGTCTGATCCATGACTAAGGACGGCATCTGCTGAGTCGGACGACCCACTACACGTGCCGGTACACCTACAACTGTAGTATGTGCCGGGACATCGCGCAAGACTACCGAGCCTGCACCTACAATCGCACCTTCGCCGATATGAATATTGCCTAAGACTTTAGCGCCAGCTCCAATCATGACACCGCGACCGACCTTAGGATGGCGGTCGCCCTGTTCCTTACCGGTACCGCCTAGGGTAACATCATGCAATAAGGAGACAGTGTCAGCTACTACCGCCGTTTCACCGATAACAATGCCTGAGGCATGATCAAGCATAATGCCACGGCCAATAGTGGCTGCGGGATGAATATCTACCGTAAACTGACTTGAAATACGGCTTTGAATGAAAGCGGCTAATTCATGGCGCCCTTTTTTATATAACCAATTAGAAACACGCCATGACTCTAAAACCTTAGGGCCTTTTAAAAATAAATAGATTTCACACAGAGATGACGAGGCCGGATCGCGGTTTTTTACCGCGGTAATATCGCTAACCGCGCAATCTAAAAGATCGGGACAATCAGCATAAGCCTGAGCACAGACCTGAAATAACTCTGATCTTCCAACCTCTGCACAAGATAGCGATTGCGAAATCATACGGCCTAAGCTATGAGCTAAACCCGAGCTATGTAAAATGGCCTGATCTAAAAAAGATCTCAACATCGGCTCTCTTTTATAGATCTCCTGCGCCTCTGCTTTTAACTCATCAAAAAATTGTTCCACGCTTACACTTGGAGCTGCCATAAAAACCTCGTTTACTCTCTATACTCAATTATGACACTAATCCTTAAAAACCACATCTGCATAGGTTTCAGGAATATCCGGCTCCATATGGATAGTAATTTCCGATTCTGGGAAGAGTTTTTCAAGTTTACTTTCAACCTCATTGACAAGGCGATGGGCCTGACAGACCTTCATACAACCGCGCAAGACCACATGACATTGAATAAAGACCTTAGGTCCGGCTCTATGGGTCTTTAGATCGTGCATGGAAATGACGCCGGGCACTGAGATAATGGTCTTGGTAATCTCAAGCATCTCAGGGCCACTTAGGGATTTATCTAAAAGCGTATCTACAGCATGACTACCGATACTCCAAGCCCCCTTTAAAATAAAGAGACCGATGAGCGAGGCAAATAAACCATCCGCCCAGAGAAAACCTTGCTGACTTAAAATTAAAGCTA
The DNA here is from genome assembly GCA_900552905.1 of uncultured Succinatimonas sp. Taxonomy (GTDB): domain Bacteria; phylum Pseudomonadota; class Gammaproteobacteria; order Enterobacterales; family Succinivibrionaceae; genus Succinivibrio. The sequence continues at coordinate 16,171 of USBR01000011.1, read as the reverse complement.
AAAGTACGCCTAAATTTAAGACAATATCCGAAAGATAATGGAAGCGATCGGCACCGATAGCCTCGCTTTGAGTGCGCTTGAAGACAAAGGACTGAAAAAGCACTAAGGCTAAAGTCAGCACCATAGCGATAATACTGACATAGATAGCCAGATCTACATGGGCCACTACCTGCGGATTTTCAAAGCGATTGATGCCATGCAAAATCAATAAGACCGCTGAACCGCCGATAAAGGCAGCCTGTGCCAATGAAGCTAAAGATTGCGACTTATAATGACCATAACGATGATCGCGATCAGGCGGGGTGAGTGAATAGCGCAAAGCCAATAAATTGATAAAGGAAGCTAAGGCATCGAACATAGAATCGGTAAGTGAGGCAAAAATACTAGTTGAGCCACTATAAAACCAAATGATGGCCTTAACCGCAATGAGGGTAGTAGCCGTCGCTACCGAGGCTAAACCGGCGAGCATGACCAAACGGCGATAAGTTTGAGGTGCCTTCACCTCATCTGCTTTTACATTGATATTCTCTGTCATTTTTCTTTAAGCTTGTGATGATCTAAGTTTGAATATAATACCAATTCTTTAGCGGTAGACTAAGGCTAATAAGTCTTTATTTGCAAAAACAACTCAAAGCTATAACGGCTTTTCAAGATAGCACCTATAATGAGATTAGATTTGCACATAGAAGGGAAAGAGATATGCTTTTAAATAGAGTACTGCGGGCACTTTTTTACTGGCCCTTTCGACTAACCACCACCTGCGTGCCTATTCCTTATGAGCCTCTTAAACATATAAAAATCGATCACAAGCGCCCCATATGCTATATGACGGTATCCTCCTCCATAGGAAACCTCATGTGTATTGAGCGTCTGACGCAAAAACTCGGTTTGCCATCCCCCTTTGAGCCCCTAGTGGTCAACGGTAAAACCTATAAGCGTCTGTGCTATTTACGCCGCCCAGGCTTCTTTTCAAGTAAAGCGGCTAAAAGCTGTCATATCACGCCTATCTTAAATTCTTGGTTTGACCTTTCTATGCAAAAAGGCCAAGAGGTACAGATCCTCCCTATTACCGTGCTTTGGTCGCGCAATCCCGGTTATGAGGGTAAGGCCCTGCGCGGCGTTAACTCCGCTACCCCTTCTTTACGCAAATTCCTCATGCTGACCTTTGCCGGTCGCGATAACTGTACCATTATCGATGATCCTATCGATGCGCTTACCTTCAAGCAACGCGTCAAAGCCCGCAATAAAAAGCATTTGATGCACCGTGTCATCAAGCTTTCCTTCTTAAAGAAGGCGCGCTCCATTATCGGTAAACCCTTGCCTAATCGACAGATGGTTATCGATGAACTCGTCAAACGTCCGGCGGTTCTTAAAGCAATTGAAGAAGAGGGGCTTAAAACTGGTAAAAGCGCTGAGGAATTACAAAATCAAGCCCGCGCTATCTATAACGTCATGGTCGCCGATACCCGTTATTCCTTACTTAAGTTTTTAAATTCTTTAATTACCTTAGTGTGGAATCGCATCTATCACGGTCAGACCATTATTGGAGCCGATCGCGTCCGCGCTTTGGTACAGACAGGACATGAAATCATCTATATTCCCTGCCATCGCAGTCATATGGATTATATTCTCCTCTCCTTTGTGATCTTCCATGAAGGTCTGCCTATCCCGCAGGTAGCCTCGGGCGACAATCTTAACTTCTTCCCTGTAGGTCAGCTTATCAAGCGCTGTGGTTCTTACTTTATCCGTCGCAAGATGAAGGGCGATAATTTCTATATTGCCCTCTTCAATGAATATCTGTCCTTACTCTTTGAGCGCGGTTATGCCACCGAATTCTTTATCGAAGGTGGTCGCTCCCGTACCGGACGCACTTTACCGCCTAAAACTGGCATGGTGGCCATGACCATTCAGGCACAGTTGCGTGGCTTAGAGCGTCCTATCGCTTTCGTGCCGACCTATTTAGGTTATGAACATGTCTCTGAAGTCGGTACCTATATGCGCGAGCTTGATGGCCAGAAAAAGGCCAAAGAAAGCGCCAAACAGCTTTTAGGTATCTTCAAGCGCTTCCGCTATTATGGCCGCGGTTATGTCACCTTTGGCGAGCCTGTAGTCGTCACCCGCTTTTTAAATCAAAACGTCCCGAATTGGCGTAATGATATCGATCCTACCAGCTTAAAGCGTCCTGAGTGGTTACATGAAACCGTCAATCAGCTTGCCCGCCGCCTGATCGTCAATCTCAATGACGCCGCTACTATCAACGGCATCAATCTCTGTGCCCTCGCGATCATGAATGTCCCGGATCATGCTATGAGCATGGGACAGTTGCGTAAATGTTTAAATCTCTATCTCACCCTCTTACATGTAGATGAGGCTCGCCATAAATCCATTCCGAAAGATCCTCCTGAGATCTTAATTCAACAAGCCGTAGAACTTAATAAATTTAAGCTCTACGATGTCGGTGAGGATATGAAGTTTGTACGACCAAGCCACGGCCAATCGCTACAGCTGACCTATTTCCAGAATAATATTGTCCATCTCTTTGCTTTACCGGCCTTGCTTGCCAATATTATTCTGCGTAACGGCCATATCAAACATGAAGATGTACGTGCCCATGCGCGCTCTTTATTCTATTTCTTACGCCATGAGCTCTTTGCTCCCGATGAGGAAGATAAGCTTGATGAACTTATCGATAAGTATTTAGAGACCTTCTTGCATCAAGGCTATATCACTAAGAATGTCGACATGATCTATGTTTCAGGTGATGGTTATACTGAGTTCTTTATTCTCTCGCGCTGTATCTACCATAACCTCATCCGTTATCTAGTCGCCGAAACCGCGCTTGAACATACTGAAGATGGCACCATTGACGTTAAGACCTTTATCGACAACTGCCTCAATTATGCTAAGCGCCTGCCGTGGGAGGTTACGAATAACTCCCCGGAATTTGCCGATCCGATCTTATTTAAGATCATGTGTGAGACTCTAAAGCGCCATCAATACATTACGCTCAATGCGGAAAATAAGATCAGCGTCAATCACGTCAAACTGCAGAAACTAGCTAATGCTTGTAAACCGCTGTTAGGCGCGCGCGATGTAAGACTTCTCAATAGTGGCAAAAATCTTATCCAAGCCCCTACCGATGACTAAAAAAGCTTAGAAGATAATTTTCTCCTAGTCCTAAGACTAGGAGATTTTTTTAACTTCCCGACACTGTCATCGGGGGTAATAATAGAGAGCCGGTTTTAATCTTATAGCGCGGATCGATATCCGTGGCCATAGCCTGAAGATTTAAGAACATATCCTTAAGATTGCCGGCAATGGTGATCTCAGAGACCGCATGCACACGCTTACCATTTTTAAAATAATAACCAGAAGCACCGCGGGAATAATTACCGCTGATAAGATCGATACCCTGTCCCATGAGACTATCGATAACCAAGCCTTCACCGACCTTATCGAGCATCTGCTCAAAGCTCATAGTATTTTCGCCAAAGTCGATAAACCAATTGTAGATACCCCCGCTATGGCCATTAGAGGGCATTGAGAGCTTACGTCCTGAATAGGTGGACAGTAAATACTCCTTTAAAATACCCGAGGAGATAATTTGTAAAGGCTTAACTGCTACCCCCTCATTATCATAGGAAGCAGAACCAAAGGCTTTCTTTAAAGTCGGATCTTCTTTAATCGAGACAAATTCAGGCACAATCACTTGATTGAGGCTATCGCATAAGAAAGAAGTCTTACGATATAAAACGCCTCCTGCTATAGCACTTGCTAAAGTCTGCCACAAAGAAACCGCCGCGCCCTTAGTAAAGATGACATTATAAGTGCCAGTAGGCACACTCTGAGGCTTAAGTTTACCTAAAGTATGCTCTAAAGCCTCAGCGATAATCTTATCGTCAGCATAGAGATCACTTTCCTCTCTGGCGACACTATAACCACTACCACGCTCCATATGGCCATCGCTCTCACCTAAGAGCGTCAAGCCCTTATAGAAGGAGCTTGCTGATTTAGCATGGCAAAAACCCTGTGAGTTAGCGAGGACATTGGTATAGACGCAAGAAGAATAAGAAGCGCCATCAGAGGCCTTAATGGCTGCAGGTAAAGATGCTACCGCCTGTTTTTCTAAAGCTACAGCTTTAGTAGCTGCCATTTCTGGATCGGCATCAGGTTCAAAAAGCAAATTGAGATCGGGAAATTCAGTACACTGCAACTCTTTATCGCATAAACCGCAATCAGGATCCTCATCGGCATAAGAGGCAATATTGATAGCTGAGACAATACACTGCTTGATAGCTTCTTTACTTAAATCATTAGTCGAAGCACTACCCCGGCGTTTATTGCAAAAAACCGTAATATCCATGCCGTTATCGCGGTTAAATTCGATATTTTCAATATCACAATCACGGCTTGAAACATTTAGACCGGTAGCCCCACCAATAGCGATCTCAGCCTCATCGGCACCATTTTTGAGGGCCTCGGCGATAGCAAAGGAGGCTGACTCCTCTAATTGGCTTTCAAAAGCGTGAATTTTTGCATTAAAATTGCTCATCTTATCATCCTCGAAATATTTGCCATAATATAGCAAACATCGACTAAGGTTGAAAAAAAATCCTCAGGTCCAACGTTTTTATACAATACTATTATGCAAATCAATAAAAATCTGCTCATCAAAAAATTTAGAACCTATATGCTTCTTATCTCCATCAGCTTAGGTTTATTGATATTTTTTGCTTTCCACTATCTGCCTGTTTTACATCCCCTGAAAGCTCCGGCTAAAAGCTTTGCCCACAATGGCTTACCTTGCCTTATCTTTATCATGCTCTTTTGCGCTTTTTGCAAAGTCAGTTGGCGCGAGATGAAACCTAAACTCTGGCATTTTTATTTAGCGCTCATTCAAGCTGGTGTCAGCCTCATCGTAGCTTTATATATAGCTTATAACCCCGACTCTGAATACACCTTGACCTGTGAAAGCATCATCGTCTGCTTTATCACCCCTACCGCCGCCTCTGCGGCTGTATTAGCTGGCAAATTAGGCGGTAATGAGTCCTCCCTTACCACCTATACTCTTATCAGTAACTTTACTGCAGCTATTGCCATTCCTTTGATTTTCCCTTTATTTTCCGATGTGGTACAAGGCTCGTTCTTAGATCAATTCTTAGTGCTTTTACACAAAGTTTTCCCGGTAATTGTGCTTCCTTTGCTCTTAGCTTTTGTAGTCAGAGCCTGGGTCAAACCCTTACATAAAATCATCGTGACTAAATTTAAGGATTTAGGCTTTTATCTATGGGGCTTTACCCTCATGGTTATCTCCTGCCGCACCTTTGCTAATATCTTCAACTCGCAAGAAGAAGCCTCTTATCTATGGCTTTTAGCCTTTGTCGGTCTCTTATGTACGGCCATACAATTTTCCTTAGGCAAGCTTCTAGGTCACTTAGAACATCAGCGTATCTCCGCAGGTCAAGGCTTAGGTCAGAAAAATATGGTCTTTGGTTTGTGGATAGCTCTCACCTATCTCTCCCCTACCGCCGCGATTGCTCCTGGCTGTTATATCCTGTGGCAAAATGCCGTCAATGCCTATCAGATGTGGTTGCGTGAGCGCAATTTAGAGAAATGGGAAAAAGCCGGCGTAGCGCCTTATCAGGAATAGTCAAAGCTTTTAAAGCTTTACATTTTAATCTCAAAAAAAAGGCCCCATTACGGGGCCTAAAAACAATCAAGTTATTAGAGAAGTTTTTGTAAATCAGCTTCGGTAGTATCGTCGCCGATAGCGATGAACTCAGTGCCGGTGAGTTTGGCAAATAAAGCGATATCCTCACGGGTTAAAGCGGTAGAAACTACGCTGTGGTGAGCACCACCTGCATAGCACCAAGCGGCAGTACCGATATTGAAATTAGGCTTATGACGGTACATGATGCGCGCAACCGGCAGATTTGGCATCGGCTTAGGCTGCTTTACGAGCTCAATATCAGCACAGATGATGCGATAGTGAGTACCCATATCAACCATAGTGACCTGAATACCATCACCCTCAACACCGTCGAAGATTAAGCGGGCCGGATCTTCCTTACCACCGATACCTAAAGGCAGCACGTCGATCTCAGGCTTAGTAGCTGCAAAGTTTACCGGAACCTCTAACATGTGGGAGGCTAATTCTAATTCCTGACCCTCAGTTAAATCATAGGTATAATCCTCAATAAAGCCGGTAGCACCCTGACGACCCTCAGCCATCTTCATTAAGACCGCAGAGAAAGCGGAAATCTTATAATCACCCTCAGGACCAAAGCCAATGCCCTTGCCCATGAGATTCTGAGCGGCAAGACCTGGTAATTGACGCAGACCATATAAATCCTGGAAGGTATCAGCAAAAGCACCTAAGTTACGGGCAGCTAAGAATTTCTCTAAACCCACCTCATAACGAGCCTGCTCTTTGACAGCCTCTAAATTAGTGGTCTTCATAGTGTACTTAGAGGTGTACTCAGCCATCTTAGTGTCGATCTCAGCCTCAGTAACGGCATTGATTTCCTTAACTAAATCACCGATAGCGAAATAATTGCATTCCCAACCGTACTGGATCTGAGACTGTACGCGATCGCCGTCAGTAACAGCAACCTCACGCATATTATTACCAAAGGAGGCAACCTTCAGATGCTTAGAGAAGTTTAAGGCGCGAGCTACATCTAAGAACTTGGAAATCTCAGTAATGACGTGCTCATGCTCGTAGAAACCAGCTACAACCTTGTGAGGAATACGCATACGGGCGAGAATGAAACCGTACTCGCGATCACCGTGAGCGGCCTGATTTAAGTTCATGAAGTCCATATCGATGGTAGCGTACGGGAGCTTCTCATTAGCCTGAGTGTGTAAATGTAATAAAGGCTTTCTTAATTCCTGTAAGCCCTTGATCCACATCTTAGCCGGAGAGAAGGTATGCATCCAGGTCATAACCGCGATACACTCATCATCACAGCTAGCCTTACGCATATCTTCAATGCAGGTCTCAGAGTTGATAACGGTTGGTAATAATACAACTTCAACGCCCTTTAGGTGCTCGTTAAAGAAAGCAGTCATCTTAGCGGCATCAGCAGCAACCTGCTTTAAGCACTCTTCGCCATAAAGATCCTGAGAACCTACAACAAAATATAACTTATTCATCTTATATTCCTTTTGTGAAGATGCCCCTGCCCGCAGGCAGGGGGTTAAATTATTTGATTACAGAGATAGACTTACGATCAGCAAACAGAGCTACGAACATGAGGAAGATTACACCCTGAATTAACTGCATCATCTGCGTGGTAAAGCCAATCATGGTTAAGCCGGAGCTTAGGACTACATAGAGTAAAGAACCGACTACACAGTTACCAAAACGGGCCATAGCACCACCGGAAATCGGCATACCACCTAAAACTAAGGCGATAAGGATCTGAGTCTCTAACTGATTACCACCTGAAGAAGTTACAGAACCAACCTTAATGGCGCTGATAAAGGCGGCAAAACCGGTAATTGCACCTGCTAATACATAAACTAAGAACTTAACTCTATCCGTACGGATACCAGAGAACATGGCAGCCTTTTCACCAGCACCGATAGCTCTAAGGTAGATACCAAACTTGGTATAAACGAAGAAGATATAACCAATAGCAATAACGATAGCAGTGCAGACAACCTTGAAGGTGGTGCTATCGATAGAAACTAAGGTAGCAGAACCTGCAACTGGAGAGTTGGTGGTTAAGAACTTAATCAAGCCACGGAAGAGGAACATCGTACAAATAGTCACAATGAACGATTTAATCTTGCGGTTGACATAGAAATAACCGTTAATCGCACCGATGAGAGCACCGGTGACTACACCACCGACAATAGCTAACGGAATATTGTAATGAGATAAATAACAGCAGACGATGGCGGACAAACCTAAGATTGAACCTTGAGAGAAGTCCAAGCCACCCATAGTCATAATGAAGAACACACCCATAGAGGCAATCATGGTCACATAGACCTGTGACATGGCCAATGGCAGGTGCTTAATCAATCTGCCGTGAGTTAAGAAATTAAATAAAATGAAAATTAAAACTAAACCGACAATCGGAAGCAGTGAACGGATTAGTCTCATTCTGTGCAGAGATTTTAACTCTTGCTCTTTATTCTTTTCAGTAATTGCGTCTGACATAATGCGTCTTCCCCCATTAAACCATCATGGAAATCAGGCTGTTTTCATTAAGCTCACGAGAACGCGGGAGCTCGCCCTTAATCGCGCCGTCTTTCATGATAATGATGCGGTCGCACATACCAATAAGTTCCATCAACTCCTCGGAAATCATGATGATGGACTTGCCGTCCTTACGCATCTGATCCATAAGCTGATAGATATCCTGTTTTACCTTAATATCGATACCACGGGTCGGACTATCTAAAACCACGATATCAGAGCCCTTACCGATCCAACGTGCTAAGACTACCTTTTGCTTATTACCACCGGATAATTCAGAGACGAACTGATCGGTATTGACCATCTTCACTGACATTTCCTTAGCAAATTCGCCAGCAAATTTCTTGATCTTAGACCAGCTTAGGAACTTAGTCTTACCTACGGTTAAATCATCTAAAGACGGTAAAACGATATTGTCGCGAATACTCTGATTTAAAACGATAGACTCGTTATCACGATCTTTAGAGGTATAGGCTACTGAGTGCTTAATAGCAGTGGGAATATCGTTAAGCTCAGTACCATCTGCAAGTACTACCTGACCTTCACGATCATAACTAGCACCGAAAATGGCTTTACCGATCTCGTGCATACCCGACTCAGACAGACCACCAAAGCCTAAGATTTCGCCACGGTGTAAATCGAAGCTGACATCATGGATGAGGCCAGGTACAGTAACGTTCTTAACGGAAAGCACAACTTCATCTGAAACCTTCTCGCCATAATCGTTACGATAATACTTACCGGTAACCTCACGACCTACCATCAGGCGCTTCAGATCGTCCTCAGTTACATCCTTACTCTTAACAGTATCGATGTACTCACCGTCACGTAAAATGGTGATGGTATCGGACTTATCTAAAATTTCCGGTAAATCATGGGAAATGAAGATAACGGTATTGCCTTCATCACGAATACGATTCATGTGCTTGTACAGCTCTTCACGGCCTTCCTGAGAGAGGGCAGTGGTGGTCTCATCGATAACTACAATCTTCGGATGGAAATAAGTAGCCTTAACAATCTCAATAAGCTTACGATCCTCAAAGTTGTACTCATCGACTAAGACATGAGCTTTAATATAATCAAAGCCGTATTCATGTAATAAACGATTAGCCTCAGCGTTCATGGCCTTAGTATTACGGAAACCGCCAGTAATGAAGCGATCTTCGTGACCTAAGAAGATATTCTCAGCAACAGTTAAACCTGACAGCGTACCTAATTCCTGAACAATGATGGAAATGCCGTGATTATTAGCATCAACCTGATTTTTAGAGTGAACTTCAACACCGTCTAAGATGAACTTACCAGTTTCCATAGGATAAATACCAGTAAGCATATTAGTCATAGTGGACTTACCTGAGCCGTTCTCACCGATAAGGGCGTGAACCTCACCTTTATTGATATCAAAGGAGATATTGTCAAGCGCACGGGTAATACCGAAGTGCTTGCTGATATTTCTAACTTGTAATCTTACTTCGCTCATTTTTTACCCCTTATTTAACAATCTCACCCTTGGTGACCTTAGTGGTGAAGGTGATGATGACGAGCAAGGCTAAACCGGTGATCACGTCCTGAATAGCAGTAGGAGCGCCTAAGGAAATGAAGCCGAAGAAGATAATGTTGACGATAAACTCACCTAAGATGATAGCCTGTAACGGAATACCGTATTTCATGAAAGCAAGACCGAAGAAGCAGCCCATGGTCGGAATGAAGTTACGGCTCATTGAAGACATACCGGTTACTGCCACCATGGAAGAACCATAGCTGATGGTTAAAACAGCCATAGCACCGAAGAAAGCACCACTGAGGATGAAGGCTAAAACCTTAAACTTATCTACGTTAATACCCATGTTCTTAGCGACATACTCGTTAGAACCGATAGCATAGGTGTAGGTACCAAACTTAGTGTAGTTTAAAACTACATAAGCGATGATGAAGGTAACAAAGGCTAAGATGATATTGCCCGGCATCTGACCGAAAGCACGCAGCTCAGAGGGTAAGGTCATCTCTTTACCGCCGGCGATATAGTTAGCTAAAGCCTCATAAATTAAAGCTAAACCCGCTGTTACAATCATTGACGGAATGCGGAGTTTTACATAGAAAAAGCCGTTGCATAAACCGACGAGAGCACCAGTGGCGATGGCCCCTAAAATTAAGCCGGCATAGCCTAAATCAAAATTAGTGGCTAATTGGCAACCGACAATAGCTGAGAGAATGATATTAGCGCCGATAGAGAAATCGAACAGGCCCATATCCATAACGAAATAGAAGCCAATGGCACCAACTGTGGCAATCAGACTGGCCTGGAAATAACTCAATAAATTGCTCGGAGATCCGAAATTATCCGGAGTTAAGATTTTGAAAATAAGCCAGGAAAGAAATACCAATGCTATTAAGACTATATAGCCCTTAGTAGCACCGGAGAGATTTTTAATTCCAGTCATATGCTATTCCCTATGTAAACTTAAAATTGATTCTCTAATAACTAAATTTTTTATGCGTCCATAACTTTAGTGTCGTAACTACGTTAAAAAGCTTGCAGTTAACGCACACTGTCATTACAGCGCACTTACAAGCCAATAATAAGCTAAGCTCCATTGTTATGTCGTAAACGTTTACGATTATCCAAGCTAGCGCACGTTTTTTGGGATCATTTTCATGATTTTTTGATCATGATCGCAATAAAAAAAATAATGCCTAAATTTATAAAAAAGTGTCAGTTTTACGATAAAACCGCGATTTGTTAAATTTTTATAAGCCCTAACAAATAAAATAATATGAGGTATTTTGACGCTCTTTTTGTTCTTGCATTTAAATTTGCTAATTTTGAGCAAGCGCTTATTTTTTACAAAATTAATATTTTTTTATTTTTTGTTTTTTATAGATTATCTTTTTGATATTTAAAGTTAAAAATAAATAACCTTGAGTTATTTTCAGAATGAGTTTTTGTTTTTGTGACCTATGCATACGTTTACAATTAAAAAATCGCTATTATTTAGTACCAGAGGGCTTGAAAAACACGTTCATAAAAACTCCATTCATCAGGCTCTAAACCAAAAAAAATTTCATCAAAATCTACATAAGGAAGTTTGGTATGAGATTTACTTTAAATAAGTTCTCAAAAGGCATCGCTTGCAGTGTTTTAGCCGCCGGTATGGCCGCTTTCAGCACGCAGGCCTTAGCAATTGACAACAGCGACATCAAGATCGGTGTTTCAATTTGGTCCTCCACCGACGTTTTAGGTTCATGCTGCAAACGTATCCTCGATGAGGCCTCTGAGGCTTTAGGCGTTGAGGTTCAGTATGTTGACCAGGCCCACGTTTCTGAGAAAGTAACCGCTTCTGTTGAGCAATTAGTAGCAGCCGGTTGCCAAGGTATCATTATCTGCAACTCTGCTGATACTGAAATGACCTCTGCTATCAAGACTGCAAACGATAACGAGGTATATCTCGCCCAGTTCTTCCGTATCATTTCTAAGACTGCAAGCCCGGACATCTATAAGATGGCTACCGATTCTCCTTACTTCATCGGTGCTGTTCACGAGAACGAGCCTGAGAACGGTGCTAACCTCGTTAAGATCCTCCTCGACAAGGGTTGCCGTAACATCGGTTTAATCGGTTGGGAGCAAGGTGATGCTACCTGGTTAGGCCGTTGGGAAGGTTACAAGGCCGGTGTTGAGCAGTGGAACAAGGATCATCCGGATGACAAGGCTACCTTAAGTGAGCCGCAGTATGCCGGTACCTCTTCTGAGGGTGGTTCTAAGGCTGCTGAAGCTTTAATGGCTGCTAACCCTAACCTCGACGCCTTAATCCCGGCTGGTGGTGGCGGTGATCCTTTACAGGGTGCTGTTGCTGCAGTTGAGCGTGCTGGCAAGACCGGCAAGATTGCTGTTGTCTCTACTGACTTCTTACCTGATTTAGGTGAGCGCTTAAAGAACGGCTCTATGGCCGGTCAGTCTGGTGGTCACTACTGCGATCCTTTATTTGCTTTCATGGCTGTTTACAACGCAGTTAAGGGCAACTACACCAACTTTGAGGGTAAGTTTGAAGACATCACCTTCCCGTACCTCTACGTTTCCTCCTCTGAGGATTATGCCGATTACGAGAAGTACTTCGTCGATCAGCTCCCTTATACCAAGGACGAGCTCGTTGCTATGTCTAACCTCGACTTAGAAAGCTTAAAGGCTGCTGCCACCAAGCTCTCTATTGCCGATGCTGCCGCTCGTGCTGCTAAGTAATAAGATTTAGCTTTCAAAAAAAAAATCCACCTAATTTTTTTAGGTGGATTTTTTATGCTCAAAATTTAGCGCTTATTTAGCCAAGCAAGAAGGCTCATCAACGGCAAACTCTGCATCGACAACCGGCATAAAGCCTAAGAGGATCTTATTGTCATTAAGCATCGGAACCCACTGCTTTAGGAAAACCTCTAAGGTTACAGCCTGAACCTTAGCATTAGGGATCTGTGAGCCTTCTAAATAGCTCTCAGCAAAACGCTCATGGCACCATACCGGTAAAATCATAGCCTGCTCTTCGCCCTCTTGGCCATTGTCCTCAAGCATAAATGGACCTTCTTCTTGGATCAGTATATACAGCACCTGTTGCTCTAAGGTCTTGTTGATAAACATTGCCTGTCTGTATTCGGCATTGAGCTTTAAAGTAGCCTCAAACTCGCGCTCGCTTAATTCGTACATAGAAGTCTCCTAATAACCACGTTCTAAAATAGGTTTTAAAAATTGTCCGGTAAAGGACTTTTTACATTGTGCTAAGTCCTCAGGGGTACCGCAGGCGATGATCTCGCCACCACCGCTACCGCCCTCAGGGCCTAAATCGATAAGATAATCGGCCGTCTTAATTACATCTAAATTATGCTCAATTACGATCACAGTATTCCCCTGATCGCGCAGGCGCAATAATACCTCTAATAATTGCTTTACATCCTGAAAATGCAAGCCAGTTGTCGGCTCGTCTAGGACATAGAGGGTCTTGCCACTGCCACGGCGCGACAATTCCTTGGACAGTTTAATACGCTGCGCCTCACCACCTGAGAAAGTCAAAGCCGACTGACCTAGGGTGATATAGGATAAACCAACATCCATCAAGGTTCTAAGTTTATTAGCAATGGCCGGCACCGCCTCAAAGAATTCTAAAGCAGTCTCTACATTCATATTTAAGACCTCAGAGATATTCTTACCCTTATAGGTAACCTCTAAAGTCTCGCGATTGTAGCGCTGTCCTTGGCATTCTTCGCATTTAACATAAACATCAGGTAAAAAGTTCATAGAGACGCGAATGGTACCGTCACCTTGACAGGCCTCGCAACGACCACCTTTAACATTAAAAGAAAAACGGCCCGGCCCATAACCACGCTTACGCGCCTCAGCAGTCTTAGCAAAGAGATCGCGAATATCGGTAAAGAGACCGACATAGGTGGCAGGATTTGAACGCGGTGTTCTGCCAATGGGGCTTTGATCGATGCAGATAATTTTATCAAAATACTCTAAGCCCTCAATGGACTTATACGGTGCCGGTTCCTCATTAGCGCTGACACGATTGAGCTTGCGTTCTGCCACCCTCACTAAGGTATCGTTAATCAAAGTCGATTTACCCGAGCCTGACACGCCAGTTACGGTAATAAAACAACCTACCGGGAATTTAACCTCGATATTTTTAAGATTATTACCACAGCAACCTGTAAGGGTAAGGAATTTAGCTGTGGGCTTCACGCGCTGTTGCGGAATTTCAATACGACGCCGGCCAGCTAAATAATCACCTGTAAGTGAATTCTTATTTTGCTCTAGATCAGAAACCTTACCGCAAGCTACGACACTACCACCATGAATGCCAGCTCCAGGCCCTATATCTAAAATAAAGTCAGCATTGCGCATGGTATCTTCATCATGTTCAACGACGATTACACAATTACCTAGATTTCTTAAATTCTTTAAAGCCTCAATAAGCTTACTATTATCGCGTTGATGTAAACCGATACTTGGTTCATCTAAAACATACATAACGCCGGTAAGGCCAGAACCAATCTGACTTGCAAGGCGAATACGCTGTGCCTCTCCGCCTGAAAGGGTCTCGGCACTGCGCGCAAGATTGAGATAACCTAAACCGACATTGATAAGAAAGCCTAAGCGATTTCTGATCTCCTTTAAGATACGATCGGCAATCCCATGCTCTTGCTTAGTTAAAGCTAAATTTTCAAAAAAATCGCGCGCTTTAATGATCGACAACTCATTGATAGCAGGTAAACTCTTAGCGCCAACAAAGACATGACAATATTCCTTCTTTAGGCGGGCACCATGACACTCTGGGCATAAAGACGGCGTCATGAGCTTTGAGATAAAATCGCGCACATAATCTGAATCAGTTTCCTTAAGGCGGCGCTCATAATTAGGAATAACGCCTTCAAAGGGCTGATAGGAGGTTTCCACCTTCTGTCCGTGGGCATAGGAAAATTCCATCGGGATCGCTTCTTTGCCACTACCATAGAGGAAAATCTCTTGCTCCTTACGGCTAAGACTTGCAAAGCTTTGATGGATATCGATATTAAAATGCGCTGCCACCGCCTCTAATTGCCGGAAATACCACACCGAGCGGCGATCCCAGCCGACAATAGCTCCTTCAAAAATGGACTTTTGCGGATCGGGCACAATACGCTTTTCATCTAAGACCATCAGAACACCTAAGCCCTCACAGCGCGGGCAGGAGCCATGCGGATTATTAAAGGAAAAATTACGCGGCTCTAATTCAGAGATGGAATAACCGCAATGCGGGCAGGAATAATGGCTTGAAAAGAGCAATTCGTCTGTAGCTTGATGTTCATCCATAGGCGCTACTATAGCTAAGCCCTCAGCATACTTTAAAGCTGTCTCTAAGGAATCAGCTACGCGCTGTCTTACATCAGCTCTAATCTTTAAGCGATCGACTACAATCTCGATATTGTGCTTAACCCGCAAGGCTAAATCCGGCGGATCGGACAGATCGCAGATCTCCCCATCGACACGGACACGGATAAAACCATCACGCGCTAAATCTAAAAACAACTGCTTATATTCACCCTTACGGCCGCGAACTACGGGAGCTAGGATCATATAGCGCGCCCCTTCAGGGAGAGACATCACCGCATCGGTCATTTGCGTAATGGTCTGCGCCTTTAAGATAGTGCCATGAGTTGGACATTTAGCCACACCGATACGCGCCCACATCAAGCGTAAATAATCATGGATCTCGGTAATCGTACCTACAGTCGAGCGCGGATTGTGAGAGGTCGATTTTTGCTCGATGGAAATGGCTGGAGAGAGACCGTCGATAGCATCGACATCAGGCTTATCCATTAAAGAGAGAAATTGACGGGCATAAGCGGATAAAGACTCCACATAGCGTCTTTGACCTTCAGCATAGAGCGTATCAAAGGCTAAGGAGGATTTACCCGATCCGGATAAACCGGTAATCACACATAACTGATTGCGCGGAATTTTGACATTGATATTTTTCAGATTATGGGTGCGCGCCCCACGAATAAAAATCTCTTCCATATTTTTTATTTTATTAAATTTCAATAAGTTATATTTTTTTAATGCCCGAATTGCGCACTTAGTGCGGTTTTTTCAATAAAGCTTATTTCAAGTTTACTTAAGATTTAAGCAATTTTACGGAATCAACTTTAATAAAAAGCACATTAAGGAGAAATTTTCTTATGTCCCGCGGCATCAATAAAGTCATACTCATCGGTAATACCGCCGATGAGCCCATCTTAAGGCAAACTAGTACCGGTTTAGCGGTAGCCCACGTGACTATGGTCACTAACGAGGTAAGACGCAATCCAGAAAGCGGACAAACAGTCGAAACTGCAGAATGGCATCGCATTGTCTTATTCGGCAAACTTGCTGAAATTTCTAATAATTATGGTTCTTCCGTATTGGTGTTGGAATCTCTGATGGGTAGTAACATAATTTAACAT
>USBR01000010.1 GCA_900552905.1 uncultured Succinatimonas sp. | reverse complement strand
TCAAGATGTTGGGCGTGAAGTGATTCGTGGGGGCTTTAGACGACTTTTAGGATACCTAAAAAGCTATTTAGGAGATTAAAGGTGAGATCGTTAGTCCACACACTCTGACGATGAGCTTTGAGATTGTCATAGATCTCAGGGCGCGTCTGCTTAAACTTATCGCTAAGACAGATTACTAAAGGAATTCTCACCATCGGAAAGGTGAACTTAGTAGGATTGTGGTCATAGATACCCTGTGATAGCTCCTCACCGTGATCGGAGATAAAGGTCAGGCTTTGAAAATTAGGATAAGCACTCATCTTGGTATAGAGCTTTTCTAAAAAGCTATCGACAAATAAGATACTGGCATCATAATCATCAAGATCACGATCTTGACTTAGGAAGATCTTAAATTCATCAGGAGATCTATCGGAATATTTCTGATGGCTACCCATCAAATGCAACACGACTAAAACCTTATCCTTGTGGCTTAAATCCGGCAGGCGATTTAATAATTCATCATCATAGAAAAAACCCTGCATGCGCGAAGTGCCATTGATCCACTCTTCATGATCGGCAGCTGAGGAAATGACTGAAGTTGGCGTCTCATAGATGCCATATTTACGCTGATTTGACAGCCAATAGGTCTCATAGCCTGAAATATTAGCTAATTCTAAGAGCGAATAGGCATCTTCAAGATCCTTATGCTGATACTGATTTTGCTCAGTTAAAGCATAGGCTAAAGCCGGTACCGTCTGCGGGAAGCTCGCATAAGCCTTATCAAAAATCAAAGCCTGAGCCTTAGATTGCATCTCTACAAGTTTCGGGGTATTTTTACGACCATAACCATAAACCTGCATGCGATCACGACAATGCGATTCACCTAAAACTAAAACATGAAGGCCAAAAGCTTTAGGATCGACCTTGATACTATCTAATTGCGCTAAGCGTGAACGCCGTTTTAAAGCCGCCTCTTTAAAGAGCGTAAACGCTTCTAATTGATTGCCAGTAACCTTAAGGACGGTGGTGCTGAAATAATCGATATGGGGCACCACTGCATACATCTGCGCTATGACCAAAAAGGCTACATATAAAAAGGCATATTTACGTGCAAAAATCTTAAGCTGTGTAATCTTATGCAGGGAAATGAGCATGGCGCTTAGAGCTAAGATGGTCACAATCAAAGCTATGAGCCAATAGACATTAGCATGGCTAATTACGTATTCATAACTCTCATCGGCATTAGTCTGCGCAAAAGCTAGGATAATATCTGAGGTTAAAAGCTCACCTAAAGCTAGATAGTAATCCCAGATGGAAAGGGGCAGCAATAACAGCACTATGGCACTAAGATAGGTAAAAGTCCTAATTAAAAGCGCTAAAACTTTATTGTGAATAATAAGCGCGCTATACACGCCTAAGCCTAAAAAGGCAAAGGTGCCACAGGCAAAACTTATGGCATGGAAATAATCGCGAGACTTTGAATCGATATCTAAACACAAAAATACCCCTAAAACCGATAGGCAGACTAAGAGATACCAAGCAAAACTCGATAAAACCTGACGACTATAACCAAAAAGAGCTAAAACAATAATGACGCTAAAGCTTGTGATCGGAAAATAGAGGCTTTTTACTGCTAAATGCCCGTTAAAAAATTGCAAGATCAAGCTAAGGCCCGTAATTAGAGCCCAGACTAATAGACAAATTCTTAAAGTAGAAAATTTATGCCGTGACCAATAAGAGAACGACATGACCATTACCTCTTATACTAACTAATGCCTTCAAGAGGACAAAGTTTACAGCATTTTTTCCTATATGTAAAAAAAATGTTAAGAGAAAGCCGTTTACCCTTATAATTTATGAAAATTTTGTTTAGGTTCGATTATGGAATTTAACTTTACCCTACCCGCTGATTTCTTAACTAAATCCCCGCATACGGACTTAAAGCTTCCCGCAGGCTATAAGCGCGTAGTCCTCCACAGTTGCTGTGCGCCCTGCTCTACAGCCGTATTAGAATGTTTATTACAAAATAAGATTAAACCTGTGGTCTTTTTCTTTAATCCTAATATTCATCCACAAGACGAATATCTAAAGCGCCGCGATGAATGGCTACATCTATGTGAGCTCCTCAAAGTTGAGACTGTCATCGGCGATTATGAGCCCCGTTGCTTTTTTGAAGCCACGCGCGGTTTTGAACAGGAAAAAGAACGCGGTCAGCGCTGTGATTTATGCTTTAAATTGCGCTTAGTGGAGACAGCTAAACTTGCAGTTAAGCTTAATATTGGACTTTTTACCACCACGCTGTGCACCTCACGCTGGAAGAGTAAGCCTCAGGTCAATGGCGCCGGCTTTGCCGCGGAAAAAGCAGTGATAGGTAGTAAATTCTGGGATTTTGACTGGCGTAAGGGCGGGATGATCACCCGCCGCTATCAATTAGTCAAAGAGATCGGCTATTACAATCAGCAATATTGCGGCTGTGTCTATAGCCTCAGACAAAGACAGATGGAAGATGAGCTAAAAGCTAAACTCCATAATTCTGACGATACTCAAGCATAGCCTCAACGTGAGTTGAAAGCTCTGGATCCTGCTTGATATAGGTTAAGAGGTCGTCAAAACTGATAATAGAGATGACCTCAATACCTAAGTTCTCCTCAACCTCAGCAATGGCCCCCTTCTCACCTTGACCGCGCTCTTGACGATTTAAGGCAATTAAAGCGGCCTTAAAGGTAGCACCGTTAGCCTTGATGATTTCATCAGACTCGCGAATGGCAGTACCAGCAGTGATGACATCGTCGATGAGCACAACACGACCTGTCAAAGGAGCGCCGACGAGATTGCCACCCTCACCGTGATCTTTCTTTTCCTTACGGTTAAAGCACCATGGCTTGTTGATACCATGTTCACAGCTTAATGACATGGCCGCGGCACAGCATAAAGGAATGCCCTTATAGGCCGGTCCAAATAAGACATCATAATCGCAGCCTGAATTTACTAAGGCCTGAGCATAGCAATCACCTAAGATCTTCAGATCAGATCCAGTATTGAAGCCACCGGCATTAAAGAAATAGGGGCTGGTACGACCAGACTTTAAAACAAAGCTTCCAAATTTTAAGACGCCCTTTTTTAAGGACAGTTCGATAAAACGACGCTGATAATCTTGCATTGACTATACTCCATGATTTTTTTCGTCTTAATTTTAGCAAATTAAGTCTATACTGAAACATCATAGATAAAAAACACATGTAAAACGGAGAAATTATGACAGTGTCAAGCATGACTGGCTCAGCCTCAGTACAAGTAAACAGCCCCACCCTATCCTTTAGCCTGATGATCAACACTGTCAACAACCGCTATTTGGATATCTACCTAAAGCTTCCTGAGAATTTAAGAGCACTAGATGCCACCATCAGAAAGAAGATTGCCGCAAACTTTGCCCGCGGTAAATTCGATGTCATTCTCAATGTCAAAAGCGAAGGCTCTGCAGGTCTTACGCTCAACGCAGAGCGTTTAGCTGAATTACAAGTACTAGTTGAAACCATTCAAGCTAAGATCGGCGGCAATATCAATCCCTTAGAGATTTTAGAGTACCCGGGAATTTTACAAAGCGATGAAAACTCTCAAAAAGAGCTAGAAGAGCAATTCTTTAAAGCCTTAGAGCAGGCTCTTGATGAACTCAAACTAAATCGTCAGCGTGAAGGTGAGAATTTAGTTAAAGCCCTACGCAATCTCTTAGCTAAGGTTGAGGCTAACTTAGATAAAGTAGCCCCGATTTTAGATTCTTTAGTCCTAAAAGAACGCCTTAAAATCAAAGAGCGTATTGACAGTCTCGATCTAAAACTTGATGAAAATCGCTTAGAGCAAGAAGTTGCATTAGCCGCTCAAAAAGCTGATATTCGCGAGGAATATGATCGCCTGCGCTCTCATATTAAGGAGAGCTATCGTCTCTTAGATAAGGGTGGTCTCTTAGGTAAGCGCCTTGACTTTATGTTGCAGGAATTTAACCGTGAGGCCAATACCATGGCCTCAAAGGCCTCCTCCTTAGACATTACCGCCATTGCCGTCGATCTTAAGGTCTTAATCGAGCAGATCCGCGAGCAGGTACAAAATCTCGAATAAATTAGAACGCCTCATCGGCGCGACTTAGAGCTCTAACCGTCTTAATCATCTCTAAGAATAAAGGCGGAATCCACTCAATGCCGCGCTCCTGCATGGCCTCAACTAAGATTAAAGCTAATCCAGGTTTACTCTTACGCTTGATGGCCATGTCGATAACCCGCTCTGAGCTCATACCCTTGCGCAAAGCTCCCGGAGGTAAACCCGCGGCCTTTTTAAAGACTTCCTCATAACCTAAAGAATAGATATAGTGCTCAATATCTACATGTGGCATCACTGTTAAATGACGCTTAAGCTCACTTGCTTTAACGCGGGATTTAACACTATTGGCATATTTCTGTCCTGCCTCATCACCATCTGTAAGCACATGAAATTCAATACCTAATTGCGAGGCTAATTTCATTAAAGGACTTAGGCCACATTGAGCAAATTCGATAATACGAATACCATCGCATTGCAAACTGATACCTAATAACGAGGCAATGGTAGAGAGCACCCACACCTCAGTCTCGCCTTCAACTAAGATCCATGTACGCGCGAACAGACTCATCGGGCGATTGATACGCACATGGAAGGCAATGCGTCTGACCTCTTCATGATTAAAGGAATTAGGTGCGACCTTAAAGCTCCGCGTATCATAACAGCGACGATGCAATCGGCGCAGTGAATAGAGGGTCATGGCCGACAGCAAATCGCCTGAATTGGTGGTAATGATCTTCTGAAAATCGATAGCTTCTACTAAGGACCAAAATGACAATAATAAGGATGGATGGAAGCGCGACTCGATATCCTCAAAAATAACAATGGGACGGGCCTTCTTACTGATCTCCCGATTACCCTTACAGGATAAAACTGCACCTGCTAATAAAGACAATAAGATCTTAACCTTATTTAAACCCGGTTTTTGAAAGGTTTCATTGATAGTCGAGAGCGTTTCAATGGAGATTGGACGATTGACGATATCACCAGCATTGCGGCTGTACTCTTGACTATAATTGATAAGTTGCGGGCGATCATAACTTGTTAGATATTTAGATAAAAGTGTATTTAAAGTCAAAAGCGCCTGCCCCACTTCCTGAGCACTGAGGGCCGCATCGGTGGCAAGTTTCTCCACTAAAGAGCTAAAGCCTGAAGACTCAGCATTAGCCTCACCATCTTTATTCTCACTTGTGGCACAGAGCATACGGCTATCGCGCACCCTGAGGACTGGACTTAGGCTTATGATCATCAATAAGGCCTTATCCACCTCGCCATGACTATTATCAAAGCACTCCTCATGGATATTTAAAAGCTCATGGACAGTGGTAAATTTACCGTCGACTTTAGAGGCTAAGATATGCCAATGCAGGCGGTAGATGCCATCCTCTCCATAAATCCAATAACGTCTTAATAAAGGCTCATCATCAAAATTATGCGAGACGGTGCTTTCGCTAAACCACAGATCGATCTCAATTTTATCGGCAATGTCTTTATAAACGTCTTGTAGTAAAAATTCGAGATTGCGACGTTGCTCTAATTGCGATTGTTCATCAAGACAGAGAAATTCCTGACTGTTAAAATCAGGATGAATTTCCCTAAGTTCCCTGATCGTCTGTGAAGCTGGAGCTAAATCTAATAGTGACTTTGAAAAGAGATTGACGGGCTCTAAAACCTTACTTTCATGGTGTTGTTCTTGCAATTCACCATTAAGGGCTACCGGAATATAGAGATCTTCTTCTTTAAATTGGCATAGTCTCTCACCTTGGCCTAAAACCAACCATAAAAGACGTAATAAAGAGGTCTTACCCCAGGAGTTCTCACCGATAAGCGCAGTGCTGTCCTCCTGAAAATCGATACTTAAATGACGTATACCTCGGAAATTGAGGATTTCTGCTTTTTCAAGAAACATATCGCGCCTTCCCTTTACTAACCTATTGTTAAATATAGGTATAAAAAGTAAAGTTTGCCACCTGCCGTCTTTTTTTAAAGACTTTTATATTGCGATATGTACAAATATTTTAGGGGGTGACAAAGACATAATGCGGCATGTCGACGCCACGATAATGCTTAACTATAGTGTCTATCTTATGCATGCCATTACGCACAGCCACCTTTTGTGCGGCTATATTAGTATCGCGAATAATAGAAAAAAGGCGCTCACAATTAAGGGTATTAAAGCCATAATCGCGACAAGCCAAGGCTACCTCCGTAGCATAACCTTGATGCCAATAATCATAGGCTAAAAGATAAGCAATCTCAGGGACCTGCGCGCGGCGATATTCCTGCAGGCTTAGGCCACATTGACCTATCATCTTGTCCGTACCCGCTAAAAACATGCCCCATAAACCACAACCATTGATGGCATAACGCCCTAATTGCTTAAAAAGCCAAATCTTACACTCCTCTTCGCTAAAGGGTCCTGCATAAGCATACATGACCCTTTCATCTTGTAAGATGGTTTTAAGCTGAGCTAAATCCCCCTTAAGCATCTGCCTTAACTCTAAGCGTGCTGTTTTTAAGATCAATTTTCCTTGCATAGTAAACTCTACAAATAAATAAGGCACAATCTAAAATAGACTGCGCCTTAAACATTAAAAAACTTAGTGCTTAGATACGGTGCCAGGTAGTACCAGCAGGACCGTCTTCAAGCTCAATACCCATAGCCTTCAGAGCATCACGAGCCTTATCTGCAGCCGCCCAATCCTTATTAGCACGAGCTGTAGCTCTATCGGCGATAAGCTGTTCGATGACGGCGACATCATCATTATCACCAGCACCGCTCTTTAAGAAGGACTGCGGATCTTGTTGCAGAATACCTAAGACACTGCCTAACTGCTTTAAGCGACCACAAAGAATAGCAGCTACACTCTTATCTTCAGCCTTATTGATAGCGCGGACTAAATCAAATAAGACCGAGCTTGCGCCTGGAGTATTGAAATCATCATCCATATACTCGCAGAACTTACGGGTATACTCATCCTCACGCGGCAGATCCTTGACCTCACAGCACTGAGTATCGCGCATAGTAGTGTATAAGCGATTTAAGCCCGAACGCGCCTTCTCTAAGTTTTCTTCAGTGTAATTTAAAGGACTTCTATACTGAGCGGATAATAAGAAGAAGCGGATGGTCTCAGCATCATAGCTCTTTAAGACATCACGGATAGTGAAGAAATTATTGAGAGACTTAGACATCTTCTCTTCATTGATCATGACCATACCGCTGTGGAGCCAATAATTGACATAGCTCTGATGCCAAGCACAGCAACTTTGAGCGATTTCGTTTTCATGATGCGGGAAAATTAAGTCAGCACCACCGCCGTGAATATCAAAGGTATGACCTAAATAACGGCCATTCATAGCAGAGCACTCAATATGCCAACCGGGGCGACCTAAACCCCACGGCGACTCCCAAGCAGGCTCTCCTGGCTTTGACATCTTCCACAGCACAAAGTCCAAAGGATTTTCTTTAGTCTTCTCAACTTCAATACGGGCTCCGGCCTGTAGCTCATCAAGCTTCTGACCTGAGAGACGACCATAATTGCTAAAGGAACTGATCTTAAAGACCACATCACCATTGCCGGCTACATAAGCATTGCCGTTATCGATAAGTTTCTGTACTAAGTCGATAATGTACTGAATATTTTCCGTAGCCTTAGGCTCGATATCAGGACGCATGATATTTAAGGCATCAAAATCCTTATGCATCTCGACGATAAATTGCTCGGCTAAATCTTTTGCACTGACACCGCGCTCTTGTGAGCGTTTGATGATCTTGTCATCAATATCGGTAATATTGCGTACGTATTTAACCTCATAACCACAATAGCGGAGGTATCTGACAACCACGTCAAAATTAACAAAGGTACGTGCATGTCCAATATGGCATAAATCATAAACGGTAACACCGCAGACATACATGCCGATCTTACCTTGTTGTAGCGGTACGAATTCTTCTTTACTACGGCTTAAAGTGTTATAAATCTTTAACATCGTCACTCTCTTTTACAGCCTAGGCTTCAATTGAAATAATTTTGCCCCTTATAAAACTGCCTCTACTCTATCAAAAACTCCCCACAGCCGCAAACGCATCAACCTTAAGCCCTATGCACGCACATTTATATTTCTCACAAATTCAGCTAACAAAGTAGGTTATAATGAAAAATTTAGAGTGTTTTATATGCTAAATTTTGTAATTTTAGGTATTGAGAACTAATTATGATTACTTTAAAAACCACTTTAGGCGATATCGTTATTGAGCTCAACCACGAGAAGGCTCCGGTCACTGCTGCAAACTTTGAGCGCTATGTAAAAGAGGGCTTCTACAAGGGCACTATCTTCCACCGCGTCATCAAGGGCTTCATGATTCAAGGCGGCGGTTTAACTGCTGATTTAGAGGACAAGCCTAATCACGATCCTATCGTCAATGAGGCTAATAACGGCTTAGCTAACGATCGTGGCACCATCGCCATGGCTCGTACTAACGATCCGCACTCTGCTACCTCTCAATTCTTTATCAACACCGTTGATAACGATTTCTTAAACTTCCGTTCTAAGGATCTCTCCGGTTGGGGCTATTGCGTCTTCGGTAAGGTTGTAGCTGGTATGGACGTTGTCGATAAGATCGAAGCTGTCCGCACCGAGAGCCGTTCTTACTATCGTGATGTTCCGCGTGAGACCATCGAGATCATCGACGCAATCATCGACTAATTAAGAGGACAATGGATGGCAACCTTTATCATTGCAGATTTACATTTAAGTTTAAAACGCCAAGATCTATTTTTAGCTCTCAGCAATTTCTATAAACGCTTAAATAGCAATGATAGGTTGTTCATATTAGGGGATTTCTTTGATTTCTTTGTTGGCATTGATAGAAGAGATCCTCTTTATTTAAAGATACAAGAGCTCATACTTTTATATAAAGAGCGCGGTATCTCGACCTTTTTCCAATGCGGCAATCGTGACTTTCTTATAAACGCCCAAGCCGCGAACTTTTTCAATTTTTCTCTCCTTCCTGATCTCTATATAGAAGATACTAAAGAAGGTAAAGCTTTGTTTTTACATGGCGATGCACTCTGCGTCAATGATCCAGCCTTTCAGCGCTTTCGTAAATTTTCTAAAAATAAAGTTATTCGCGCCCTCTTTATGGCCCTACCTTTTTGGCTACGCAAAAAAATAGGCTCCCATATCCGCGAAAAAAGTCGGAATTTAGAGCCTATACGCACAGTTGCAGCTCATGAACAAAAACTTATTCATAAAGAAGCTCAGCGTCTTCTCAACGAGCATCACTGTCAAATTTTAATCCACGGCCATTTTCATATCTTCGCCGATATTCAGAAGGCTTTTGGCCCGCAAAGTCGGCGCTTAGGCTTAGGCAGTTGGGATAAAAATTACAGCTATATCAAAATCGATGAGCATGGCCTTACCATGAGAGAAAGGCCATTGTCAGAACTTCTCTAGTGAGCCTCACCCCAATTGGGGGCGACACCAATACCTACAGTTAAAGGTACTTTAAGCTTGATGACATTTTCCATAATGTCACGGATCTTAGCTTGTGCCTCTGCCACAAAATCATCGCGCACTTCAAATAAAAGTTCGTCATGAACCTGTACCGTCATCCGCACGCGCTCATCTGTAAACTCAGATAACCACGCCTCGATCTTGATCATGGCAAGCTTGATGATATCGGCAGCACTGCCTTGCATCGGCGCATTGATAGCAGCGCGCTCAGCCCCTTTTTGTAAAATAGCATTGGTGGAATTGATATTAGGCGTACTGATACGTCTCTTCATTAAAGTCTCCACATAACCATGCTCGCGGGCATAGATACGGGTACGTTCCATATATTCCTGCACCTTAGGATAACGGCTAAAGTATTTTTGAATATAGGAGCGCGCCTCAGTCATACTCATGCCGGTTTGATTGGCAAGCTTGAAAGGACCCATGCCGTACATAAGGCCGAAATTAGTAGCCTTAGCATGCGATCTCTCCTGCGGCGTAACCTCATCGATATGCTTACCTAAAACCTCAGAAGCCGTAGCTTTATGAATATCCTGACCTAAATTAAAGGCCTGAATTAAAGCCTCATCACCACTGATATGGGCAATGAGACGCAATTCAATCTGCGAATAATCGGCAGAAATGAGGCTATAACCTTGTGGCGCAATAAAAGCGGTACGGATGAGCTTTCCTTCAGCAGTACGGGCCGGAATATTTTGTAAATTCGGATCGTTTGAAGATAAACGTCCGGTGATAGTACCGGTTTGATTGAAGGATGAGTGAATACGGCCGCTCAATGGAGAAATCTGCGTCTGCAATTTTTCCGTATAGGTTGAAATCAGCTTTTGTAACTCGCGATAGCGCAAGACTAAATTGGCGATATCGTAATTTGGGGCAATCTGCTCGAGAATATCTTCAGCCGTAGAATAGCTCTTACCGCTTTTAACCTTCTTCGGATAAGGAATGGCTAAATCCTCAAATAAAACCTTAGCTAATTGTTTAGGTGAGGCGATATTAAAGTGCTGATTGGCGGCTACATAGATTTCCTGAGAGAGCTCTTGCACCTCCCGCGATAAAACCTCGTTTTGCGCATTGAGTACCTTGCCGTCAACTAATACACCGGTGATCTCCATATGATAGAGCACCTGTAGCATTGGCATATCGATTTCAAAGAAGACGCGCTCTAAATCAGAAAAAGCTTTTAACTTAGGCATTAAGGCCTGATACAAACGTAGAGTTACCTCAGAGTCCTCACCTGAATAGGCCGTTGCCTTTTCAACTAAGACCTCAGAGAAACTGATGCGCTTGCGACCTTGTAAGGTCATCTCGTCATAGCTGATATTTTTATAATTTAAATATTTAAGGGCTAATTCATCTAAAGAAACGCTCTGATAGGAATCTAAGAGATAAGCTATGAGCATGGTATCGGCATAGGCTTTAGGCACGACAAAACCGCTGTAATGTAAAATTTGCAGATCGTACTTAATATTGTGACCGATGAATTTAATCTCAGGATCGGCAAAAAGCGGATTGAGTAGCTCTTTAACCTTATCTAAGCTTAATTGCTCTGGAGCGCCTAAATAGGAATGACCTAAGGGCAGATAAAAACCCTCGTGGGCCGCAAGCGCAAACGAGATACCGACAAGCTTTGCCTCCTGAGGCTTAAGCGAGGTGGTCTCAGTATCAAAAGCGACAAATTTAGCGCTCTTGATTCGCTCCACTAAAAGCCTTAAATCCTCAAGCGTCACAATACTCTTAAAGGTCGAAATCTTATAATCACTGATTGCATCCTGCGCATTGTCATCACTTGCAGATTTGCTCTCCTTACTTGCAGAAGTATCCTCACTTATGCCTTCGTCTTCTTTATTTAAGGCCGCCGCTAGCTTATGAAATTCAAGCTCGGTATAGATCTGCAATAATTGCTCTTTATCCGCTACTGGGGGCTTGACCTCAGAGATAGAGAGCTCTAGAGGAACATCGGTTTTAATGGTAGCAAGCTTATAGGATAAACGTATATCCTCTAAAGCCTCGTTAAATTTAGGGGCGAAGGTCTTTGCCCCTCTAAAACCTAAAGAGGCGATCTGATCTTGATGTTTGGCAATCTCCTCAATACCACCGATACCATTTAAAAGTGCTAAAGCGGTTTTATCGCCACAGCCCTTCATGCCGGGAATATTATCCGAGCTATCGCCCTTTAGGGCTAATAAATCGATGATAAGTTCAGGGCGCACGCCATATTTGTCGATTACCGCCTGAATATCATAGACCTTATCATTCATAGAATCATAGAGCGTGACCTGAGTGTCGACAAGTTGCGCTAAATCCTTATCGCCAGTGCAGATGACCACTTCCATGCCTTCTTTAGTAGCTATCTTGGCATAGCTTCCTAAGACATCATCCGCCTCTACCTTAGGAATGGATACTAGGGGTAAGCCTAAAGCTCTGACGATTTTATGTACATATTCAACCTGAGCTTTGAGATCATCAGGCATCGGCGGGCGATTGGCCTTATACTCAGGGTACATCTCACATCTAAAGCTCTTACCCTTAGCGTCAAAAACTACAATGATCTTCTGCTTAGCATACCTTTTGATCAGGCTTTTGAGCATATTGGTAATGATCAAAGAGACACCGGTGGGAATACCCGAGGCAGTTGAAAAATTACCCTTAGATACATGGTAGGCTCGATATAAGAAAGAAGAGCCGTCAACTAAAATTAACTTATCCATTTCTATCCTTAGCAAATTGTCCTAAAAGCATTGTACTGAAACTTTCAGGCAAAACCCTAAAAGATCCGGACAATTTAATTTGATACTGATAGTGATCTTGCTCTACAATACACGCCGTCATCTCGACACGGCCCGGTAAATTCCGGTTGATTCTTACCCCTGAAACGAAAAAAACATCATGAATGAATTTTCTTTCCCTTTAAAAAAGCTTTGGTTTACGCACGTTTTCATTATTGTTATCAGTAATTATGCCGTGCAAATTCCTCTGACTTTATTTGGTATTCATACTACTTTAGGTACTTTTACCTATCCCTTTATTTTTATTACCACCGATCTCACAGTCAGAATTTTCGGTCAGCATCGTGCCCGTAAAATTATTTTCCTAGCCATGATGCCGGCGCTAATCCTCTCTTATTTTGTTGGCACCTTATTTGAGCATGGCACCTTCCAGGGCTTTGAGAATCTCTCCACCCTCAGTGTCTTCGTGCTCCGTATTACCATTGCCTCCCTCACAGCCTATATCTTAGGTCAGTTATGCGACATCTTAGTCTTCCAAAGACTGCGTCGTCTGCCGCAATGGTGGCCAGCTCCTGCCTGCTCTTCAGTTTTCGGCAATTTACTCGATACCTATGTCTTCTTTGCCGTAGCCTTCTTAGGTACTACTGATCCGTTCATGGCTGAGCACTGGTTTGGTCTTGCCACTGTAGATTATTTAGTCAAAATCAGCTCTAATCTCGCTATTTTTGTACCTATTTATGGTCTGGTACTCTCCTACCTGTCTAAATATGTATTTAAGCGTCCTTTGACCTGCTAAATGTGTAGATACTCTGCAATAAAATCTCAAATGCCGTAGCCTTTAAAATAGCTATGCTACACTTAGACCATAAACTTGTAATCTAAGGAGATTTTTTATGAGCGATAAAGTTCTGCAAATCAATGACGATCAGTTTGAAGCAGAGGTCATCAAGTCTGAAAAGCCGGTAGTAGTTGACTTCGGTGCTACTTGGTGCGGCCCATGCTCAATGGTTGCCCCGATCTTAGAGGAGCTCGCTGAAGAGATGCCTGAGGTTAAGTTCATCAAGGTTGATATTGATAAAAACTCAGGTTATGCCGCTAAATTAGGCGTTATGAGCATTCCGGCTATTTTCGTCTTCAAAGAGGGCGAAATTGTCGCCAAGCAAGTCGGTGCCTTACCTAAGACTGAACTTAAGGGCATGATCGAAAGCTATACAGCTTAGTTCAATTTGCAAAAGGGGCCAGCTATACAGTCTGGCTCTTTTTTTATGCCCGCCCAAAATCTAAACAAAACACACTTACACCGTTTACACTCCGATATGCTGGTATAATTAGCCTCAATTTAGCTTATCTAGCATTTTTTGAGATATAACATGGCCTACAATATTTTACTTCTCTGTGGTGGCGACGGTGCTGAGCATGAAATTTCCATCACCTCCGCAAAATTCATTCAAGAGCAATTAGAGCTGACTTCTGATTTTAAAGTTTTACCCTGCGTCATTCACAATCATCAATTCTTAGTTAATGACAAGGCCGCAAACTTTGTAGGTAAGGTCCTTTGCAATGACGAATTATCCTTTAAGGTGGATTGCGTGGTGCCCTGCCTGCATGGTACTCCCGGTGAAACTGGCGATATACAGTCCTTCTTGGAGATTTTAGATATTCCCTATATCGGATGCCGCAGTGAAGCTAGCCGCAATTGCTTCAATAAGATCACCACTAAACTTTATTTAGATGCCTTAGGTATCCCCAACTCCCCGTCTTTAGCTATCTTAAGTCCCGATGAGAGCTATAAGCTCAAAGCTTTAGACTTCTTCGATCTCTATCAGGATGTTTATGTTAAAGCCGCAAGTCAGGGATCTTCTGTAGGTTGCTATCATGTCACTGCCAAAGACGAACTGTGGGATAAGATCCTTAAGGCCTTTGAGTACAGCTCTGAGGTTTTAGTAGAAAAAAGCATCGCTCATCGCGAGCTTGAAGTAGCTGCCTATGAGATGGATTCAGGACTTGTCATCACCACCCCAGGTGAAATCATTATGCCTGACAATGTCTTCTATACCTTTGAGGAAAAATACAGCAAAACTAGCGGTACTGTCACCACCGTCACGCCTAAAGGCTTAAAGGATGAGGAAATTGAGACTATTCGCGATTATGCCCGTCGTGCCTTTATCGGCTTGAAACTGCGCGATCTGTCCCGTATCGACTTTTTCTTAAGTCCTGAAGATGGCATTCTCATCAATGAGATCAATACCTTCCCGGGTGAAACTCCGATCTCTATGTTCCCGAAGATGCTCACCCATCACGGCGAGACTATGCCAGAGTTTTTAGCTCAGGCAGTCATGCGCGCCATCTCTGGTAAATAAGCATACTGCAAAGACAACTAAGGCTTGTTTAAAACAAGCCTTAGTTTTAATCATGAGCTTTAATTAGCTGCGCTTCATTGCAATAAAGAACTCATCGTTAGTCTTAGTCATAGATAACTTATCGATGAGGAACTCCATAGCCTCAATCTCACCCATAGGATGTAAGAACTTACGTAAGATCCACATCTTCTGTAATTCGTCAGCTGCGGTAATGAGCTCCTCACGACGAGTACCAGAACGGGTAACATCAATAGCCGGATAAACGCGCTTTTCAGCAATCTTACGGGAGAGGTGTAATTCCATATTACCGGTACCCTTAAACTCCTCGTAGATAACCTCGTCCATCTTAGAACCGGTATCGATAAGAGCGGTAGCGATAATAGTTAAAGAACCACCCTCTTCGACATTACGGGCAGCACCGAATAAGCGCTTAGGACGCTGCAGAGCATTAGCGTCAACACCACCGGTGAGCACCTTGCCTGACGGCGGCACCACAGTATTGTAGGCACGAGCTAAACGGGTGATGGAATCCATTAAGATAACTACATCATGCTTATGCTCAACTAAACGCTTGGCCTTTTCAATAACCATCTCGGCTACCTGAACGTGACGGGTTGCCGGCTCATCGAAAGTAGAGGCGACCACCTCACCTTTAACCATGCGTTGCATTTCGGTAACTTCCTCAGGACGCTCATCGATAAGTAAAACGATGAGAGTGCACTCAGGATTATTACTAGAAATTGAGTGGGCGACGTTCTGTAATAAAACAGTCTTACCTGCCTTAGGCGGAGCGACGATAAGACCACGCTGACCTTTACCGATCGGAGCTACGAGGTCGATGACACGGGCAGTTAAATCTTCCTTAGAACCATTACCTAATTCCAAACGCATTCTGCTTTCAGGGAAAAGCGGAGTTAAGTTTTCAAAGAGGATCTTATTGCGGGAATTTTCCGGTTTATCAAAGTTGACAGTATCAACTTTCAGGAGGGCAAAGTAACGTTCACTTTCTTTAGGCGGGCGAATTTTACCGGAGATTGAATCACCTGTACGCAGGTTAAAGCGACGTACCTGACTTGGAGAAACATAGATATCGTCAGGACCTGCTAAATAAGAACTGTCGGCACTACGTAAGAAACCGAAACCATCAGGCAAAATTTCAATGACACCGTCACCGAAAATATCCTCACCGTTTTTGGCACAGAATTTTAACAGCTGGAAGATGATTTCCTTTTTGCTAAGACGGGCTACGTTTTCAATGCCGTTTTGTTCGCACATTTCAACCAGCTGTGCGACAGGCGTATTCTTAAGTTCGTTAAGATTCATAAGGATTATGTATATGGAATGGATTTACTGCTCTGGGAATGGCAGACGAAAATCTCTCAAAAATTAAAACACAAGGAGAACCTGGATTTGGAAATGCATGTGATACCAGGAATCAGCCCCGCAGAACCGCAGGGCGTTAACATGATACCACATAAATTAAAAAATCCTGAATTTATTTTATAGTGTCTTTAAATAACATTAGGGATTTCAATCTTAAAGGGGCGATCTTTAGGACTTATATGATGGTACTTTTCGACCACTTCGCGCAAAAAGATACTCGCTCCCGTATCCTCGATAAATTGATAGGTACGGCGACGCAGAGCATAACTGACAAAGAGATTTTCTTTAGCGCGGGTAATACCCACATAGGCTAAACGGCGCTCTTCATCAAAAGAATGCTTATCACCAAAATCTGAGGCCTGCTCCGCTCTATACGAAGGCAAGAGATTTTTTTCAAAACCTACCAAAAAGACTGTCTTAAACTCTAGGCCTTTAGCGGCATGCATAGTCATCAAATTGACCTGCGGCATACGCGTAAAGCCGCCATCCTGACCATTTTCATTGAGCTCAGCACTGCTTGAAAGTGTAACTGTGGAGATGAAATTTAATAGCGGATCTTGCACCTCTAAATCATCGACATCTTCATTTGCTCGCTCCTCCACAAAGAGGCTAGCGTTACTGACTAATTGCTCGAGGTTCTTATGCTTTTGATTGTCATGCTCGCCCTTAGCGGCCTTTTGATCTTTTTGACGGTAATAATCCATAAGACCGGTTTGCTCAATAACAGCTTGCACTAAGTCAGGTAAATCCATATTCTGCTTGCATAAGGACAAGTTGGCCATCAGCTCTTGGAAAATCTGTAATTTCTTCGCGAGAGTTTTGATTTCCTTAGGAGCAGTAGGCTCTTTAGCATAATCGATGATCACCTTTAGCGTATCATACAGAGAACTGCCACGCTCATAGGCTATTTCCGCTAATTGCAAGATCACCTTTTCACCTAAACGGCGTGGCGGCACATTGATAATGCGCCGTAAAGCCTGATCGTCACGAGAATTCACTAAAAGACGCATATAGGCTAGAGCATCCTGAATTTCCGCTCTCTCAAAGAACTTTTGTCCGCCATAAATGACAAAGGGAATGCCTAAAAGACTGAGCTTTTGCTCTAAAAGCAAGGATTGCTGATTGGTGCGATAGAGTACGGCCATATCATCATAACTCTGTCCTTGCGCATGCAATTCTTTGATCTTCTGCGCCACAAAAGACGACTCTATAAGATCGGAGGTGCATTTGATGATCTTAACCTTATCACCAACGCCATTATTGCCCTCTAAGACCTTCTGCATCAGGCGATTATTACCATCTTCAATGACAGTATTAGCCATATCGAGAATATTCTGCGTCGAGCGATAATTTTCCTTCAGCAAGACTGTAGTAACCGGAGAGAAAACTTCTCTGAAATTGCTCATATTAGTATAGTCAGCACCACGCCAACCATAGATTGACTGATCGTCATCGCCTACGGCCATAATATGAGATTGCGGTCCTTTGATAAGCTTTAAGAAGGTAAATTGTAAGGAATTTGTATCCTGAAACTCATCGACGAGAATTTCTCTAAAGCGGCGATGCTGTAAATTACGGATCTCTTCGTTTTGCTCTAAAAGCTCCACACAGCGCAATAGCAGTTCCGAAAAATCGACTAAATTTTGATTTTGACATTCTCTTTCATAAAGAGCATAGATCTGACGGATAAAGGCCGCATCCTTGCTTGCAGCATTCAGCGTCAAATTCTGTGCCCGCATGCGCTTTTCTTTAAAGTCAGAAATCTTACTTGCAAGTTCTGAAGCTTTAAGATCGCCGCCATAGGCGCAGTCCTTCATTAAACGCTTGATAAGCGCCACTTGTGCATCTCTATCTAAAATACTAAAGCCTGGCGCTAAGCCTGCTTGCTGCGCATAAGAGCGCAATAAGCGTAAACAGACAGAGTGAAAGGTACTTGCCCATAGATAACGCGCTCTATTAGCACCGATAAAGGCGGCAATACGGCTTTGCATCTCTAGGGCAGCTTTATTTGTAAAGGTAACAGCTAAAATCTCGCGCGGGTAAAGACCTGCCACCTCCACTAACCAAGTAATGCGCGCAACGAGAACGCGAGTCTTACCGGTGCCGGCACCAGCTATGACTAAAAGATTAGATAAAGGGGCACTGACGGCCTCGCGCTGACCTGCATTGAGGTTTTGTAATAAAAATTCAGAATCAATAGTACTCATTATTCGTAATCAGGCATTAACCAAGAAGAGAGCTCATAGACATCTTTAATACTGACACTAGGTACCGCTTTTAAATAACGCTCATCAGGAGAAATACCCGTATAACCGCGATAGACCCACGCACTCTGACAGCCAGCTTGCACAGCCCCAGTAACATCAGTATAGGGATCATCACCTATGTGTAAGATTTCCTCAGGCTTGACGCGATAAAAGGCGGCACACTTTAAAAAGAGATCAGCATGCGGTTTACAATTAAGCGAGTTTAAAGATGGACGAAAATCGACAGTGAAAATATCCTCAACGCCTAAAATCTTGGTATTAACATTACCATTAGAAATGGCACAGATCTCATAGCGTTCTTTTAAAGCCTTAAGATAGCGTTTCATCTTCTCAGAAACGTCACCTTTAGATCTGTCGGCAATAAAATCATCGACAAGGGCAAAAGCCTCAGCCTCACTAAGCTCTCGCCCTAAAAGCGAGAAAGCCTCGATCAGTGAATAGGCTCGCAAGGCTGTTACATCATTAGCTAAGGCCCGCTCACGCTGTAAGCACTGACTTTTAATCTCAGCCCAAAAAGCATAATCTTGAAGTTTAGAATCGCTAAACTGATAGCGCTCACAGAGATATTTAGCAAAATTACTCTCAGCTTTACGCAATACGGTTTCACAATCATAGATAGTATTATCGAGATCAAAAGATAAAACCTTAGGTTTTACGACTTGGCGATAAAAAATCATGCTTTCTCTTCATCCTGTGTTTTTTCATTTAAATGGGAACGCGGATGAGCCTTAGTATAGACCTGCTTTAAATGCTCAAAATCTAAATGCGTATAAACTTGTGTAGCCGCTAAACTAGCATGGCCTAACATCTCCTGCACCGCACGCAGATCAGCACCACCTTGCAAAAGCGAGGTGGCAAAAGAATGTCTGAGCTTATGCGGATAGACATTAGCGTCTAAACCGGCACGCTCTGATTGTTGTTTTAAATTCATCTCCACCGCGCGCGCGGAAATAGCCCGGCCAAAACGATTGACAAATAAGGCCTCACATTGAGGATTATAGCTATCGCGAATAGCTAAATACTCAGCTAAACGCTCCTGAGCCTTAGTGCCTACCGGCACAATACGCTCTTTACCGCCCTTACCCATAACTCTGACCTCAGCGCACTGAGGATCATAGTCTTTAAGCGTAAGTCCTGTAAGTTCACTGACACGCAAACCTGAGGAAAATAATAATTCGCTGATGGCGCGATCGCGGATTTCCTTTTTATCGCTAGCCGGCACATCTAAAAGCGCCTGCAATTCTGAGGGCGTTAAAATATGCGGTAAAACCTTGTCGATCTTAGGAGCATGCACAAATTTGATGGGATTTTCCACTAGTATGCCGCGCTCAATGAGGTATTTAAAGAAAGCACTGAGTACATAGAGATCGTGTGCTACCGTACGATTATTAAGCCTTTCAGCTTGCTCATTGAAATTAAGCTCACGGCTTAAAATACGCATTTCCGTCTGCCCTATCTGCTCCCAAGAACTGATATCAGGAGCCTCAGCTT
Source organism: uncultured Succinatimonas sp. (assembly GCA_900552905.1). Lineage (GTDB taxonomy): Bacteria > Pseudomonadota > Gammaproteobacteria > Enterobacterales > Succinivibrionaceae > Succinivibrio. Next base: position 8,179 of record USBR01000010.1, on the reverse strand, counting down.
TGAGGGCTTTACATGCCTTAGTTAAAACATGCTCATAGGAAATGATGGTATGCTCAGAGCTACGCTTTTCAAAACGCAGACAATCTAAAAATTCATAGCAAATATCTAAAAGCGGATCTTTAGACATGAAAACATCCTTAGCGGTAAAACTTAGGCTTATTGTACCTTAAGATATGAGGTTTTAAGCGAGAAGAGAGGATGCCAGATCTTAAGATCTGGCACTTAAAGAGATTAGATACAGATAGTACCTTCGTAAACGCGCTCGGCTGGGCCTGACATCATCACGCTCTTGCCGACACCGTCCCAGACAATTTTCAGATCACCGCCGGGTAAACTGACCTTTACCGGACTTTGAAGCTTGCCTTGAACAATACCGACGACAGCGGCAGCACAAGCGCCGGTCCCGCAAGCTAAGGTCGGACCACAACCGCGCTCAAAGACTGCTAGCTTTAAATGATGTGGCGTGAGAACCTGCGCAAAGCCCACATTAACCTTTTGCGGAAAATCCGGATGGCACTCTAACTGCGGGCCTAATCTTGACACTAAAGCGGCATCCACTTTATCAAAGAATAAGACTACATGCGGATTACCCATAGAAACGGCGCCACAATCAAAGACTTTGCCATCTTTAAGCTTAAGCTTATAGCTTTTTTGTTCCTCAGAAGCCCGATAGGGGATCTTCTGCGGTTTAAATTCAGGCAAGCCCATATTGACGGTAACGCTATCGTCATCGTTAAGCTTTAGCCGCAATGCTCCTGAGACCGTACTTACTCTGATATCGGTCTTATTTGTCAGATGGTGATCGACCACAAAGCGCACAAAACACCTAGCGCCATTACCACACATCTGGACCTCAGAGCCATCGGCATTGAAGATACGATAATGAAAATCCATTTCCGGATCGTATGGAGGCTCTACTAACAGCAGCTGATCGAAGCCTACACCAAAATGTCTGTCAGACAAGCGCTTGATAAGCTCTGGCGAGAAAAAGACCTTTTGGGTTACGCCGTTGACAACCATAAAATCGTTGCCGAGGCCCTGCATTTTGGTAAATTTCAGCAGCATATTTAACCTCTATTCAGGTAAGACGCGCTCGTCCTTCCAGATAGCCTCATACTCCTGACGTGCTCTGACCACATAGCTCTTATCACCATCCACCATAACCTCACACGGAAGTCTACGGCTATTGTAGCTTGAAGACATGGAGCTACCATAAGCACCAGCACCACGGACGACTAAAATATCACCATCGATGACATTGAGACGGCGATCCTTACCTAAGAAATCATCGCTCTCGCAGATAGGACCTACGACATCGCATAAGACACTAGCGCCTTCGCGCTTCTTTGCATTGATAATATTCATCCACGAACCATAGAGAGCCGGACGGATAAGGTCGTTCATCGCTCCATCGACGATTACAAAGTGACGCTCACCATTATCCTTTTGATACTGTACCTTAGTTAAAAGAATACCGGCATTGGCCACCATCGCCCGGCCCGGTTCAACATAAACGGCAACATCGATATCACCTAAACGCTCGGAGACAGAGGCAAAGTAATCTGCAGGAGTAGGCGGCGTTTCATTATCATAGGTAACACCTAAACCACCACCTAAATCGATATGATCAAGGCTAATACCTGAGGCCTTTAACTCATTGTAAATATCGATAAGACGATTAGTAGCCTCGATAATCGGGGTACCGGAGGTCATCTGTGAACCAATATGGCAGTCGATACCGACAATCTTTAAATTAGGATCTAAAGCCATACGCTTATAGATGCGGATAGCCTCTTCATGGGCAATACCGAATTTATTATTCTTAAGACCTGTAGAAATTGCCGGTAAAGTCTTAGCATCGACATTAGGATTGACACGTAAAGCAACCGGAGCTACTACACCTAATTCAGCGGCGACCTCAGAGACCACAAAGCTTTCGGCCTCAGATTCGATATTTAAGCAATCGATGCCTACAGTTAAAGCAAAACGGATCTCATCGCGCGTCTTACCGACACCTGAATAGACACATTTATGCGGATCACCACCGGCGGCGATGACACGACGTAATTCACCTTCAGAGACGATGTCAAAACCGGTACCTAATTTGGCCATTAAATTTAAAATAGCTAAATTAGAATTAGCCTTAACGGCATAGCAGATACGATGACGGCGACCCTTAAGCGCATCATCAAAGGCTTTGACATGACGCTCTAAAGTCTTTTTTGAATAGACATACAGCGGGGTACCGTACTTAGAAGCTAAATCAGAAACTAAAATGTCCTCGGCATACAGATCGTCACCGCGGTAATTAAAATAATCCATAATCAATATTCCTTACAGGGAGTACAGCGGATTGTAATAGACATTGCCATCATCCGCAGGACCACGCACAAATTGCGGTGATGCTGACTCTTCTTCCTGAGACTTTAAAGCCTCAGCACTATTACATTCATCGTCAGGATAATTGCCACAAGCCTCAGTCTGCTCCTCAGGTGAGGGCATGTATAAGGGGCCCTTAATACCGCAACCTGTTAATAGCAAACTTGCACCTAAGGCAATAAGAATCACTGATTTGAGCATGGAACACTCCTAAAAATTGCGCTTTTTACTAAAATATCACGGTTTTTTATTTGGACAAGAATTTATTATATTGCTGCGTTTTTGTCACCAGATTTGATCGTAAATGGTTGCAAATAACGCATATTGTCACTGAGAACAAAGTATTGTGGCAGATTAAAATGCAAATTGCGCGCGCCGTTAGTTTCCTCACTTTGACGGGTATAAAAGCGATTGATTTCATTTACAAGCTCAGAGCGCGACTTTTTATAGCCCTTGATAATATTGACCTCATTGCGTTCATTGACAATATAGATATCCCAACCAACTTCGCCCTTAACAAAGAAGTACTGCATGATGCCTAATGAAGCTTCACGATCGATTTCAGCGGGCACCTGTAAGGCAAATTCAGGACGCATACCAAAGCGCGAGAGCACGCTAACATCAAATTCTGAGGACGAATTAAAGGGCGAACGGCGCAAAAGCGCCACCCCGCGCTCACCTGAGCCCTTAGCAACATAGGTATTTAAGCCGACATCAAAGCTAAACTCCTGCTGAGGATGATCGATACAGGCAAAAATACCACGCAAGGTCGACTCTAAATCATAACGGATGAGATCGCGATGGGCTTTAGAATAAGAAAGTATGACCTCAGGGCTAAATTTATCCTGACCGCGATCTAAAGCTAAACGCCTAATGCGCAAGAGGGTGGCTAAGAGCTCAACTACGCCCTCCTCGCCATCAGGGAAAGCGGTAGACTCAATCTCGCCCCAAGAATTGACAGTAACCAGATCGATTGAACCTATAAGGCAATCGCGCGATCTGCCACTGCATAGAGCTGAGCCACTGTCTAATTCTTTAGAATTACTGCGATAATTTAAAGTGGCATCGCGTTCAAAATTGACCACGACTAAAGCTTTGCGAGTATAGCGCGTCTGTTGCAGATCGTTCTCTGACACTACCTCCTGCCGACTGCCTAAAAAGACCTTTAAATCCTTAGCTAAGGATAAAATCTTAGAAGCATCGATGGTACCTGGATCGCCTCCTAGGGCAATTTTAGTACGCGCAGTGAGCACATGATTAAAAGTGGCCCACACTACGGTCTGACATAAACGCAAGGCCGTATAGACCGAGCGTCTTTGTAAAATTTCCAAAGAATCGATAGCGGCTGGATATAGATGCCAACCGCGATTGCAGATAGAATTTTTCGAGGGTTTAATAAAGGTTAAATAGGGTTCCTCTAAATACTCACGAAATTCACGGTTTAACAATAAAACCTTGCCGGGGTAAACATCAAAAGCCGCATAGAGCTTACGTGACAGTACGCCCGCATCGGTGGCGGTAATTGCGTATTCAATGCCGTGTCCGACACTAAAGCGCAATAGCGAGCGATAACTTTTATGCAGGGAGGAAAAGAGATCATTTTGTAATTTATCGACAAAATTGACCTTCCAATGCTCGCGGGATTTTAATTCCTCACGAAAAACTGAGGTCCAGCCCCAATTGCGGCATAAACGCGATAAGAGCTTTTTGCGCATATTGATGACAGTAGTATCAGCAACACCTACAAGCGAGCGCTCGAGTTTTAGATAAAAGCATAAACGCACTAAGGTCAAACGCACCTTATCATGCTTTTGCTTTAGGTAAGTCGATACCTTTTTAAACATCAAATAATAGGCATCAAGGCGCAAAGAGTAGCCATTTGAGGAATACATGCGCTCCTTTAACACTGAGGAGAGCAATTTTGTGCGCGGATATTCATTAGCATAAACCTCCATGAGCAGAATCTTCATGGCGGCTTTAAAGGGATGATCAATACCCTTATACAATAACCATAGACCTGAGCCGAAATACTCAGCGGCCGAACTCTTTACTACAGAACCAAAATCAAACCACAGCTGATTGTCGACGCGACCACTTTCATAAAGAGACTGTACCGTGCCGTAATAATCGCGATCTTCTTCTGCGGGGGTCACCATATACCAAATAATATAGCGGCCACATAATCTAAAAGAGCTGCGATAAAATTCATCTAAAAGGAAGAGACTTTGTGCTGAACCACAATCCTCAGTATCGAGGGTTCCATGCTGACCGCTAATAAATCTATCTTCAGCGGTAACAAAGAGATTGATATCTGCCCCTAAGGTCTTAAAAAAGGTGGAAATGAAATGACACTTTTCGGTTAGAAGCTCGACCTCAGCTTTAGGAATATTAGCGCTGATAGCCACCCAAATATCGAGATCGGACTCAATGCCCTGACAGATAGAGGAAGTACTACCCATAGCATAGAGGCCTAAGATCGAATAGCGGCCGCGAGAGCGCTCCTCTGGATTGATACCCTGATTTTTAAGATAATGGCGTTGCCAGGCATTAGGCACAAAGCCGTCGATACCAAAGGGTACATTAGCGCTACGAGCTCCGGGCAAGCGTAGATCGTTATAATGCAATAATAATGGCAGCATATTCAGCATTTGACGTGTATGCGGACGCAAAACACGCAAAGCGCGACGCATACGTTCTTCATTTAAGAGCTTGTATTGCGTAAGTCTTAAATCAAAATCAGCTGCGTTCTTGTCCATAAAACTCCAAGAGCTATACCCTAAATTCTCTCTTACTTACAAATTATAGCTTATGCCTATAAGCATAATTTGAAACAATTAAGACTTTCAATTAGCTCAAACTTTTCTTTAGTATTAAATCAAACTTATAAGCGCTAAAGTTTTGCTTGTGCAAAATGTGATCTAAACGGATCCTTTGAGGCAATCCTCACATACAAAACTAAGTGGAATTTATAAAGCATGATATTATAAATACTTGTGTAGTTAACTTTTTCTACCCAATTTGCTGAGACTGGCCTGATATGAAAAAAGAAGATACAAACGTGAACCAAGTCGCTGAGAACACCAAGAAAGAACACAATCCTGCACCTGCCGCTAAGAGTGAGGCTGCTAAAACTGTAACTCCTGAGGCTAAGAGTGTAGCCCCTAGCAAGACTGCAAGCGCTGCTAAGGCTGATACCACTGCCCCTAAGGCTGTGAAAGAAGAAAATAAAAAAGCTGACAGCACTGCTGACAAGAAAGTAGCTGACGCGCCTAAGGCTTCTGACACTAAGAATACTTCTGAAGCTAAAAAAGCTCCGGAGAGCCCTAAGAGTGCTGAGAAAAAACAGCCTGAATTTAAGCTTAATGAAATTCAACAATCTTTAGAGAACGTTAAAAGACGCTCTAAGATCTCCAATCTTCTCGTCGCCGCGCTCATTGTCGTCTGCGGTGGTTATATCTGCTATTTACAGAGCACTAGCACTGATACTCTCAAAGCTGTCCGCGCTGAGGCTGACAATTATGTTCAGGACCTTAAGGTTGCCGCAGAGCGTATCGATGCTAATAAGACCATTATCGAAAGCCAGATTAGAGATATGCAAAAGCTGTTAGACAGCAATTTAGCTCTTAAGGCTCAAAATGACGAATTAGTCGCTTCCTTAGAAGCCATTAAGAGTCAGGTTGGCAATGAAACTGATCTCTTAGATAAGGTCAATACCCGTTTAGATCGCTATGAAGCACGTAATCCTGATGATTGGCGTTTAGCTCAAAGCTACTTCCTCGTCAGCGCCGCCTATAGAATGGCAGTCTTCGCCCGCGATCTCAAATCTGCTTTATGGTGCTTAGAGAGTGCCGATAAGCTCTTAGTTGATATCGAAGATGAAAGCGTCATTCAGATCCGCAAGGCTCTGAGCGATGACATCATGGCTGTCAGCAATATCCCGCAGTTAGATTTACGCGGTTTAGTCAATAAGATCGACAGTGTTTATGGCAATCTTGAAAAGATGACCTTACTGGAAATCTCAACCCCTGAGCAACGCGCTGAGAGCTTCAAGAAAGCTGAGACTGCTGCCGATGCTTCTTTTGCTGATACCGTAACTGATACCCTAGTCAAATGGAAGGACAATTTCGTCGCCTCCTTGAAGGACTTCTCCTCACGCTTTGTTGAAATTCGTCGCCGTGATGAGCAGGCTGTAAATCTCTTCTTATCTGCAGATCAGGCCAAACTCTTACTTGAAAATCTGAAGTCGCAGCTCCTCTTAGCGAAGATGGCTGTTTATGAGCAGGACGAAACTGCTTTCACTAACAGCATCGAGCAGACCATGACTTTAATTAAGGGCTATTACAATCCTGATACTCCGGCCTATAAAGCTAATATTGAAGCTTTAGAAAGCTTAAAGAACAGTAAGATTGCCACCGCTAAGCCTGAAGGCTTACAGAGCTACAATTTATTTGATAAATATGCACGCCAAATCTTACGCTTCAACACCCCTGACGTAGCCTCAGCAGAATAATAAGGAGACATTAAGATGTTAAAAATCCTTTTTTGGCTGTTGCTTGTTTGTGCGGCCATGATTGTAGGCCCGTCCTTAGCTGATAAGCAGGGATTTGTGCATATTTCTGTAGGCAATTACATTATTGAAGCTTCAGTCACTACTACCGTAGTCTTAGCTTTAATTACCATTGTTGTTGTCCATGTGCTGTGGAACTTCATCAACAGTCTTTTACATGTACCAGGCGGTACCGCCCGTTATTTTAAAAGACGTCATGAAAAGAAAGCCCTCAGCCGTCAGGATTTAGCCTATATCGCTTATGCTAAAGGTGATTTTAAGAAGGCCTTAGATTTGATTTCTAAATCAGGTCCACTTAAGGAGCTCCCTATCAATGCCCTCTTAGTCTCCGCTAAATCTGCCTTCAATGTCGGTAATTTTGATTATTGCCGTAAAGCCTTAGATGAAGCGGCAAAGCGTGGCCCTGAATGCAAGGCAGCTACTACCATTATCCGCGCTAAGCTCAACTTAAAGGTCAACAATACTAAGGCCGCTTTAGAGTACTTAGACAGCCTCAATGGTAGTTGCCGCAATACTCTCATCTATAAGCTTTATTATGATTGCTATAAGGCTAATACCGATATCGAGAAGATCTACGGCGTCGCCTCTAATCTTGTAAAGGGTAAGGTCTTAACTGAGGACAATTGCCGCGAAATCTTCTGCAATTATTTCGAGGAGCGTCTGCAAAAAGCTCAGACTTTTGAGGATATGGAGAATGTCTATAAGATCTTAAATAAACAAGATCGCTATAACTCTCAGTTTATTGCTCCTTATATCCACAAGCTTCTGTCCTTAAATCTCTTAGACAAAGCTAAGAGCTTAAGTTTAAGCTTCTTAAAGCATAACGATGATCCTGAATTCTTAGAGAGCATCTCTAAGTGGGATATCGCCATGCCTGAGGTACTGAAAGCTTTACAGAAGATGGCCGCACGCAATGCTCTCTCTGCAGATAGCAATCTTCATCTCATCAAAGCTTTAGCTAACTTAGAGTTAAAGCAAGGCTTATTGCAGGAAGCTTTAGAGAACTATAAGAAGGCTTTAAAACTCTCTCAAACTCCGGACATTTATGCAAAGATTGGTCAGATCCTGTCCATGCAACAAAATTACACCGAAGCTACTGAGTACTTCTCTAAGTCTTATGCTCTCACCGAAAACACTGCTGCCTCTAAGGTAGTCGCTAAGGATGAAGAGAAAAAGGAAGAAATTCCGGAAGCTGAGATTATTGAAACTCCGCTGAAAAAAGAATAAAAATAT
>USBR01000009.1 GCA_900552905.1 uncultured Succinatimonas sp. | reverse complement strand
CAGATTTTGTAGTTTTTTGCATTTCTTTATGGAATATTTTTCTACAAAATCTGAGGGGGTTTTTTTTCACCTGCTCGGTCTATATAATGAGAAAAATTTTTTGGGAGAGTTAGTTATGACCGACAAAATGTCATCTTTTAAGCCTTATCTGTTTACAGCTTATTATGAGTGGCTGACTGATAATGGCATCACTCCGCATTTAGCTATCGATACTAGTGTCAAAGGTGTCGTAGTTCCATCTCAGTATGTAAAGGACGATCAGATTGTTTTGTCCATCGCCCCAGCTGCAGTGCGTGATTATCAGTTAAAGCCGCAGGGTATTTCCTTTAAGGCCATGTTCCGTGGTGTCAGTGAGGATATCTTTGTACCCTTTAAGGCTATGTTAGTTCTGATCGCCGTTGAGCAAGGACAGGGAATTCCTATCGGTACCATTTTAGAAAACTTCTGTGCTGATGAAGAAGACGATGAGTCTGAGAGCGATGAGACTTTAGTAAAGGAACCTCTCTTCTCAGTTGAATCTGAGGCTGAAAGCGAGGGGCAGGCTAAAGACGAGAGTGAAGACACAGAGCCTAAGAGCGAGGAGCTGGAAGCTCCAAGTTTTGAGATTGTCAAAGATTAAAAAAATGCGCCAGCTGGCGCATTTTATTTTTAAGAAGATTAGTTGCGGACTTGACCTAATTTAACCCACATCGGAGAGGCTTCAATTAAGCCCTTATCAGTCAGGCTGAGATCGCCTGAAAGGCCATGCATAACATCATTCTTATCCTGAGCTAATTCGTCGATAGCAAAGGCAAAGTTGACAGCATCATAGGCTGAGGCAAAGATACGCTGTACCTGTGAGTTAGCCTTAGGCATGCTTTGCATAAAGGAGGCTTTAAGCTCACTATCAGTTAAAAGCCATGGCATATCACCTAAGGTAGCGCCGCTGAGGGCTAATTCCTGAGATGAATTATTCAAGCCCTGATAGCTCTTGTCGGTAAGGTAAACGGGCAGATCGCGCTTAATCTGGGTTTTGATGGTGACGGCATCAAGACCTGGAGCTGGAATATAAACGCTGTCGACTGCATTTAGATCACAGCTTTGAGCTAAGCTCTTTAATAAAGCTGGATCTTGATAGAGGCATTGCTTGACCTGAGCTACTTTAGAGAAAGAAGCGTTAAAAGCGTTAGTTGCACGGACTGCAGCTTTATCGTTACTATTGCTGATGACAGCTGGGGCACGATAACCGTCAGCATAGATCTTAGAGGCGGCGAGGGCGCCTTCATAATCAGGGCCTAAATTAAAGTACCACTGATTGACCGGACGATTGCCTTCAGGATTATTGAGCACAATTGACGGGATCTTAATGCCGGCGTTATTGAGGGCATTGACCTCAGGTTTAAGAATAGGGCCGATAATAAGTTCGGTACCATTTTTATTGATGGTAGCGACAATCTCGGACATATTCATCTTATTAGTATCATAGAAGACCACGCGGGCCTGTGAGGCTCTATCGTGAAGAGCGGTGAGGATACCGAGTTTAGCAGGATTGCCGACATTGTTGGCAAAACGACCGGAAATCGGTAAGAGTACGGCAATCTTAGCATCATCTTTAAGGGTGAAGATACTCTGCGGATTGACGTTAGTCGGAACAGCATCAGCTTTTTTAGCGACACTCTCTCCCTCTAAGACAGGATTAGTATTAGGGCTTAAAGGCGGGAGAATATAGGTGCAGATCGGATGCTCGGCGTATTTTTCGCGATATTGCTTTAAGGTAGCCTCTTTTAAAGATTGGCTTTGCGATCTATTGATAAGCGCATACTCGATAAAGCCACGATCGTTATAATCTTGTGAATTCTTAAGGGCAGAAGCTAAAGAAGCCTCAGGCAGGCTTTGTAAAATCTGATTGCAACGATTGATAACGGTGACTTTATCCTGACCGTTGACATAATCTAAGAGATTTTTTTCGGCGTTAAAGGCCTCAAATTGATATTGCTCGTCTTTAGTCTGATTAAAGAGTTTAGAAGCGACACCGGTCTTTAATTGATAATAGTAAAGAGCAGTGCTTAAAGGCAGTTCCTGAGAGTTGATATTCTTTAGGTTCTGGAAGGACTTTTCAAGCTGACCGGTACGGGAGTCAAGCAAAGCTTCCATGATCTGAGCTTGGGTCTGTTGCAGAGGGCTTTGGGCGCTTTGATAGAGCTCATTTAAAGTATTTTTAGCAAGGGAGGCATTGCCAGAATTGACGCTACTACGTAAGAGTAAAATGAGGGCATCAAAGCGCTCATTATCACTTGCATTATCGACTAAATCGATATATTCCGCTTGGCTTAGATTGAGATTGCCAAAAGCCTGTGAGCTGTTGATGCCTGAACTGCCTGTAGTGCTACAAGCGCTCAGAGTTAAAGCTGCAGCGGCCATTACAGCGCACAGTGCATAGTTAAGTTTAGATTGTTTAGCTTTCACAGTATTTTTCCTTGAATCAGTCAATACAGCAGGTCAAAGGTCCTGCCTCGGGACATACTTAGGTAGATTATAGTTAAATCGTTCTCTAAAATCACAAAAATATGCAGATAGTTAAATCTAGTCCTAAGTTAGAGGAGTTTTTTAACTTAGTTTCTAAGGTCGTATAATAGAACATATTTAATTTTTAATGCCGAGGATTTTATGCTTAAAAGTGCGCTCTATATTGTGCCGACCCCGATTGGTAATCTTGAAGATATCACCCTAAGAGCCATTGAGGTTTTAAAGTCAGCTACGCTCATCGCCGCTGAGGATACGCGACACTCTAAGATTTTGCTCGACCATTTAGGTATTGGGGGCATCAAACTTATTAGCTGTCACGATCACAATGAGGAGGAACGCGCTAAGCTCATCGCTGCGGAGGTAAAAAATGGCGGTATTGTGGCTTTAATTTCCGATGCCGGCTCGCCTCTTATCAATGATCCTGGTTATCGCGTTGTCAGTTTATGTGCAAAAGAGGGCGTAGATGTAGTACCTCTTCCAGGCCCCTGTGCTCTCATCACCGCTTTAGAGGGCGCAGCTTTACCTACCGATAAATTCATGTTTCAAGGTTTTTTTCCGGTTAAGGAAAAGGAATTACAAGCTACATTAGAAAGCCTTATCAATGTCGACTATACCGCGGTTTTCTATGAGACTCCTAAGCGCATTTTAGCTACCATGGAGATGGCCGCTAAGATCTTACCTGAGCATCCCATTGCTCTGTGCCGAGAGTTGACTAAGACCTATGAATCCTTCTATCGCCTGCAGGCTAAGGATATTCCGGAGTTTTTAAAGGCCGATCCGTGCCGAACTCGTGGTGAGTTTGTAGTCGCCATCGGCAGTGTGGCAAATAGCGATAATGTTATCGATCCTAAAGTCGTAGAGGCTCTTAAAGAGTTAATTAAAACTACCCCAGTTAAGCTTGCCGCTAATGTTTTAGCTAATGTGACCGGAATTAAGCGCAATGATCTCTATACATTAGCTTTGAAATTAAAAGAAGATCACGATCTTTTATAACAATCTGATATAATAGTTTTATGAGTCGGCCGGGCAACCGCTGCCGTGTACGCGTGTCTTAGACATACGGTCACTGGGGGAGGAAAGTCCGAGCTCCATAGGACGGGGTGCCAGGTAACGCCTGGAGAGCGCAAGCTCATGACTAGTGCAACAGAGAGTAGACCGCCTAAGTGTGAAAACACCGGCAAGGGTGAAAGGGTGCGGTAAGAGCGCACCGCCTTCTTAGTAATAAGAAGGGCACGGTAAACTCCACCCGGAGCAAGATCGAATAGGTTTCCATATGGTGTGGTCCGCACCGGAGACGGGTTGATTGCTGGAACCGGTGAGCGATTGCCGGTCTAGAGGAATGGTTGCCACTGCAATATAACGCAGCACAGAACTCGGCTTACAGGCCGGCTCACTGATTATTTTATAGGCATTACAATAGATAATGCTGAGATCACCTCCCAAGTGAACCTCCATAAGTGGTCAGCAAGAGGAATTCATTGACTCTTCTTTGAGAGGGTTGTCAGTTTAAGGATTTCTTGCTCATCATGCCCTTTGCTCATATACCTGTTTTATTAAATGAAGTTTTAGAAGGCCTTGCTATCAAGGCTGATGGTATTTATGTCGATGCTACCTTCGGTCGTGGTGGTCATTCGCGGGCTATCTTAGAGCGTTTAGGACCTCAGGGGCGTCTTTATGCCTTAGATCGCGATTTAGAGGCTATTGAGGCTTCTAAAGCTATAGCAGATCCGCGTTTTCACATTGCCCATAGTCCTTTTTCTAAAATTAAGTCAGTCTGTGAAGACTTTGGTATCTGTGGCAAAGTCGATGGCATCTTAATGGATATCGGGGTGTCCTCACCGCAATTAGATGATGCCTCCCGTGGCTTTTCCTTTGATCGCGATGGTCCTTTAGACATGCGTATGGATCAAAGTGCTAAGCTTGATGCAGCCACCATTGTGAATACCTATTCTCAAAAAGAGCTTGCCTATATTTTTAAGGTTTACGGTGAAGAGCGTTTTGCCTCTAAGGTAGCTGCGGCTATTGTCAGAGAGCGCGAAAAACAGCCCTTTGATAGGACCTTACAATTATCTGAGCTTATCAAAAGAACCATTCCTGGCTGGAATGAGAACAAGCATAAGGCCACCCGTTGTTTTCAGGCTTTACGCATTGCTGTCAATGCTGAATTAGACGAATTGCGTGCCGCTTTAGATCAATGTGTGGACGTATTAAACGATCATGGTCGTTTGTGCGTGATAAGCTTCCACTCGCTTGAAGATCGTATAGTAAAAAATTTCATTAAGGATAAGGCGCGTGGACAGGAGGTACCTCCGTCCATTCCACTGACCTTCGAGCAAATAGAACAATTGCGCCTCTCTACAGCAACAATGGAGCCTGTCGGCGGAGCTATTAAAGCTAGCGACGCTGAATTACAACAAAATGTACGTTCGCGTAGCGCTACTTTAAGAGTCAGCTCGCGAATGGAGAGGCAAAATAAATAAATGCAAAGTGCTGCTGCTAGGAAATTAGAAGATGAGGATCTGGCTTTAGAGGCAGAGACCTCAGAAGAAATCGAAGAAAACACCGCAGCTTCTAAAGACACTGAAGATGAAGAAAAGCAGGAACCGCAATCAAAGGAACCTGAGATCATCAATGTTGATTTAGGAGATATTGGTGAGGATACATATAATTCCTTCAATCGTCGCTACGAGTATTTGGGTAAAAGCAAGACTCGCGCCTTGTTGCCGACGATTATAGCTGACCTAATGCGTAATTGCGTGGTTTATCTCTTAGCCTTTGCCGTTACCGTATTAAGTATTTATAAGATTATTCAGGTACAAAATACCCGTCAGCTTACTGCAACTCTAAATGAGGTTAATCTTAATATTGAGAATCAAAGCCGTGAGAGTCTGTTATTGCAAGCGCAACGACAGTCCTTATCGGCACACTCATTTATTCGTGAGCAGGCAATTACAAAATTAGGAATGGTGAATCCAAAAACCGAGGCGGAAATTGTCATACGTCTGGATAATTAGATGGCACTATTTAAAGACAAAGAAGGAGGCGGAAATTTAAAGATTTCCCGCTTCCGTATAGGCATGGTTTGCCTATGCTTAATTTTTCCTGTTGTATTTGTTGTCGGTCGTTTATTGTGGATACAGGTATTGCATCCTGAGCGTCTCATCGCTGAGGGTAATGCCCGTGTTTTGCGTAATTATCACTTTGAGCCAGCTCGCGGAAAAATTACCGATCGCCACGGTCGCATTCTCGCCATTTCCATTCCCGTCAAAACTGTCGATGCCGATCCTAAAATTCTGCATGAAAATGGGGTAGCAAGCGATAAAAAAGCCTTAGCTAAATTAGGTGAGGTTTTAGAGATCGATCCTGCGGAACTTGCGGAGAAAATCAAGGATCCTACCCGCCGCTTTGTATCCCTTAAGCATTATTTAGATGTAGATAAAGCTGAGATCGTCAAGAGCATCGGTAAAGACGGCATTATTCTCAATGATAGCTATCGTCGTTTCTATCCTACAGGTGAGGTTAATTCAAATCTTGTAGGTATTCTCAATGGTGATGGTGTCGGTGTCTATGGGGTTGAGCAGAGTTTTAATAGTTATCTTACCGCTACAGCCACTACCCGTAGAGCCCATAAAGATCGCTATAACCATATTGTTGAGAATCTGAGCATTGTTAAGGCCGGTGCTGCCGGTGGCAATTTAGTTTTAAGTATCGACAATCGCCTGCAGACTATTGCCTATAAAGCTTTAGATAATGCGGTTAAAGAAAATCAGGCTGACAGTGGCTGTGCAGTGCTTATCGATGTGCGTACGGGTGAAATCTTAGCGATGGCCAATAGCCCTTCCTTTGATCCTAATGATCGCCGTCATTTTGACATTAAAAATGCTAAAAACCGTACTATTACCGATATCTTTGAGCCCGGTTCTACGTTAAAGCCAATCGTCGCCCTTGCGGCCTTAGAGAATGGCTCAGTCAATTGGCGTGAGGTTTTTGATACCCGTCCCTTTGTGGTCGATGGTAAGACGGTGCGCGATTCCCATGCTATGAATAGCGGAACCTTGCTTGATATTATCAAGTATTCCTCTAATACCGGTATGGCCCATATTTCACAGCGTCTAGGTCCTTATAAGATCATGGATATGCTCAAGCGCTTTGGCTTTGGACAGCGCTCGCAATCAGGTCTTATTGGTGAAAGTCCCGGCCGACTCAATGCTAATCGTCCATTTTGGTCTGAGATCGATAAAGCGACCTTAGGCTTTGGTTATGGTGTAGCCGTTACCAGTCTGCAATTGACCTCAGCTTATGCCACTATTGCCTCAGGTGGAGCTTATCACCCGGTATCAATTTTGCGTTTATTAAAACCGCAGGCGGCAACACAGATAGCTAATGCCACTGAGGTGCGCCGCATGCAACAGGCACTAGAGACTGTAGTTGCCGCTGGTACTGGTAGTAAGGCTGCCATTGAGCGTTATCGCGTTGCTGGTAAGACTGGTACTGCCCGTATTGCCACCGCTGGTGGTTATGGCCGCGATTATATGGCTACCTTCGCCGGTTATGCGCCGATTTCCTCACCGCGCTTTGCGATGGTAGTAGTAATTACCGCCCCGCGTGCCGGTAAGTTCTATGGTGGTGTGGTTTCAGGACCGGTATTTCAGGAGGTAATGGCTCAGGCTTTACAGCTGTATAATGTGCCTCCTGATAGAGAGATTAACGAGAAGAATTAACACAGGCTTTTTATGTTTACTTTAAAGGATTTATGTAAATTTGTCGGCTGTAAAGATATGCTCTTAGTTGAGGCTGAGGTTAAAAGCTTACAGACTAATTCCCGTCTTTGCGATGCGCATAGTGTCTTTGTGCCGATCAAGGGCGTACATGTAAATGGCTTAGATTATTTAAAAAATGCTCAGGAACAGGGAGCTTTAGCCGCTTTAGTCAGCAAAGACAATCAGCCCACTGCAGAGCAACTTGCAGGTGTGAGCATGCCGATTATCTATATGCCGCATCATGCGTCTTTTTATGCCAAAGTTGCCACTTGGCTTTGTGAAGAACCGTCACATAAATTACGCCTTATTGGTATTACCGGAACTAATGGTAAGAGCACCATTACCTCACTTATAAGTCAGTGGTTAAGCCTGATTACCGGCGCTAAAGCCGGTCTCTTAGGTACCTTAGGCTATGGTTTTTTACCGCATTTACATAAAAGTGCCAATACTACTTTAGATGCAATCAGCCTGCAGCAGGTTTTAGGCGATATGGTCAAAGAAGGCGCCACTTATGCGGCAATGGAGGTTTCTTCTATCGGTGTCTGTGAGGGGCGCATTAGCGGTTGTGAATTTGCAGCCGGTGGTTTTACTAATCTCACCCGTGATCATCTCGATTATCACAAGACTATGGAAAATTATGCCAAAGCCAAAAAGGCCTTTTTGGACTTGGTACCGCCTGAGCGTTTAGTTATCAATATCGATGATGAGACAGGGGCTAAATTTGCCTCCGATTATGACAATTGCATTGTTGTCAGCCGTAAGCTTAAAGCTGATGATCCTAAGTTTTCCCGCTTTAAGCGTTATGTCATCGCCACCGATGTCGTCTATAAACAAGATGGCTTACATATTAAGTTCGATACCTTTATGGGCAAGGGCGAGGCTGACTTTAAGCTCATGGGTACCTTTAATATTGAAAATATTTTAGTCGCCTTAGGTGTACTTTTATCCTTCAATGCTCCTTTAGAGAGTCTTTTAGCTAAAGCTTCACAATTAGTGCCAGTTAAAGGCCGGGTGGAATGTTTTAATGCTGAAGGTAAGCCGCATTTAGTCGTCGATTATGCCCATACGCCCGATGGTGTTGAACAGGTATTGAAGGCCGTGCGCGCCCATCACCCTGAAGGTGAGATCTGGTGTGTCTTAGGTTGTGGTGGAGATCGCGATAAGGGTAAGCGTGCCATCATGGCCATTAAGGCCTGTGTGCATGCCGATAAGGTAGTCTTTACCTCCGATAATCCGCGTACAGAAGATCCTGAGCGCATTATCGATGATATGGTCGCAGGCGTACAGAGTGCACATAATTACAAGCGTATTGCCGATAGAACAGCCGCGATTAAATTTGCCTTTGAGCATGCTAGTGCTAATGATTGTATTGTCATTGCCGGTAAGGGCCATGAGGATTATCAGATCTTCAAGGATAAAACCATCGATTATTCTGATAGAAAATTGGCCGCCTCACTTGTAGGAGTTAGCTGTGATTGATTTTAAACTAAGCGAAGTGCTGTCTTTAGATAGCGCTACTTTAGAGGGTGAGGATCTGAATATTAAGGCCGTATCCACCGACTCCCGCAATTGTCAGGGAGCTTTATTTATCGCTCTTGTCGGTGAGAAATTTGACGGTCATGATTTTGTCGCTAAAGCCATTGAAAATGGTGCCGTGGCTGTAGCTGTGAGCCGTGAGATTAAAGTATCAGTGCCTTGCGTCAAATGTGCCGATACTTTGCGTTTTTTAGGTCTGTGTGCTTTGGTGGTGAGACGCAAATGTCAAGCTAAGGTAGTCTCCTTGACTGGCTCTTGCGGTAAAACTACGGTTAAGGAATATACCGCTAGTATCTTGTCTTTATGCGGTAATACCATTGCTACTGCCGGCAATTTTAATAATGATGTCGGCGTGCCTTTGACTTTATTGCGCTTAGATCTCAATACTGAATATGCTGTTATTGAGCAGGGCGCAAGTCATCCTTTAGATATCAAGCGCACCTGTGAATTTGTCCAAGCGCAGGTAGCACTTATCAATAATGTCGGTGGAGCACATTTAGAAGGCTTTGGCTCTTATGAAGGTATCTATAAGGGTAAGAGCGAAATTTTAGATGATGTCTATGCCCGTGATGGTATCGGTATTGTCTGTGCTGATAGTCCGTGGTATGAGCGCTGGTGTCAGGATTATGCCGATAAATTAGCACAAGGTAAGCTTTTATCTTTTGGTGTATCCGCTAAAGCCACTGTACGCCTTGCGAATTTAAAGGTAAGCCTTGAGGGTTTAACTTTTGATCTCATCATCAAAGGTCAGAGTCTGGCTATCTCCTTACCTGTCATAGGTGAGCACAATGCTCTCAATGCCGCAGCTGCGGCGCTGTTAGCTCTTTGTGCGGGTGCTTCTTTAGAGCAGATACAGCAAGGTCTCAATCAAGTTAAGAGCTTAGGTGGCCGTCTGTGCGTGAAAGATTATGGTAATTTTACTCTTATCGATGATGCCTATAATGCAAGCTTCAATGCGGTGATTGCCGCAGCTAAGACTTTATCCTTATGTAAAGGCCATCGCGTTTTGATCTTTGGCGATATGGGCGAATTAGGTGCACAGGCTGAGGACTTGCATTATAAGGTAGGCGCGTTTGCTAAAGATTATGTCGATGAGCTTTTATGTGTGGGTGAATTAAGTAAGCTTAGCGTCAAGGCCTGTGGTGCTAAAGCAAAACATTTTAATTGCCATGAAGATCTCGTAAAATATGCGCTTGATTTAATGCAAAGTGCTTATTGTAGCTTCTTAGTTAAAGGCTCACATGCCATGCATATGCAAACTATAAGTGATGAGCTTATCATCCATGGAGAGAGAGAATGATAGTTTTACTGTCAGAGTGGCTGAGTAATTATGTCGACGCCTTACGCGTTTTCAGCTATCTGACCTTCCGTGCCGTCATGGCCTTATTTACCGCTTTGACCATCGCCTTATGCTTTGGTCCTTTGAGTATCAGAGCACTGCAGGTTTTACATTTTGGACAGGTAGTCCGCGATGACGGTCCGCAGTCCCATTTAAAGAAGCAGGGTACCCCGACTATGGGTGGTATCCTTATTATAGGCTCAATTGTCATCACCATGCTTTTATGGTGCCGTTTAGACAATGTCTATACATGGTATACCATCGCCACCCTTGTAGCTTATGCTGCGATAGGTTTTGCTGATGATTATCTTAAAGTGGTCCGTCACGATCCGCATGGTTTGCGGGCTAAATATAAGTATTTCTGGCAATCTGTCGCCGCTTTATCTTTAGCCTGCTGTATCTACGGCACCGCGCAAACTCCCGATGAGACCACCTTTGTGGTGCCTTTCTTTAAGGGCATTATGCCGGATATTGGCTTTTTAATTATTCCTCTGGCCTATTTTGTGCTGACAGGCTCTTCAAATGCGGTCAATCTTACCGACGGTTTAGATGGTTTAGCTATTATCACTACCATTACTGTAGCTGCAGGTTTAGGTATTGTCGCCTGGGCTACCTCTAATGCTAATTTTGCCTCTTATCTGTATATTCCTTATATTCCTAAGGCAGCTGAATTGACTATGGCTTGTACCGCCATTGTGGGTGCCGGTTTAGGCTTTTTATGGTTTAACTCCTACCCAGCTGAAGTCTTTATGGGTGATGTCGGCTCCTTAGCTTTAGGTGCAGTTTTAGGCATTATTGCGATTTTAATCCGTGAGGAAATCTTACTCTTCATCATGGGTGGTATTTTCGTGATCGAAACCCTCAGCGTGATTTTACAAGTAGGTTCCTATAAATTAAGAGGGCGGCGTATTTTCAGAATGGCTCCGATTCACCATCACTTTGAAAAGGGTGGTTGGCCTGAGCCTCGGGTTATGGCCCGTTTTTGGATTATTACCATAGTTTTAGTTTTAATCGGCCTTATTACTTTAAAGCTTCGTTAAGATAAGGAATTTTTATGAATACTGCTTTAAATGGCAAAAAAATTGCGGTCATCGGATTAGGTATTTCCAATATTGCCTGTATCAATTACCTTCTAAAGCATGATCTAAAAAAGCTTTCAGTTTTTGACACCCGTGAAAACCCGCCGCACATTGAGGAGCTTCCGGTTGGCATCGATTTTCATTTAGGCCCTATCAATACTCAGGAACTGCAAAACTATGATCTTTTAGTTTTAAGTCCGGGCCTTAGTATCAATATGCCTGAGATTGTCGAAGCTCAAAAGAATGGCGCTAAGGTTGTAGGTGATATCGAGCTCTTTGCTTTTGAGGCTAAAGCACCGGTCATCGGTATTACCGGTTCTAATGGTAAATCCACGGTTACCACTTTAGTAGGTTATATGGCCGATAAGGCGGGCTTACAGGTAGCCATCGGCGCTAATATCGGTACTCCGGTATTTTCAATTTTATCTGACGAAGTCGAGCTCTATGTTTTAGAGCTTTCAAGCTTTGAATTAGAGACCACCCGCAATTTACATCTCAAAGCCGGTGTGATTTTAAATGTTTCTGAGGATCATTTAGATCGTTACCATGGCTCGATTGAAGAGTATTCACAAGCTAAGCATGAGATCTATCATCACTGCGATGTCATTATCACCAATCGTGATGATAAGGCTACCTTCTGCGGTAAGGACGCAGGTCCTATAAGCTTTGGTCTTGATAATCGCTCCTATGGCCGTGAGGTCTGTGAGGATGGTACATATCTTACTGTCAATGGCGAGAGAATTATCAGAACTGACGAGATGCGTATCTATGGTGTGCACAATCAGCTCAATGCCTTAGCGGCAATGGCTCTTGCTGATGCTGTGGGTATTCCGCGTGAGGCTCAGCTTAAGGCTTTACATACCTTCAGTGGTCTGCCGCATCGCTGTCAATTAGTCCGCAAGCTCAATGGTGTCAATTATTATAATGACTCTAAGGCCACTAATGTCGCCTCTACTGAAGCTGCTATCATGGGTTTATGCGAATTGCATAAAGACGGCATTATTCTCTTAGCCGGTGGTTTAGGTAAGGGGCAGGATTTTACCCCGCTTAAGCGCTATATCGGTAAGGAAGTCTGCGATGTCTTCTGCTTTGGTCGAGATGCAAAGAAGATTTTAGATTTAAGCCCAGAGCATTGCCACAGTGTGGTCAATATGCGTCAGGCTTTACGCGATGCTCATGCTATCGCCAAAGCCGGTCAAGCTGTTTTATTATCTCCAGCTTGTGCCTCCTTTGATCAGTTCAAAGGCTTTGAAGACCGTGGCCATATTTTCGTCAATATGGTAACCCGTCTTCTAGATGACGAGGAAGCTTAAAAAAAGCATGGCCGCTTCAAAATCTGCAGGCTTTGACCGCTGGTTATTATTTGTCGTAATCCTGCTTTTATGCATTGGGGTGGTGATTATCAGCTCCGCCTCAGTGATGGAGTCGCTAGTACGTTATGGTGATGAGCTCTATCAGATGAAAAAGCACATCATCACCATTGTCATGGCGGTTTTTTGCTCGATCATTGTGGTGATGATCCCAACTGAGACTTTAAAAAAGCTCTCAGTCTGGGGCATGCTGGTGTCATTGCTTTTGCTTGTTTTAGTCCTAGTCGTAGGTCGCGACATTAACGATGCCCGCCGCTGGATTAGCTTAGGCTTTTTTAATCTACAGCCAGCTGAGGTCATGAAGATCTGTTGGATTTTGTACTTTTCAAGCTATACCAGCCGTAAGATTGAAGCTGTCAGCAATACTAATCTTGGCTTCTTAAAACCTGTGGGTTTTATGACCATTATCGTGGGCTTATTGATGAAGCAACCAGACTTCGGCTCGACCGTAGTGGTGTGCTCTATTACCTTAGGCATCTTATGGCTTGCAGGTGCGGGCCTTTTAAAATATGTCCTCATGGTCATCTGCCTTATCATTGTCGGCTATTATTTCGTGCTCTTTGAGCCTTATCGTCTGCGCCGCGTGACCTCGTTTTTGGATCCGTGGGCCGATCAATTTGGTTCAGGTTATCAGCTGACACAAAGTCTCATGGCCTTCGGTCGCGGTGGTCTGTGGGGACAGGGATTAGGCAATTCCATTCAAAAGTTAGGTTATTTGCCTGAGGCTCACAATGACTTCATCGCCGCCATTTTAGGCGAGGAGTTTGGTATGGTGGGCGTCTGCTTTGTGCTCTTATTAGAGCTCGTCATTGTATTTAAGGCTTTTAAATTAGGCTTTGCAATTTTGCGCCATGACGCTCTGTTTCAGGGTTATGTGGCTTGTGGCATTGGCGTGTGGTTTTATCTGCAAACCATCATCAATATCGGTGTGGCCTCGGGGGCGTTCCCGACTAAGGGCCTGACCTTACCCTTGGTAAGTTATGGTGGTTCGGCGATGATTGTCTGTACCTGTGCCTGTACGATTTTATTGCGCATCGATTATGAATGGCGCAATCATAAATTCGGTTTTGATAAAAATGGACAATAAAAAAAGAGTTTTGATCATGGCCGGCGGTACCGGTGGCCATGTCTTTCCGGCATTAGCTATTGCTGAGCGTTTACGTAAAGATGGCCATGAGGTTTTGTGGTTAGGCACGCGTGGGCGTATGGAGGAGCAATTAGTTCCTAAATATGGTTTCCCTTTAGAGTTTATCGACGTTAAGGGGATTAGACGCAATGGCCTAGCAGCTAAGCTTAAAGCCCCCTTTATGGTTCTTAAAGCTATTTTTGAGGCTTTAGCTATTATCAAGCGCTTTAAGCCTGATGTCGCTTTAGGCATGGGTGGTTATGCCTCAGGTCCAGGTGGTGTGGCCGCTTTCTTAAAGGGGATTCCGGTGGTTTTACACGAGCAAAATGCCGCCGCCGGTCTTACTAATCGTCTGCTCTTTAAGATCTCTAAAGTCGTCATGTTAGGTTTCCCGGGCGCTTTTGTCGGCTCTAAGGTCAAAGTTGTGGGCAATCCTATCCGTGAGGATATTATGGCCTTACATAATGCCCCGCGTGATTTTAATCATGACAAGCTTAAAATTGCCATTGTCGGTGGCTCTTTGGGTGCACAGGCTCTCAATGAGCTCGTACCTCAGGCTTTAAAGCTGTGTAAAAATCAAAATTTAGAGGTTTGCCATCAATGCGGTAAGGGCCATTTAGAGCGCGTACAGCAGGCCTATGCTGAGGCTACTTTTAGCTATGCTGTCAGCGAATTTGTCACCGATATGCAAGCTCTCTATGCCACGCACGATCTCATAGTATGTAGAGCCGGTGCTTTAACGGTAGCTGAGACTGCCGCAGCCGGTATTCCGGCAATCTTTGTGCCTTTGCCTTCAGCTGTTGATGATCATCAGACTAAGAATGCACGCTTTATGGAAAAGTGTCAGGCCTGCATGGTATGCCCGCAAAAGGATCTGAGCGCTGAGTCTTTAGCTAATATTATTGATAATCTCAATTATGATCGTCAAAAGCTTGCCTCCATGTCTCAAAATGCCTATGCCCATGCGGTTTTAAATGCTGCTGAAGTAGCGCAAGACATTCTTATTAACGTTTGCAAATAGATAGAGGACTTATGACTGACAATATGATGAAGCAGAATTTGCAAGTGCCATTGATGCATAAGGTCAAGTGCATTCATTTTGTGGGTATTGGCGGTGCCGGTATGTGTGGTATTGCCGAGGTCCTGCGCAATGAAGGCTATACCGTTACCGGTTCTGACATTGCCTCATCTAAGGTTACTGAGCGTTTAGAAAGTTTAGGGATCAAGGTCTTTATCGGACATGCTAAAGAAAATGTGTCCGGAGCTAGCGTTGTGGTGGTGTCCTCAGCTATTCACAAGGGTAATCCTGAGGTTGATGAGGCTTTTGCGCGCCATATTCCGGTAGTACGCCGCGCTGAGATGTTAGGTGAGCTCATGCGTTATCGCTATGGTATCGCCATCTGCGGCACTCATGGTAAGACCACCACTACTAGTTTAATCTCCTCGATTTTTGCTCAGGCTAAACTCGATCCGACCTTCGTTATCGGTGGTCTTTTAAATTCCGCTGGTACTAATGCGCGTTTAGGTACGGGGCGTTATCTTATCGCTGAGGCCGATGAATCTGACGCTTCTTTCTTACACTTACAGCCGATGCTGACTGTGGTTACTAATATTGAGGCTGATCATTTAGACACCTATGGTGGTGACTTTAAGCGTCTGCGCGATACCTTTGTGGAATTTTTACACAATCTGCCTTTCTATGGTGTGGCTGTATGCTGTATCGATGATCCTAATGTGCGCGAGATTTTACCGCATATTGGACGTGCCATCATTACCTATGGTGAGAGCGAGGATGCGGATTTTAGAGTTGCTGAATTTAAGGAACACGGTCCTAAGAGCTCCTTTATGGTCTATCGTCGCAATGGCTCTCCGATTAAAGTTGAATTACCGATTCCGGGTCTGCACATGGCGAAGAATGCCACGGCTGCCATTGCCGTCGCTTTAGAAGAGGGCATTGAGGAGAATGTCATTGTTGAGGCTTTAAAGAGCTTTAGCGGTGTTGGTCGTCGCTTCCAAAATTATGGTGACTTTACCTTACCTAATGGTCATAAGATTACCCTTGTGGATGATTATGGCCATCATCCTACCGAGGTTTTAGCCACCATTAAAGCTGCCCGTCAGGCCTATCCTGATAAAAAGTTATGCATGGTGTTCCAGCCACATCGCTATACCAGAACGCGCGATCTCTATGAGGACTTTGTACGCGTCTTACAGGAAGTAGATGAGCTAGTTTTAGTTGAAGTATACCCTGCAGGTGAAGAGCCGATTGTCGGTGCTGATGGCCGTCATCTGTGCCGTTCTATCCGCTCTAAGGGTAAGTTAGAGCCGCATTTTGCTCAAAATGTCGCCGAAGTTCCGGCCATTTTAGAGAGCATTCTTCCTGATGAGGCCTTATTGTTAACCCAAGGTGCGGGCAATGTCGTGCAGGTAGCTCGTAATTTAAGCAAGCTGTGGCAGGCACAGTAAGAGGGTAGTAGGTGGCAAAAAAACTTTCTCGCGGTTATTTTATCGGCGGTATCATCTTTGCTACGCTCTTGATCTTTGCCGTTATCAAGGGCGATCTATTGCTGACACAATTGCTCTCTAAAGATGATATGTTGCCCGTGCGCGCTGTACAGATCGATGGCGCCTTACAGCAGTTAACCCGCAAGCAGGTAGCCGATCTTACAGGTAAGGTTTGCGCCGGCGAGAATATTGCCACTTTAGATTTAAGCCTTTTACAAAAAACCTTACAGGAAGAGCCGTGGGTAGCGCAGGTGGCGATCAAAAAGAAGATGCCCGATACCCTCATAGTCTCAATTGTCGAACATGTGCCGGCGGCCTATTGGAATGAAAAAGGTTTTTATGATGCTAAAACCGCCTCGGTATTTTATCCTGAGGACAACTCTTTTCATGCTCCTTTAGTAAGATTGGGGGCTGAGCGCGATAATCTTGCAAAAGAGGTTTACGATAGTGCGGTTTTATTTATACACTTGATGCAAGGCAGTCCTTATCAGATGTATGCTCTATATTTAGATAAGGTGCACAGTTATACATTAACATTAAATAATAAAGCTAAAACGCGTTTAATTTTAGGACGCGGTCGTAGTGCCTCGGCCGTAAGATTAAAACGCTTTTTAAAGGCCTTTGGACGTACAGAGCTAGAGCTTGACGAGGTAGCCTATGTTGATCTGCGCTACGATGTAGGCTTTGCCGTCGGTAAGGTTGAGAGTACAGGAGATAAAAAAGATGAGTCTGTTTCAAAAAAGCAGTAATAAGCAACAACCTGGGCAAAAGAATGATGAAAATGCAGTGCAGTTAGCTTTAGACATCGGCTCCTCAAAAATTCGTTTGATTGCAGGTACTATCCATCAGGATAAAACCGTTGAGGTTTTAGGCTATATGGAAACCCCAAGTATGGGTGTCAATAAGGGCGCAGTTGTCGATATCGCGCTTTTAAGTAGCACTATAGCCGAGCTTATCCGCAAGTTTACCGATAAATTTAAAATTCAGGTTGATCATCTCACCGTAGGTGTATCGAGCCGTTTTGCTGAGGGTGAAAATCAGCAGGGTTATGCAACTGTACAATCGGGTATGGTTACTGCCGAAGATCGCGATAGCGCCATTAAGAATGCTAAGGCCGGTATTCATATTGATGAGACTAAGTTTAAGATTGTCCACATCATTCCGCAGAATTATATTACCGAGACTTCAAACGAAATTTACAATCCTATTGGACAATATGCAAAGAAGATCAGTGTCTGCGTGCATGTAGTCGGTATTCATATGTCGCAGCTTAAGAATATCGAAAGCGTTCTTAAGTCCATAAATCCCGATCTGCGCATCGACTCTGAGGTCAATAATGATAATGCTGCCTCTGATGCGGTATTGACTGAAAACGAAAAGGAAATCGGTGTTTGCCATATCGATATCGGTAAGGGCACTGTCGGCGTCAGTGTTTATGACAATAAATTCCGCGTCATGAGCTTTGGCTTTGACGATGGCGGTGGCTTTATGGATGATGATATTGCCCGTCATTTCGGTTTACATATGAATGCCGCTGAAAAATTGCGTATTGCCCATGGTGTAGCTAAGAGCGATTATCCTTATCAGGGCGATTATTTCTCTCAAAGCGAGCCTGCTCCTGATTTATGGGTCAGTACCCGCGATCCAAGTTCAAATGAGCGTAGCAGTATTCCTATCAGTACTGCCCGCTTAAATTCTTTTATCGAAGCTCGTCTGACTAATATTTTCCGTAAGGTTATCAATACCATTGAAATGCAGGAAAACAGCAATGGCATGAATAGAATCAACTTAGGTTCTGGATTTGTGATCACGGGCGGTGTTGCAAACACGAAAGATATCGAACATGTGCTTGAAAATGTTATCTTTAATAAAGGCGAAATTGCGGAGCCTTTAGCTGCTAGGAAATACCGTATCGGTCATCCGCGCGGTGTTAAGGTAGCTCCGGGAGCTTGTGATGAGAATATCGATTTAAACGATCCTGATAAGTCTGTAATTATCGGACTTTTGCGTTGTGCTCAGGATAGTATTGAATCACAGCTTGAAAAGAAGAAAACCCAAGAGCATGTAGCGCATAAAGGTGTTTTTCGTGGAGTCATTGATTGGCTCAGACGAGAAATGTAAAAAATTGCTTTCAAAGGCTTCGGGCTTTGAAATAATATATTAAATAAAATCAGGTTTTTAGAGAGTATTGAAATGAGCGATTTTCTGGCCGATCCGGTTCCAAATAATGCCCCCGATGAAGGTATTACCATGCCTAGCAACTGCATTATCCGTGTAGTTGGTGTAGGTGGTGGCGGCTGTAATATGCTGCAGCACATGATTAACGAAAGCTTAAGCTCAGTTGAGTTTATTGCCGTTAATACTGATATTCAGGCTTTAAAGAAATCAACAGCTCCTACTCGGGTGCAGATCGGTGTCAAACTCACCGAGGGTTTAGGTGTAGGCTGTGATCCAAATAAGGGCCGTAAGGCTGCCGAGGAGAGTAAGGAAGACATCAAGAATCTTTTACAGGGTTCGAAGATGATCTTTATTACCGCCGGTATGGGCGGTGGTACCGGTACGGGTGCCGCTCCTGTCATCGCCGAGATGGCCAAGGCTACTGATCCTGAGACCTTAGTTGTCGGTGTGGTCACCAAACCCTTTAAGTTTGAAGGTAAGCGCCACATGATCAATGCCGAATCCGGTATTACCGAATTATCTAAGCATGTTGATTCGCTCATTATTATCGACAATGACAAATTATTAAAGAATCTCGGTACTAATATCTCCATCGTCAATGCCTTCAATGCCGCTAACGATGTTTTATTAAATGCCGTCCGCGGTATTACCGAGTTCATCACCAATTCAAGCTATATCAATACCGACTTTGCTGATGTGAAGACAGTAATGCGCGGTCGTGGTCACGCCATTATCGGCTTAGGTGTAGGTCAGGGTGCAAACTTTGTTAAAGACGCTGTTGATCATGCTATTCACAGCCCGCTTATCGAGCCTGTGGATATTTCCTCAGCAACGGGCTTATTAGTCAATGTCAGAGTTAATCCGAACTTCCCGATCACCAAGCTTGAAGAGATTTCTAACGCAGTTCAAGAATATGCCGATGATGAGGCCGATTGCAAGTTTGGTCTCTTCTTCGATGAAAGTTTCGCTGAAGATCAGATTGCCATCACTATCTTAATTGCAGGTATTTCTACTAATGCCGATGAGATGGCGCGTACGGCTCCGCAGATGCAACCTCAGGCTAATGCTATGCGTCCAAATGCCGCCCCGCAGATGCCTAATATGGGTATGCAACGCGATTTCTTCGGTGGTTTTGCTAATAATCGTCAGGCAGCTCCTGCAAGTCGTCAGATGCCGCCTATGGGTACAGGTTTCTTTGATAATGCTCAAAACAGAATGCAGATGCAGCCTAATGCCCAGATGATGCCTCCTAGCAATCGCCAGATGATGCCTAATCAAACTCAGTTCTATCAGCAGCCGCAGATGCAAGCACCGATGGGCCGTACTCCGCCGCTGCCGCAAGCTGAGGTGCCTAATGCTCAGGAAAATCGCCGCGTTGAGCAATTTAGCGATGATGATTTAGATATTACCATTACCCAAGCTCCGGCCGCTCGTCAGAATGAGGAGAATAAGGTTGAGCTGTGGGATATGCCGCCTATTCTCAGAAATAAATCAGAATAGGGCGTAATTTCACTTTTATTGATATAAAAGGCAACTTTTGAAGCTGCCTTTTTTTATTTCTTCTACAAAAACTAATTTCGTGGCTATAATTAACCATTAACAGTAGCATTTTTAAGAAAAGAGATTCACATGACTGATTATCACTTAGATACTGCTCAAATAGCTGACAGTGCGGATGATATAAATCCGTTAGAGACTCGCCATGTTTTTGTAATTGGCGTCGGTGGTGGTGGCTGTAATGCTTTACAGCATGCTATCAATAAGCGTATCAACGGCGTTAAGTTTATTGCCATCAATACTGATACTCAGTCTTTGAGTAAATCTACTGCAGATATCAGAGTACAGATTGGTGTCAATCAGACCGGGGGTTTAGGTGCCGGTTGTGATCCTAATAAAGGTCTTATGGCCGCACAGGAGAGCTTAGCGGATATCAAGGCGATTTTAAAAGGCGCCGATATGGTCTTTATTACCGCCGGTATGGGTGGTGGTACTGGCACCGGTGCTACCCCTTTAATTGCTAAGGTCGCTCACGATCTAGGTATTTTAACCGTAGGTGTTGTCACCCGTCCTTTTAAGTTTGAAGGTAAGCGTCATATTTCCAATGCCAATGCCGGTATTGCGGAATTATCTAAGCATATCGACTCACTCTTAGTTATCGACAATGATAAGCTTTTACGTAATTTAGGCTCAGGGGTGAGCTTAAGAGAGGCTTTTTCAGCCTGTGATGATGTGCTCTATCATGCCGTCTTAGGTATTACCGACTTTATCGTAAATCCTGGCTTTATCAATGTCGACTTTACCGACGTGCTCAATGTCATGCGCGGTCGTGGCTTTGCGATGATTGGTACTGGCCACGGTAAGGGCTCTAATTGTATTGAAGATGCAATTGAAAGCGCAGTCTGCTCACCGCTTATCGATCCTATTGTCTTAGCATCAGCGGCGGGCCTTTTAGCGAACTTTAGAGTAAGTCCAGCCTTCCCGATGAATCTCTTAGATGAGACGGGTAATGCTTTACAGCGTTATGCCAATAGCGAGGCTGACTTTAAGTTCGGTATGATCTATGACGAGAATTTAGAGCCTGATGAAATGTATCTGACGGTTTTAATTACCGGTATTTCTCAGCAAGCTGACGTCTCGCAGGTCGCGCCTAAACGCGAGATTAAGGAAGAGGAGAGCGCAAAGTCCCAGATGCAAAATATTTACTCTCAGGCCTCTTTAGCTCCCCGTCAGGCGCCGCGTCCTCAGAGTAATTTCAATGGCATGCCGTTTAATGGTCAGGCAAGCTTCACTGGCAATGCTCAGCCTAATTCGCAGCTCAATTCCTTCCAGCGTCTGCAGGCAATGCAGGCAAACTTTGGGACTTTAGATAAAAAGGATGATTTTGTAATCACCCCGAATATCAAGCAAGGTTTAGAAAAAGCTGAATTAGAAAAGCACAAGCAAAATAATGTCAGCACCTCTAGTGCTTTTGTAAGCCCTAATGCTAATAATCAATTTGCCAATACTGCTCCTAATCGCAATTTTGCTCCAAATGTACCTAATCAGTACCCCTATGGCCAAAATCCAAATTATCAGCAGTTGCGCTCTAATCCTGCTGACTTAGGTGCGCGTCAGATGTATCAAAATCCTGAGGCTATGTCTCAAAGCTATCATCAGGAGATGCGTGCTTATGGCAATCAGATGCCTAATCAAAATCCCTATGCGCCTGGCAATGCAGCTTATGCTAATCAAGCTCCCTATGGTTATGATACCAGAGCTCAAGGTTATGCTCAGGATCCTTATGCTCAGGGCAATAATGGCATGATGGCAAATAATCCTAATGCTTATAACCCTAATTTACCAAATGCTCAAATGCAGCCTAAGCCTCAGGAAAACAAGGCAAATTCTCAATCTAAGCAGGATGATTTAGAGTTGCCGCCCATCCTCAACCGACGCATTCGCTAAAGTTGTAGGTGCTAAAAGCGTTTTTTTAGTATAAAATGAGAGCGATTTTCTATACTTAAGAAAATCGCTCTTATTTTTTAGTTCACCACTAAGGGGGAACGGCAAATGACAAAACAACGTACACTCAGGCAGCCCTTATCTGCAACAGGTATTGGTCTGCATTCAGGAGCTAAAGTACAAGTTAGCATGCGTCCTGCTCCTGCGAATACTGGCATTATCTATACCCGCTGTGATTTAAATCCGCAGGTAGTGATGCAATGCACAGCGCAAAATGTGCGTGACACTCAATTATGCACAGCCTTAGTCAATGAAAACGGCGTGCGTATCTCAACTGTAGAGCATTTGACTGCGGCTTTAGCTGCCTTTGGTATTGATAATCTCTATATCGATGTCAATGCTCCGGAAATTCCGGTCATGGATGGCTCCGCTCAGCCGTGGATCTATCTTTTTGAATCAGCTGGTGTCGTTGAGCTTCAAGAGAGCAAACGCTATTACAAGGTTTTACGTAAAGTCAGAGTTGAAAATGGCGATAAGTGGGCTGAGCTCAATCCGTCAGATGCAGGCTTTGATTTAGATTTAACCATCGATTTTAATCATCCGGCTATGGATAGAGATCTGCAGCATCTGCATTTTGATTTCACCGGCCGTGGCTTTGCCGAGCAGATTTCTCGTGCGCGTACCTTCTGCTTTATGCGCGATGTTGAGTATATGCATGCGCATCATTTAGCCTTAGGTGGTTCTTTAGAAAACGCCGTTGTTTTAGATGATTTTAGAGTAGTAAATCCAGATGGTCTGCGTAGCCCTGATGAATTTGTACGTCATAAGATGCTCGATGCTATCGGCGATCTCTATATGAATGGTCATAGCATTTTAGGCTCCTTTAAGGCCTATAAGACCGGTCACGATCTCAACAATCGCCTGCTTAAGGCTTTATTATCCTCACCTGAAAATTATGAGCTCGTAAGCTTAGAGGGTAAGACGGCTAAGGCTTCTGATATTGAGTTCATTTCCGATACGAGTAAGGTTTTAGGTAGTACCTTATCCTTCTAATATGATGCAAATTAAAAGTGGCTGGCTATGTGGGGTAAGACAAGTCCCGGTCAGTCATTTTGGTGCTAGAGCTAAACCTTTAGACATTTCCCTAATTGTCATTCACTCCATTTCACTGCCGCCACAGCATTTTGGCGGCCATCATGTCGATGCCCTGTTTACAGGCGCTTTAGATCCCAATGCTCACCCTTTTTTTAAAGATATAGCTCATTTAGAGCTCTCCTCGCATCTTTTTATCAATCGTGAAGGGCTCATTACGCAATATGTTTCCTTTTTAGATCGGGCTTTTCATGCCGGTCGTTCTGAGTATAAAGGTCGTAAAGAGTGCAATGAATACAGTATTGGCATCGAGCTTGAAGGGAGTGATTATTGTGCATACACTATATCTCAATATGAAAGCCTCGATGAGGTTTTAAATAGCCTGTATCAGGCTTATCCGCGTACGCGCGGAGCTGTAGCAGGACATAACGAGATAGCTCCTTTGCGTAAGACCGATCCTGGTGCTTATTTTGCTTGGGGCCGCTATCGCTAGGCTTAATTTCCTATAAGCCTAAATACACGGCATATACAGTAAAGGTAGATCTAATGTCAGCATATCTTGAAGATTATTTTTCCATGGCCTCTGAGCGTCACAAGCTAGGAATTGAGCCCTTAGCTTTAAGCGAGGAGCAGACTTCCGCTCTGTGCGAGCTTTTAAAACAGCCGCCTTTAGATAGCAAAGAGGATTTTCTCTATTTATTAAAATACCGTGTCAATCCGGGTGTAGATAAATCCTCTAAGGTTAAGGCTGATTTCCTCTATGAAATCGCCAGCGGTGCTTGTGTTTCTCCGCTTATCGATAAAAAGGCGGCGGTAGAGATTTTAGGTCAGATGCGCGGTGGTTATAACGTCGCTTATCTCGTCGCTCTTTTAGATGATGAAACTTTAGCCTCTGAAGCCTCTAAGGCTCTGTCTAAGACTTTATTAGTCTATAGCGCCTTTGATGAGGTTTTAGCTAAGGCTCAAAACGGCAATCAATATGCACAAGATGTCATCGAGAGCTGGGCTCAGGCACAGTGGTTTACCGAAGAGCCGACCTTCCCTGAGTGCCTGACTTTAAAGGTCTTTAAGGTTGAAGGTGAGATCAATACCGATGATTTCTCACCAGCTCCTGATGCTTGGTCACGTCCTGACATCCCTTTACATGCTACGGCCATGTTTAAGTTTAAGCGTCCGGGTATTGAGCCTGATGTCGAGGGCGTTAAGGGCCCGATGCAGATGATAGCTGATCTCAAAGCTGAGGGTCTGCCTTTATTATTTGCCGGTGATGTTGTCGGTACCGGTTCTTCCCGTAAGAGTGCCGCTAATTCTTTAATCTGGCACATCGGCCGCGATATTCCTTTTGTGCCTAATAAGCGCGAGGGCGGTGTGGTTTTAGGCGGTAAGATTGCGCCTATCTTCTACACCACTTTAGAGGACAGCGGTGCTTTACCTTTAGAATGCGATGTACAGAAATTAAAGCAAGGTCAGATTGTCGATCTTAAGATCTATGAGGGTGTACTTTGCGATCATGCAAGCGGTGAGGTTTTAGCGGAGTTTGCGCCTAAGACCCCGACTTTATTAGATGAAGTCCGTGCCGGTGGTCGTATCCGTCTTATCATCGGTAAGGCTTTAACTAACCGTGCCCGTAAGGCTTTAGGTTTAGCTGAGAGCGAGGTTTTCGCTAAGGCGCAAAAGATCTCAGGTCAAGGTGGCTTTACCCGTGCGCAGAAGATCGTCGGTCGTGCCTGTGGCTTAGAGGGCGTACGTCCAGGTCAGTATTGTGAAAGCGCCATTACCACGGTGGGCTCTCAGGATACTACCGGTCCTATGACTCGCGATGAGGTTATCGACTTAGCCTGCTTAAAGTTCAACGCTCCTTTAGTCATGCAGTCTTTCTGCCACACTGCCGCCTATCCTAAGAGTGTAGACGTAAAGACCCATCACACCTTACCGCAGTTTATCAAAGAGCGCGGTGGTGTTGCCTTAAAGCCTGGTGATGGTGTTATTCACTCGTGGTTAAACCGCATGTGCCTGCCTGATACTGTCGGTACTGGTGGTGACTCTCATACCCGTATGCCTTTAGGTATTTCCTTTGCCGCAGGTTCAGGCCTCGTCGCCTTTGCCGCCGCTACCGGTATGATGCCTTTAGATATGCCAGAGTCTGTCTTAGTCCGCTTTACAGGTAAGAGACGTCCGGGTATTACCTTACGTGATTTAGTCCATGCTATTCCTTATTTTGCAAAGAAGCAGGGCCTTTTAACTGTAGAGAAGGCCGGTAAGAAGAATATCTTCTCAGGCAAAATTATCGAAATTGAGGGTTTAGAGGATTTAGAGGTCGAGCATGCTTTTGAATTAGCTGATGCCTCAGCTGAGAGATCGGCTGCGGCCTGTGCTATTGCCTTATCTGAAAAGTCAGTAAGCAAGTACCTTAAGTCTAATATCGCCCTCTTAAAGCAGATGGTATCTGACGGTTATGGCGATGCTAAAGCTTTATTAGAGCGCGCTGATGCTATGCAGACTTGGCTTGATAATCCAAGCTTAATTGAGGCTGATCCTGATTGCTCCTATGCTTATGTCTTAGAAATCAATCAAGATGAGATCGTTGAGCCTATTGTCTGTGCTCCTAACGATCCTGATGATGCCCGTTTATTATCTGAGGTCGCCTCTACCCCTATCGATGAGGTCTTTATCGGTTCATGCATGACTAATATCGGTCATTACCGTGCCGCAGCCGCCATCTTTGAGAAGCAAAAGTCCGAGGTCCCGGTAAGATTATGGCTCACTCCTCCTACCCGTATGGATAGACAGGAATTAAGCGATGAGGGCTTATTAGCACTCTTTGGTAAGGTCGGCGCCCGCGTTGAGATCCCAGGCTGTAGTCTCTGTATGGGTAATCAGGCCCGTGTGCGTGACAATGCTACGGTAATCTCCACCTCTACCCGTAACTTCCCTAATCGTTTAGGTAATGGCGCTAATGTCTTCTTAGGCAGTGCCGAGCTTGCCGCTTGTACCGCTCTTTTAGGTAAGTTGCCTACTGTAAGTGAATACTTCGCTTTAGCTGCAGTATTAAATGGTCGTGAAGAGCAGATTTATTCTCTGTTAGATTTTTCTAAAGAGCTCTAGTAAAATTTTTAAAAATTAGATAGAACCCAGAAAAATTTATCATTAACGTGCGTTGTGAGATTTTTTTCTAAGTCTTACGACGCATTGTTGTTATAATAGACACGATCAGAGCAGGGCTTTTTTTAGATTATTATCCTGCTGACTGAAACGATTGGTTTTTTTTAGGAGTAACACATGAAAGTTGCAGTTTTAGGCGCAGCTGGTGGTATCGGCCAGCCTTTATCCATGATTCTCAAAAATCAGCTTCCGGCCGGTTCTGAGCTCAGCCTCTATGACGTCGCACCTTTTACCCCGGGTGTTGCCAAGGATCTCAGCCACATCCCTACCGATGTTTGCGTTGAGGGCTTTACTGGTGATGATTTACCTAAGGCTTTAGAGGGCTGTGACGTTGTTGTCATCCCTGCTGGTGTAGCCCGTAAGCCTGGTATGACCCGTGATGATCTGTTCAACATCAATGCTAGCATCATCGCTAACTTAGTTAAGAACTGCGCTAAGGTCTGCCCGAAGGCCTGCATCTGCATTATTACCAACCCGGTCAACTCCACTGTACCGCTCGCAGCTGAAGTCTTAAAGGCTGAGGGTGTTTACGACAAGCACCGCTTATTCGGTGTTTCCGTATTAGACGTTTTACGTTCTGAGACTTTCTTAGCTGACGAGTTAGGCATTTCCCGTGAGCGTATCTTAGTACCGGTAATCGGCGGTCACAGCGGCACCACCATCCTCCCGTTAATCTCTAAGGTTATCGGTTGCGAGAAGATCTCTCAGGAGCGCATCGAGGCTTTAACCGACCGTATCCAGAACGCTGGTACCGAGGTTGTTGAGGCTAAGGCTGGTGCTGGTTCTGCTACCTTATCTATGGCCTGTGCTGGTGCACGTTTCGCCTTAAAGGTTGTCCGTGGCCTCATGGGTGAGCCGGGTGTTTGCGAGTACGGCTATGTTGAGGGTGACGGCAAGTACTCTCAGTTCTTCGCTCAGGGCGTCCGCTTTGGCAAGAACGGCTGGGAAGAGACCTTAGACATCGGTGAGATCTCCGCTTACGAGCAGAAGGTCTTAGACGAGGCTGTTCCGCAGTTAAAGGCTAACATCGAGAAGGGTGTTAAGTTTGCTCAGGGCTGGTTAGAGCAGAACAAGTAATTTCTGTTACTAATTAAGTTTCTATAAAAAACGATCATCGGCAGATGGTCGTTTTTTTTTCAAAAAATTCTCAAAAAATACTGAATTTAAGCTCATGTAGCTTTAAATTTGCCTGCATAGTCACCATTTCTCATAAGAGTTTACTTTTAGGCCTTAGCCTCTGAGTTTAGGTGTGCGTCTTTTTCAGAGGCGGCACGAGGCTTGTAAAAACTGTATAATAAAGCAAAGTCATATAATTTTTGATGTCATAAAAGTTTAAGCTAAGACATCCATTTTCTATCCGTCACGAGGGATCCCATGTTTGATAACCTGACACAACGCCTTAACCGCACTTTAAAGAATATCAGCGGTCAGGGCCGTATTACTGAGGACAATATTAAAGATACCCTGCGCGAGGTTCGTACTGCGCTCTTAGAGGCTGATGTTGCGCTTCCTGTAGTTAAAGCCTTTACTGCCCGCGTTAAGGAGCGTGCCTTAGGTCAGGAAGTAAGTTTAAGCCTAAGCCCAGGTCAGGAGTTTATCAAATGTGTTTACTCTGAGCTCGTCAATACCATGGGTGGTGAGACTGCAGCCATCAATTTAGCTCATCAGCCCCCAGCTGTTATCTTATTAGCAGGTCTGCAAGGTGCGGGTAAAACTACTTCAGCGGCCAAACTCTCCTTATATTTAAAAGATAAGCTTAAGAAAAAGGTCATGATGGTATCTGTCGATACCTATAGACCGGCTGCTATGGATCAGTTAAAGACTTTAGCTTCTGAAGTAGGTGTCGATTGCTATCCTTCAGATCCTAAGGATAAGCCTTTAAATATCGCCACTGCCGCTTTAAATGAAGCAAAATTGCGTGCTTATGATGTCCTCATTATCGATACTGCAGGTCGCCTAGCGGTCGATGAATTTATGATGAATGAGGTCAAAGAAATTCACGCGGCTGTCGATCCGATTGAGACTATGTTCGTCGTCGATGCGATGACAGGTCAGGATGCGGCTAATACGGCTAAAGCTTTCTCTGAAGCACTGCCGCTTACCGGTGTTATCTTAACTAAGGCTGATGGTGATGCCCGTGGTGGTGCGGCCTTATCTGTTAAGGAAATTACTGGTAAACCGATTAAGTTTATCGGTATGGGTGAAAAGGTCGCCGCTTTAGAGCCCTTCCATCCTGATCGTATTGCCTCCCGTATTCTCGATATGGGCGATATCCTCTCCTTAATTGAGAATTTACAGGAAACAGCCGATCTCGATAGCGCGAAGAAGATGGCCGATAAGATCCGCAAGGGGCAGGGCTTTACCTTAGATGACTTCTTAGATCAGATAGGGCAGATGAAGAAGATGGGCGGTATGTCCACGCTTATCGATAAGCTTCCCGGTATGGGCGCAATGGCCGATCAGATTAAAGGTCAAGTTAACGATAAGATGATTGCTCATATGGAAGCTATTATTCTTTCTATGACTAAAAAAGAACGTGAGCATCCTGAGATCATCAAGGCTTCTCGTAAAAAGCGTATTGCGATGGGAGCTGGCGTTAAGGTTCAGGAAGTCAATCAGCTTTTAAAGCAATTTGAGACTACTCGCCATATGATGAAGAAATTTGGTAAGGGTGGTATGCGCAAGATGGCCGGTGCTATGAAAGGCCTGATGGGCATGGGCGGTATGGGTGCCGGTGGTATGGGCGCCTTCGGTAATCTCTTTAGACGCTAAAAAAATCTCGCCGACCGCACGATTTATTTGTGCGGTCATCTTGAAATTTTCTCCTAAAAGTGTATAATCCCGTCACTGTATTTTAGTAATCTTTGATGGTTGTTGAAATCATCATTTCTTTTTTATAAACATAGGTATTACGAAATGGTAGTCATTCGTTTACGCCGTTTAGGCGCTAAGAAACGTCCTTTCTATCACGTCATCGTTGCAGATTCTCGTTTTGCAGCTTCTGGCCGTTTCATCGAGCAGGTTGGTTTCTTCAACCCGATCGCAGCTGGTAAAGAAGTTCGTCTGCGTCTTGACATGGAAGCTGTCAATGCTTGGATTGCTAAGGGTGCTCAGCCCTCTGATCGCGTCAAGCAGCTCATCAAAGAAAATGAGATGGGTGAAGAGGCTGTTTTACAGGCTCGTGCCGCTAAGCGTGAGGCCGCTGTAGCTGCTCGTAAGGCTGCTGCTGAGGCTAAGGCTCAGGAAGAAGCCCAGGCTGCTGAGGCTTAATTAAGATGTCTGCGCAAGCAGATGATATTCCGCGTGTAATGGGACGCTTAGGTTCGTCCTATGGCATTAAAGGCTGGATGAAAATACAGTCTTATGCAAGCAGACCTGAAAACCTTTTTGACTACTCGCCATGGTTTATCCGCCAGCGCGGGGCGAAATGGCGTGAGGTTCAGGTTGAAGAATGGAAGCCGCATGGCAAAGACTTTATTGTCAAATTGCAAGCGGTGAGTACCCCCGAAGAGGCAAAACTCTACGCGGGTATGGAAATCGGGATCAGGCGCTCAAGCCTCCCGCCTGCCGCCGAAGGCACACTTTATCTTATTGACCTTATAGGTTGTGAGGTAATTGGTCTTGACGGTATAAAGCTCGGCAAAGTGTCGGGAATTAGGGATCAAGGAGCTGCTCCTATTATGGAAGTATCTCCCTCTGACCACCTGGCATCGGGACAACAAATTTTAATCCCGTATGTCGTAGGTCCAATTGTTACTGCCGTCGATCTCGAGGCAAAGACGATTTGGACAGAGTGGGGTGCGGACTATTAGCCATGTGGTTTGGTGTAGTTTCACTCTTTCCGGAAATGTTTGGTGCTGTCACCAATTGTGGCGTAACTAGACGGGCATGTGAACGCGGTCTTATCAGCGTTAACACTTATAACCCGCGCGAGTTTACCCACGATAAGTATCAGACCGTGGACGATAAGCCTTATGGCGGCGGCCCGGGAATGCTGATGAAGGTACAGCCGTTACGTGACGCCATTGCGGCGGCGCGTAAAGATGCTCCTTCCGGAACAAAGGTTGTATGCATGTCTCCACAAGGCATACAGCTCAATCACTCTCTGGTCACACGATTCTCAAGCTGGGGTTCTATGATCTTAGTTAGCGGACGCTACGAAGGCATAGACGAGCGCGTCCTTCAGAAAGAAGTCGATCTGGAGGTTTCTATCGGTGATTATGTCCTGTCAGGGGGTGAGCTTCCTGCCATGTGTATCATCGATGCGGTTTCACGAATGGTGCCAGGAGTACTTGGCAATATTCGCAATGCCGAGGAAGATACTTTTGCAGAAGGTTTGCTGCACTTTCCTCAGTACACACGTCCTGAGGTTATCGATGGAATGGAAGTTCCAGAGGTATTATTAAGCGGCGACCATGCAAAGATTAAAAAATGGCGCTTGATGCAAGCTTTAGGACGTACTTATGAAAGACGTCCTGATTTGCTCAAAGACCGGATTTTGGATAAGACGGAGACGGAGCTTTTAAACGAGTACCTTCGTCAACGTTCGTAAAAGAATTTGTAATTTTTTATAGGTACATTAACATGGCCAGCAATCCTATTATTGACGCTCTTGAGAAAGAGCAGATCCGTACTGATATCCCTGACTTCAATGCCGGTGATAGCGTACGCGTAGAGGTTAAAGTTGTTGAAGGCGACAAGACCCGTTTACAGGCTTTCGAGGGTAACGTTATTGCTAAGCGCAATCGTGGTTTAAACTCTTCTTTCACCGTTCGTAAGATTTCCTCTGGCGAAGGTGTTGAGCGTGTTTTCCAGACCCACTCTCCGATGATCGCTTCTGTAACCGTAACCCGTCGTGGTGACGTTCGTCGTGCTAAGCTTTACTACTTACGTGATCGTTCTGGTAAGGCTGCTCGTATTCGCGAGAAGGTCTAATCGGTCCTCATCCGAAATCAAAAAAAGCCTGGTGATGCCAGGCTTTTTTGTCTCTGCAAGATCCCCCACAAGCTGAAAAAAAAGGTTCTAACGGATCTCTGTGGTCACTTAAAAAATCCAATGAAAAAAGT